>JADFOJ010000058.1 GCA_022562915.1 Planctomycetota bacterium | reverse complement strand
GGTTTCGGCCCGCGTGAAGCAGCTGAAAGGCGTCGAACGCACTCATGCCCGCGTCGAACAGGGCCCAGTTTTGGCCTGACCTCGCCTCGGCTTCGGTCACATCGACGAGCCGATTTCCGGCGCGCTGCGTCTGGGCGGCCTGCAGAAGATCTCCAAACTTGTCCCACTCGTATCCAGCCGTTGCCGCCCCCACCACGGCGCCGACCGCCCACAGGAACTGTCCACCGGGCACGAAGAACGCGGCCACGCCCAGGGTCACCGGCAGGATGCGCCCGCCCCATGTCACGATCGTATCCCAGTTCTTCTCGTCCTGTAGCCAGCGGTCGGTGGCCAGAGCCAGGCAACTCTTCCCACCCTCACCAATCCCCAACGCCGCCCGGGCCTCGTCGATCACGGGGCCCATCGCCGACAGGGGAAATTTTCCGTTGCGAATCGATTCCTTGAGCTGGGTCGCCGCCTCGCGGGTCTCGTCGATTCCTGCCTTCAAGTGCTCGAAGAGCTTGCCGCTGTCCTCCGGCAGGTTGAGCCTCTGGGTCTGGAGGAACGCCAGAGTCGGAACCTTGGTACGCAGCTCGGCTCTGGCCATGCGGATCGACTCGAGGAACGTCTCGCTCCGCGCGGACGCCGTGGGATCTTGGGAGTACGGATCTGACCAGTCCGGGCCCTGAAAAAGGTCCGGCGGAACCTTCAGGTCCGCGAGCGCCTGTGCGAACATCGTAGGTCGGGCCCACCACGTGACCCAATCCCCCGCGGGGTCCGACGGCTTCGGCTCAGCGGGCTTCGCCTTGCGGGGCCGGCGGGTCGTCTTCTTCGGCTTTGACGTCCTGGCGGGGGCGAGCATTTTCCTGATCTGCTTGTTCTTGCTGAGCAGTTCCTTGAAGGCCTTCGCCTGGAGCGTCTCGGTCTCCTCGATCAGTGACTCGAGGTCGGACAGCTCGGAGCGCTTCTGCTGGAGCTCCTCGTGGAACCGCGTGAGCTTGGCGTCGAAGTCACCGATGGCGCTGTTGATCTGGTCGCCGAGACTGTCGCCCTGCGTGGCATCGTCGCTGCCCGTCGCGGCGTCCGTCGGTTCACTCACCCATGGGTTGGCGTCCATATCAGCTCCTTGCTGTCACTCGGCACTGTCGCTCGGCGATGAGGGTCTGCCGTTATCAGTCGTCCTGCGGTCCCGGCGACTTGACCCCAAAACCGGGTCGGCCGGCAACGGGCAACCCACCGGCGGTCGTACAATCGCCGCGGGCTGGTAGCTCAGCGGCCCAGAGCAGCCGACTCATAATCGGCCAGACGTCGGTTCGAATCCGACCCAGCCCATTTCCAGGTCCGTCCGCGATGGCCCGAATAAAACAGTCTCTGGCGGCTATTGCTCCGCAGGGCCGCCCCCGCACAACCGGCAC
This sequence comes from Planctomycetota bacterium, assembly GCA_022562915.1. Taxonomy (GTDB): domain Bacteria; phylum Planctomycetota; class Phycisphaerae; order Phycisphaerales; family SM1A02; genus JADFOJ01. The sequence goes on along the minus strand of JADFOJ010000058.1, from coordinate 25,777 downwards.
CGACTGGATCTCCGTCGCCGAAAGAGGCGGTTGACACTTGATAAGGCATCAATGGATGCGGTAGGCTATGGCCGTCGGCTCGGTCTCACACACCCATGTGCCAAGAGGTGAATTATGCGAAGGCAGTTGTACAGGTATGCATGCGCCAACGTGGCGATCGTGTTCTGTTGCGGCGTGATCGCATCGCCGGCTCTCGGCGGTGATGACTGGGTGACGTACACGAACGAAGCCTCGACGCGATTGGTCGCCGACCCCTCGGTCGGCACGGGCGATGTCGAAGAGAAGGACTACGCGTGGGGCGACATCGACCACAACGGTTTCATTGACCTGGTGGTCGTTCGCAAGCAGCCGGTGACCACCTCCGGGGGGCGCCGCAACGTGCTGTTCATGAACGAGAACGGCGTGCTGGTGGACCGGACGGACACCTTGGCGCCGGAGATGCTCGACCCGACCAATGACCGCGACGTGGTGCTGGTCGACGTCGACAATGACGGCTGGCTCGACCTCGTCACGGCGGCCGCATGCAACGGCTGCAACGCGGCCGGCTTCGCCGACGACTCGCGGTTGTACATGAACCTCGGCAACGACGGCGAGGGCAACTGGCTCGGCTTCGGCACCCCGACAGTCCTCTTCGGCGGCGGCAACAACTTCTGCGCCGTGGCGGCCGGGGACATCGACGGCGACGGGTTCGCCGACCTGTACTTCGTCTCGTACAACGACAACTTCGAAGATCAGCTCCTGATGAACGTGGGCGCGGCCGATCCCGGCGTCTTCACCAACGGCAACAACCGGCTTACCACGGCGATGCGCACCTCGAACTTCGGGACGGCGGTGATCATCGCCGACATGGACAACGACGGCGACAACGACATCGTCAAGAGCGAAAACGGTCCGGTCGAGATCTTCCGGAACAACGGCAACGGCGTCTTCGACCTGCTTGACCCGACCTTCAGCGGCGCGGCATACCACGTCAGTGTCGGCCACCTCGACGGCGACGGCCTGCTGGACCTCGTGATCAGCGACGACGGCACGGACCGGTACATTCTCGCCCCCGTCATGGACGGGGCGCCGGACACCGCCTTGACGTTCCCCAACGACACGGGCGGCTTCGGCAGCAACTCGCTGGTCGTCGACCTCGACCTCGATGGTTTCAACGAGGTGCTCATCGCCGACGTGGACGTCGACATCGCCGGTTGCAGCCGGATCAGTGACATCCTCCGCAACGCCAGCGGGCCGACCTTCACATCGGACACGGCCAACATTCCCGCCGGCGATCTCAGCGGCGTCCACGACATCGCCGTCTTCGACATCAACAATGACACGCTGCCGGACATCGTCATCGGCCGGTGCAGCGGCACCCAGGTCTGGATCAACTCCCCGCCGATCGCGGTCGCGTTCAGCTATCCCGGCGGCCTGCCGGGCTTCATCGTGCCCCAGGAGACGACGGAGTTCACCGTGGACATCGATCCAACCGGCGACACGATCGAGCCGGGGACGCCCGCCATCTTCGTCTCCTCCAACCGCGGCGCGTTCGTCGAGACCCTGCTGACGCCCCTGGGCGGCACCCAGTACACCGCGACGCTCCCCGCCGGCGAATGCGCCGACCGATTCGACTTCTATCTCAGCGCACAACTCAGCGGCGGCCTGACCTTCTTCGACCCGCCGTCGGCGCCGGGCGGCACGCACACCGCGTTCTCCGCCGAAGGAACCACGAACCTCTTCGCCGACGCGATGGAAGGCGACGTCTCCGCATGGACGATCACCAACGACCCGTCGTTGACCGGCGGCGGATGGGAGGCGGCCATCCCCAACGCGACGATCTTCCTCGGCCTCCTGGCGGCTCCCGGCTTCGACGCGACGCCGGACGGCGTGGTGGCGTTCGTGACCGAGAACGGCCTCGCCGGGGACATCGAGGCCGCCAACTCGGACGTGGACGGCGGCCCGACGATCCTGACGTCGCCCCTGTTCGACCTCTCCGGCAACGACGGCATCGTGTCCTATGCACGCTGGGCGTTCAGCAAGCTCGAGTCGCACGATGCGCTCATCGTCGAGATCTCCAACGACGACGGTGCCACCTGGACGCTCGTCGAGGAGGTGGGTGACACCAGCAGCTCATGGGAGCCGGCAAGCTTCATCGTCAGCGACTTCATCGTGCCGACGGCACAGGTGAGGATCCGCTTCAGCATGGCCGATCTCGACGACTCGGTCTCCGAAGCCGGCATCGACGACTTCACGATCGACACGCTCACCTGCAGTTCAACGTGCCCGTGGGACACCACCGGCGACGGCGAGGTCGGCATCAACGATTTCCTCGACCTGCTGGGCGCATGGGGCCCGAACCCCGGGCATCCGTCGGACTTCGACGGCGACGGTATCGTGGGGATCACCGACTTCCTCGAGTTGCTGGGGAACTGGGGACCCTGCCCCTGATCAGTCGAACTGGAGCACCGGGCCGTCTTCGGTCATCTCTTTCGTGAAGGCGAGGATCACGTCGAGGCCGTCGGCGCCCTGCTCCATCCGGTAGAGGTTGTCCGGCTGGTTGGAGGTGCCGCTCTTGAAGAAGACGCCGGTGATCGTGAACGTCGAGATGAACTCGACGTGGCCGTCGCCGAAAACAATGTGACCGCCCCACTTGCCGTCGCGGTTGTACGTCCAGGACTCCGGATCCGCCACGCCGTCCTTCGGTCCGCGATTGCCCAGCAGCGGCATCCGCGAGTCCGCCGTGAACTGCCACAGCCGGCGAAGCCGGTTGCCGTACAACGGGATGTGGGCGAACGAGGTGTTCGAGTCCCACGACAGGTTTGCCGTGAACGACGGATCCCAGAAGACGTCGTCCACCGGTCTGTACGCCATGTAGTCGTAGTCCTCGTCGGGCCGGACGTACGGGCTCATCTCGTTGCCGGAATAGAGTTGCTCCGGCGAAACCGAGTGTTGAGCGATCATCGCTGAGAACAGGCTCGCGGTCGTATCGTCGTTGGGGTCGCGGCGCCGGGTGAGCGCGCTTGGGACGAGAAAACGACCGTCTCCGGTCAACTGCGACTGCGCGGCCATCGACTGGTAGATCGACGACAGGTACTGCTTGTCCTTGAACGATGCGATGGTGCCGGAACTCGTGGAGCCCGCGCCCGTGGTTCTCTTGTTGATGGCATTGGACATGACCACGCCCATCACGAGCATGATCACCACCACGACCAGCAGACCGATCAGCGACTGACCACGTCGTTGCACCATGCTCCGGATGATAGGGGCATCGGGCCCGGAGCCGTCGATCAGCGTTCGCCGGGCCGTGGAAGGCTTTCCAGCACGGGCTGAAACCGTTGCCGGGCTGCATCGTCGAGCAGTTGCCGCACCGGCTCGACATCCGGGCTGTCGCCGGTCACGGTGAAGCGGCGACGGCCGCCCGGCCACCGCAGCGCGATACGGGCCACCTGCCGCCGCGGCTCGCCCGTCGAGACCACGAGGCCGTCGAACCAGCCGTGTTGCCGGAGCAACGCCTGGAGCCGATCGTACTGCTCGGGACTGAGCGATCCCGTCCAGGTCAGCCGGCTGCTCGTGGCGGCGGCCCCTCCGCCGAAACCCAGGCGGCCCGCCCCGTTGACGCGGTACAGCACTGCATAGTTGTCCAGGCCCTGCAGCCGCAGCTCCAGCAGGAACCCGTCGGCGAAGAGAACCTCCGGCCGATCAACCCGCGGTGACGAGCCCGGCATCGAGCAACCCGCGCACACGGCGGCGAGGGCCGCGGTCACCGCCACCGTGAGGAGCTTCATCGTCGATACCGCGCGTAGGGATCGGGGCCGAAGTCGTGGCGGCGCGGAATGATCGGGGCCGGCGGCCGCACGTCCTCCCACACCAGCAGCGCCAGCCGCTCGACAAGGCTCGCGATTGCCGCGTCCGGCGGCGTCCCCACGGGACTGCTGCGTTGGAATGCCCACCGCTCGCCGAACGCAGTCAGCACGACCAGGTAGCGCACCTCTTCCGGCGACGGCTCGACCAGGTGCACGTTCACCGGCGGCGTCGCGTGTGTCGTCTCGTCCATGCCCAACTGCCTGATGAGCGTCCACAGCGCCGCCATATCGCCGCGGGAAAGCACGCGGCGCACCGGCGGCAACTCGTCCTCGGGATGATCGACCCGGCCCGACCAGTGCAATGACCCGTCGCTGTACAGGATGAACCGCCCGGGTCGCAGGTGCGCCCGGGGTACCGCCACGGCGGCCTCGGCGATGGTCCACTCCGCCCATACCGTCAGGTCGATTGAGAAATCCGCCGGAACGTGCAGCGGGTCGGCGTGGTGGCTCGTGACGATCGCGGGTTCGTCCGCGGGCCGCCCCGCCGCACACCCGGCGACCAGGATCAACAGGGCGGGCAGGAACTGCACCGCACGCACCGGACGGTTCCCTTTCGCAGACGACATGGATGTCATGACGGGCCCAAGTGTAACACCTCCGTCCGCCGGCTCGCGACGGCCCCTGACAGGCGACCCGGTTGACGGTACCGTGAGCGGTACCGTGCTGACCAGCGTCAACTGGATGAACGAGTACCTCGACCCGCCCGCCTCCGCACGGGAGCAGGCGGAGTTGCTGACGCGCGCCGGCTTCCCGCTGGAGGCGTCCGAGGCCCTCAACGGCTCGGACACGCGCCAGGATTACGAGATGACCTCCAACCGCGGCGGGTGCGTCTGTCACATCGGCCTGGCTCGGGAGATCGCGGCGATCTCCGGCCGCCGCCTCATCCCCTGCGAGGCCGAGCCGTCGGTCACCGGCGGTCCGGCGCGCGACGCGATCACCGTCACGAACCGCGAGTGGGAACTGTGCCCGCTGTACACGGGCCGTGTTATCCGGGGCGTCACCATCGGCCCCTCTCCCCGGTGGCTTGCCGACCGGCTGCGTGCAATCGACCAGATTCCCCGCAACAACATCGTCGACGCGACGAACTTCGTGCTCTTCGAGATGGGTCAACCGACGCACGTCTTCGACCTGGCCAAGCTGGCCGGGCCCCGGATCATCGTGCGCCTGGCGGACAGCGGTGAGCGCTTTGTTCCGATCGGGGAGGGGGCGGTCGAAGTCACCCTCACCGGGGAGGATCTCGTCATCGCCGACGCCGAACGTGCCATCGCCATCGCGGGGGTGAAGGGCGGCGCGGCCACCGCGGTGAGCGAATCCACCACCGATCTTCTGCTCGAGGCGGCCACCTTCGATCCGGTCGCCGTGCGGAACACGAGCCGCCGCCACGGAATCGACAGCGAGTCCAGTTACCGGTTCGAGCGGGGCGTGCATCCGGGGCAGATCGAGCCGGCCGCCCGGCGGCTCGCCGGGCTCATCCTCGACGTCGCCGGCGGCACGCTGCACGAGGGCGTCGTTTCGGACGGCGCGCCGATCCCGCCGCCGCTGACCGTGTCGATGCGCACCGGCCGCTGCCGCGACGTTCTCGGCGTACCGATCGCGGACGAGCAGATGGCGTCGTGGCTCGCCGCGCTCGATTTTGCGCCTGTGCTCGACGGCGGATCGATCCACTGCACCGTGCCGGTGCATCGGCTCGACATCGAGCGGGAGATCGACCTCATCGAGGAGGTCGGCCGAATGATGGGCCACGACACGCTGCCGGTCACCGACACGATCGAGATTCGCGTCGTCCCGGTCCAGCCCGCCCAACTCGCCCGGCGGGCGATCAACGACGCACTGGTCGGATTCGGCTTCGTCGAGACCGTCACCCACGGCCTCCTTGGCACGCGCGATGCCGAGCCGTTCATACCCGACGGCAGCGAGATCCTCGGCCTGGCCGCGGACACGGCAACGGCCGAGCACACGCAGGCGGGATCCGTGCTGCGGCCGTCGGTGGTGCCGAGCCTCCTGCGAGTGCTTGCCCGCAACCACGACAACGGCGTGCGACCGCTGAAGCTCTTTGAGTCGGCGGCGACCTTTCTACGAACCGGCACGACACACATGGAGCGCCGGCAGCTCACGCTCGTCATGGACGCGCCCGGCTCCCGCGCCGCCGACAGCGGGGTGCGGACGCTGCGCGGCGTGATCGAGCGGCTGATCGAGATCCTGATGGGGCCCGAGGCGCTCGTCGACATCGTCCCGGACGACGGCGCCCGGTGGTATGCGCCGGGCGGCGCGGTGCTGGTCAGCGGACTCTCGATCGGCCGCGTCGGACTGCTCGCGCCGGAGATCGCACGGTCGTTCGGGCTCGACGAGCCCGTGGCCGTGGCGGAACTCGACCTCAGCGACATCGCCGAGAGCTACCCCCCCGACACCGAGGCGCACGGGCTGGCGAATTTTCCAGCCGTCGAGCGCGACGTCTCGGCGATCGTGAGCGAGCAGACGACCTGGGCGACGCTCCGTGGCGTCATCGACGGGCTGCGGCTCGAACACGTGGAGGCCGTCGAACTCGTCGAGATCTATCGCGGAAAGCCCATCGACTCCGGCCGCAAGTCGGTCACCGTGCGACTGCGCTTCCGTGCCCCGGACCGGACACTCGTGCACGACTCGGTGGACGTCCAGGTCGAGGCCCTCATCGGCGCACTTACGGCCGAGCTCGGCGCAGAGATTCGCCGGTAGGCTGCCATGACCACTCCCGTCACCGACGCCACCCCCACGACCTTCGGCGCCAGGACCGTCTCGGACCTGCTTGACGCGGTTGCGGCCAGGCAACCGACGCCCGGCGGCGGCGCGATCGCGGCCGTGACGGTGGCGATGGCCGCGTCGCTGGGCGAGATGGTTCTCCGCTATCGGATCGGCCGGCCCGATTCCGCGGCACACGATGCTCTGCACCGCGAGGTGCTCGAGTCGCTGGGCGGGCTGCGATCGCGGGCCCTGGCGCTCGCGGACACGGACGCGACGGCGTTCGAGCACTTGTCCGCACTCTGGAAGCTCCCCGCCGACGACCAGCGGCGCCAGGCCGAGTGGGCCGATGCGGTCGCCGGCGCCATCGACGCGCCGCAGCGGGTCATGGCCGCCGGGCTCACCGTGCTGGAACTGCTCGACCGCGTGAGCCCGACCGTCGGCACCGGCCTCCGCAGCGATCTGGCCATCGCGGCCCTGCTGGCTCGATCCGGAGCGGAGGCGGCGGCGTGGAACGTGCGTGTCAACCTCCCACAGCTCGGCAACGACGCCCGGGCCTGCGTCCTCCAGCAGGACACGGCACGGACGATGGCCCGGGCCCAGGCGTTGCGCGATGCGATCGAGCGGACGTGCCGCGGCTCGTGAGGATCCGTGGTCATTGAAGCGGTGCAAAGGACCGGACCGATAGCGGACGAGATGGATGATCGAGGCGAAACCCGGCGCGCCGTCACGCCGACCGGGCCGCGGCGCCGGTTTCTCTCCGTGTGGCACCGGTGCTGCCACGTCTACGGGCGGATGTACCGCAACGCCGCCGAGACAGCGTATCTCGGTCGCTGTCCTCGCTGCGGCGCACCGGTGCGGGCCTCGATCGAGCCTGGGGGATCGAATCGGCGGATGTTCCGGACGGAGTAGTGCGTCTCTCGCGCGCCGCGGCTAAATGATCCGCTTCGGCATTTCACCGGGGGACATTCTCGACATCGACTGCGCCCTCTTCTTCTGTTTTTTCTTGTCCGCCTCCAGCGTCCTGCTGAGGGCGCCGGCGCTGCGGCCCGCTCCATGGAGACTGGTCGCCGCCACGTTGGAGGCCTCTCGCTCGAGCTCCGGGTCGATCCCGTCATGCCTGAGAAGGACCGCACTCACGGCGGAGTTGAACTGGAAGCCCACGAGGATGAACCCGATCGCGCTCGCGGCCGGCAGAAGAAGAAACCGCGCATAGAACGCCGGACTGAATCCACCGTCGCGCCCGGCATCGACGGCGGCCGTCAGTGCCTTGTAGTCCGTGATGGTCCCTTGCCGCCACGCCATGCCGAACCACCCTCCCAGGGGCATGATCAACAGGACCAGCACGATCGCCCAGATGAGCGCATTGACGGCGCGCTCCACCCTCGGAGCCCCCGCCGGAACGGCCAGCAACACGCCGAGGCACAACACGGGGCAGACGATCAGCGCGCTCATCAGTGCCAGCGTCCTTGCCACGGTCACGACGATCTTGAAGATGCGATCGACCGGACTCACCGGCAGGTCTTTCTCGGCGGTCTCGGTCGGCGTCGGCCGCCACCGGCCGTTGCTCTCCCTGGCGTCACGGCCTCGCGTGGCGGAATCCTTGTTCCTGGCCTTCTGGACGACCAGCGGAGCTTCGCCGGCTACCTCCGGCCCGGCGAATTGCAGCTCGGTGAACGTGCACAGGGACCACACGAGGACCTGGACGAGCAGCGACAGAGCGATAACCCAGCACGACGTGAAGATCACGAAGCGCATCCGGCCGAGCGCTATGCAGAGTGAGCGATTGACTGGCTGGCTCATTCCCCTTCTTCCCGGCAGCCACGAGCGAGAACGAGGTTATCGCACCGGCTTGGTGAATAATCGACATGTTCCGTCGCCCCGCCCAGTGAATCCGCCGCCTGCCGCCACGCGCGGGTCCGGTTGGTTCGGCTGCCCGATCTCGATCAACCTGCGATGGTGGGGTCAGCGCTTGAAACGTAGAACGCTATTCAAGCTCTGACTACCCTCCCCTCTTCTTCTTCTTCTTGCCAGGCTTCATCAGCTTGTCCATGGCGGCGGCGCTGCGGCTCCCCCCGTGGAGACTGGTCGCCGCCACGTTGGAGGCCTCTCGCTCGAGCTGCGGGGCGAGCCCGTCACGCCTGAGAAGCACCGCAGTCACGGCGGAGTCGAACTGGAAGCCCACGCGGATGAACCCGATCGCGCTCGCGGCCGGCAGAAGAAGAAACCTCGCGTAGAACGCCGGGCTGAATCCACCGTCGCGCCCGGCATCGACCACGGCCGTGAGTGCCGCGTAGTCCGTGATGGTCCCTTGCCGCCACGCCATGCCGAACCACCCCCCCAGAGGCATGATTAACAGGACCAGCACGATCGCCCAGAAAAGCGCACTGACGGCGCGCTCCACCCCTGGAGCCTCCGAGGGAACGGCCAGCAACACGCCGAGGCACAACACGGGGCACACGATCACCGCGCTCATCAGTGCCATCGTCCTCGCCACGGTCACGACGATCTTGAAGATGCGATCGACCGGACTCACCGGCCGGCCTTCCTCTGCGGTCTCGGTCGACTTCAGCCACCAACGGTCCAGCTTCCGGTTGATCTCACGGTCTCGCGGTGGAGCCCTGGCTCCCGGCCTTCTGGACGACCAGTGGAGCTTCGCCGGCCGCCTCCGGGGCCGCGAATCGCAGTTCGGTGAAACTGCACAGCGACCACACGACGACCTGAACCAGCAGCGACAGGGCGATGACCCAGCACGACGTGAAGATCACGAAGCGCATCCGGTCCAGCGCTTTGCAGAGTGAGCGGTTTATTGACTGGCTCATTCCCCTTCGTCCCGGAAGCCACGAGCGATAGCGAGGTTATCACACCGGATTGATGAATCTTCGACATGATTCGTCGTCCCACACAGCGAAACCGCTGCCTGCCGGGGGCGCTGGTCCGGTTGGTCCGGCTGCCCGATCTCGACACACCGTCACCGGCCTCACGAGCATCCTCTATCATGGTGCCTGATGCCCGCTCACCTGCGCGACGACCTGGACATCCTCGACCCCGCCGTGCTCACCGACGTCGTCGCCGGCGAGCTGCGCGTCAGCCCGCGGCAGGCGATGCGCCTCTATCACGAGATGGCGATCCAGGAACTCGGCCGCTGGGCGGACGCCCGGACCCGGCATCTGCACGGCGACCGCATTCGCACCTACGTCATCGACCGCAACATCAACTACACGAACGTGTGTACCGCCAAGTGCACGTTCTGCGCGTTCCGGCGGGACGGCCACGAGGATGACGCGTACACCCTCGACGAGGACCAGGTGCTTGAGAAGATCGCCGAACTCGCCGGCATCGGCGGCACCCAGATCCTCATGCAGGGCGGGATGAACCGCGACCTGCCGCTGTCGTGGTATCTCGACCTTCTGAACTCGATCAAAGAGAGTTTTCCCGACATCCACGTGCACGCGTTCAGCCCTCCGGAGTTCATCGAATTCGTGGAGTTCTTCGATCCGCCCGGCGGCACGCTCGAGGCCAGGCTCCGCAGCGTCATGAGGCAGATGCAGGCGGCCGGCCTGGATTCGATCCCCGGCGGCGGCGGCGAGATCTTCGCCCCTGCGGTCCGGCGGAAGATCGGGCTCGGCAAGTGCGACGCCCAGGCGTGGCTCACGACGATGCGGGTCGCCCACGAACTCGGCATGAACACCTCCGCGACGATGATGTTCGGGCACATCGAGGGCATCGCCGACCGCATTCACCACTTCGAACTCATCCGGCAATGGCAGGACCGCAGCATCGCCGACTTCTCAGCCGCGGGCGGCGGCCGGTACAAGGCGTTCATCTCCTGGCCGTTTCAGCGCGAGAACACGCCGCTGGGCCGGTGCCGCGAGTGGGGCCAGGGACCCGACCAGGATCCCGGCGATGACTTCCCCGGCGACGTCGTGGCGAGACTCGACGGAACCGGTCTCAAGAGCGCGCACGCCGACTTCGGGCGATACGTACGCATGGCCGGCGCCGCGGAGTACCTGCGTACGCAGGCCCTGAGCCGACTCTATCTCGACAACGTGTACTCGATCGGCGCGAGCTGGGTCACCATGGGGCCGTCCATCGGCCAGGTCGGCCTTCACTACGGCGCCAACGACATGGGGTCGGTCATGATGGAGGAGAACGTCGTCAGCGCCGCCGGCACGACGCACTGCCTCAACGAGCCGATGCTCTGCAGGTTGATTCGCGACGCGGGTTTTCTTCCCGCCCAACGAGACAACGAGTACAACCTGCTGCGCCTGCACGCCTTCGACGACGCGCCGGACCTTTCGGTAACCGACTGGTCGACCGTGCGCGCCCAGCGACTGCACATCGAGGGCGCCGGGCCCCAGGAACAGCCCGTTCCGACCGTCGAGATCACGACGGAACGCGCGACGGTCTCGTACTAGAGCAGGTTCACTCCATCTGTAGCGTTCTGAGCACGATCATCTCCGCTGTGGTGGCGTCGCCGAATCTCGGAATATGAGGAATATGCCGTCGATCCGGCGACGCCACCACAGCAAAGAGCATCGCACTCAGAACGCTACACCTGGAGTGAACCCGCTCCAGCCGCCCAGCGGTCGCGCTGCTCGACGGCGCGACCGCACTCCGGGCAGCGATCGTTCTCGAGCCGGTGCAGCAGGTACCCGCAGGCGCAGCGAGGTTCCTCCAGTTCGATCGAGATTCTCAGGCTGCACTTGGCACACGCACGCTTGCCCGGCTTCAGCGCCTGCTCGTGGTGACAACGGGGGCAGACGATGCGGATCTCGACGTCCAGCGGAATGGACTCGCCCGCACCCCCTCGTTTGACGGACTGCACCTTCCAGAGAATCGGCGTCACCACCGTGCCGCACGCGGCGATGATCGACAGCACACCGACTGCCCGCCCCAGGATGTAGCCATCGACGACGCGCTCAATCTGATCGTACCACCATATCAGGATGACGACGTCCGTCGCCAGGAACACCGACACGCCGATCGTCGCTCGGCGTATGGCATGGTCCCGGCGGGTGTCGAACCGGGGCAGTGCCAGCAGACCGCTTTGGGCGGCGAGCAGCGCACCGATGGTGAACATTCCCGCGATCTGCACGATGACCCGTTCCGCACTCCACCCAAGAAACGAATCGAACCAGATGAGCGTGAGCCACACCAGAAGTGCCGCGACCGCCGAGCCGAGACCCGCCCACATGAACGCGACCGCGCGGCGGCGCTCCAGGACCGTCGCGCACATCAGCGCGACGATGCTGAAGCACACGAACAGGGCCGTCGAGACGAGCACTTCTTCGTCCGGACCGTAGCGAGGCAGCACCAGCGCCGCGATCCCCAGCAGCGCGGCCAGCGCCAGCGACGCGATCATCGACCAGAGAAAGACTTTACGGAGGTGCATCAGTGGGTCACCGTCGTCGGATCGGGCAGCGCCGGCAGACCGAGTCTCCGCCGCAGCCGGTTCTGCTCCGGCAGCATGTTCCGGAGCGTCGAGCGCACCAGGGACAACTGCGACCCGTCGGCCAACCCGACGAACACGGGCGTGACGGCGTCCAACGGGCCGTTGACGTCCGGATCGGGGCACATCACGACCACCCACAAGCCGGCGGCGCGCTCGTCCAGCACGGCGCCGTGGTACGTGAAAACGAAGTCACCGACCCGGTGCGCGACGACATCGGCCGGCAGCGCCGCCGCGGCCCGGCCGATCACCTCCAGCTTCTCGTCGCCGGCCATGATGGCGAGGTCCAGCAGGGTCATCCCGCCCACCGGGACGTCGGCGATCACGGTCGCGGACGCAGGAGCGACGAACTGCGACTCCGTAAGACCGGAGCCCAGCATGAGTTCCAGCGCGTGGGCCGGTCCCTGCCCGGCGTTCGTGTCGGCATGGAGTATCAGCGCGTCGGTGACGATCTGCGCTGCGCCCGCCGAGCCCTGTGTCGACACCCAGGAGACCCGCGTCGCGGTGCTGCCGATTGCGGCGGTCAGAGCCACGGCATAGAACCCAACCACCAGTACGGTCAGGCACACCGGCGCCGTCAAGACCGCGAACGTCGCTCGAATGCCGCTGACGCGGTGCGACCGCCTGACCATGAGTATCGCACTGACGATCCACCACAGCATAGCGAGGTTTCCCACGCACGGAACGACCGAGACCACGATGGTCCCGCTGCTGTAGAAAATCGAATGAACGGTCCGCCTCAACGGTCCGTGCCCCGACCCGCTGATTCGCAGCAGCAGGTGGGTCACCAGTGCCCACATCCATGTGAACAACAGGGTGAACACGAACCCGACCACGAGGCCGAACACCGCGCCACCAGCCATCATTGCTGCGAACATTCCCAGGGAAGGCGCGCCGGAGAGCCCGCCGGACTGCGCCGATCGAACCATCATCATCGGAAAGACGAGGGCGAGGCACATGACCGGGATCACGCCCACGGCGAAGGTGAGTACGAGCGTGACGGTCGCGAACCACCACGCCTGGCCCAGCGAGCTGGCTTCGGGCGTTCCCCTGGCAAGGCGGTCCGGCGCGATCAGCGCCTGGCCGATCGTGCCCCACCACCCCTTGATCCGGCCCCGGCGGTGCCGTTCGAGCCACGGATTGCTGCCGGGTTGCGTCTGGAGTTCCTGGAGCCCCTCCGCCGGCCGCAGGACCATCTCGTCCATGGCGATTCCGTTGCCGCATCGAACGCAGTCGAATCGGTCCGGCTCCAGGTGCCCCGTCGGACCGGTTCCGTAGTACGCCTGGTCACAGTGCGGGCAACAGAAGCGCACCGAGTTGGCGACGAACTCGTAGGTACTCGGCCGGAACGCCGCGCCGCACTCGGGGCACGTCTGCCTCTTGAGGTTCCAGAGTGAGTAGTCGCAGGTCCGGCAACGCATCGGGCGGCATCAATCCTCCGGAGCGTTGCTGCTCACCCGCCGGCGGAACTCCGCCGTCAGCGCCCTGGTCACGGGGCCGACGGCTCCGCAGCCGATGGCGTGGCCGTCGATCCGCTTGACGCCGATGATCTCGGCTGCCGTGCCGGTCAGGAAGACCTCGTCGGCACCGAGAACGTCGTCAACCGTCAGCGAGCGCTCTTCGACGGCGTGGCCGAGGGCGGGTGCGAGCTCTTCCATGACGAACCGGCGGGTGACCCCGTGCAGGATGCCCGCGCACGCCGGCGGCGTGATGACGACGCCGTCGGAGACAAGGAATATGTTGTCCCCGGTGCACTCGCTCACCTGCCCGTCGACGTTGAGCATGATCGCCTCGAGCACGTCAGCGTCGATCGCCTCGATCTTGGCAAGGATGTTGTTGAGGTAATTGAGGCTCTTGATCGACGGATCGAGGCTCTCGATGGGGATCCGCCGCTGCCTGGCGACGATGACGTCCATCCCGTTCTCGTAGAGTTCCGGCGGGTAGAGCTCGATCGAGTCCGTGATCACGAAGGCGGTCGGCTTCGGGCATCGAAAGGGATGCAGTCCCAGCGTGCCGACGCCGCGGGTGAAGACGAGCCGGATGTACGCGTCGGTCAACCCGTTGGCGGAGAGCGTCGTACGGATCGCACGGTCGATTTCGTCCTTCGGGAACGGCGGCGTCAGACGGAGCTTCTTCGCGGAGGCGTACATGCGGTCCAGGTGTGACGCGAGCTTGAAGACGCGACCGCCGTAGGCACGGATTCCCTCGAAGCAGCCGTCCCCGTAGAGGACCGCGTGATCGAAGACACTGATGCGCGCCTCGTCGGTGCCCACGAGTTCGCCGTTCAGCCAGATCTTTGTGCTGCCGTTGTCTCCCATCGATCTCCTCACGGCCGCGGGGCCGGGGAGTGTACCACGGGGCGGGCCGGCTACCCAAGCAGGTCCTCCAGGGCCGGCCCCAGCCGGCCGAAGACGAACGCATAGCCGCGCTGCGTCGCCACCTGGGAGACCACACGCTGGCTCGCGACCACGTACCGGCCCATTTCACCCATGACCACTCGCAGTGCAACCACGGGCACCGGCAGCACCGCCGGCCGGCGAAGGACCCGGCCGACCGTCCGCGCAAAGACGCGGCCGGTGGTGGTCTCGGGCGCGACGGCGTTCACGGGACCGCGCAGCGTATCGTCGCCGAGGGCGAGGTCGAAGAGCCCCACGACGTCGCGCCAGTGGATCCATGGAAAGTACTGGCGTCCGGAACCGAGCGGCCCGCCGAGCCCCAGGCGAAATATCGGCAGCATCGCGCCCAGGGCGCCGCCCCGCGTGTCGAGCACGACCGAGATGCGCATCAACACGACACGCGTTGCGCCGGTTTCGGCGCGGGCGGCCTGGGCTTCCCAGCGCACGCAGAGGTCCGCCAGGAAGTCATCACCGGCCGGGGCAGACTCGTCGAGCACGTTCTCGCCCCCGTCACCGTAATACCCCACCGCGGACGCGTTGACGAGAACTCGCGGCGGGGCGGGCGCTGCCTCGATGGCATCGACGATGTGCCGCGTGCTCTCGATGCGGCTGGTCTCGATCAGCGCGCGGTATGCCCGGGTCCAGCGGCGGTCGGCGATGCCGGCACCGGCGAGGTGCACGACCGCGTCGCATCCGCCGACACGCTGCTGCCAGTCACCGGGCTTCGTGAGGTCCGCCTCGATGACGTCGATCTCGCCGGCAAGCGCCCGCGCCCGCGCACGATCACGGGAGACGACCGTCAGCGAGTCACCGCGCGCGAGACGGTCTGCAACGAGCCGCCGCCCGATGAGCCCGGTGGCGCCGGTCAGGAAGATCCGCACGGCAGTGTGGCTCCTTCTGCAATCGCCCCGGCCCGGCCAAGCAGTGCGTCCATCATGGCTTCCGTCAACCTGCCGGTGAACGTGTTCTGCTGGCTGACGTGGTAACAGCCCAGCAGCACCGTGGACCCGAGCGGGAACTCGGCCCCGTGCCCGAAGCGCGGGCGAGGCCGCCCGACGGGCGCTCCGCCCGCCTCGAGCGCCCGCAGCGAGGCGTTGAAGCCGATCCCGCCGAGCGCGACGATCACCGCCGGCCGCAGGATGGCCAGCTCCTGCTGAAGGTACGGGGCACAGTTCGCCAGCTGCGCCGGCGTCGGGGAGTTGCCCGGCGGCGCGCAGCGCAGTGCCGCCGTGATGTAGACGCCGTTGAGCGTCAGCCCGTCATCGCGGTCCGTCGAGCACGGCATGTTCGCCAGCCCGGCCCGGTTCAGCGCCGCATAGAGAAAGTCGCCGGACCGATCGCCGGTGAACATCCGGCCCGTGCGGTTGGCCCCGTGTGCCGCGGGCGCGAGACCGACGATGAGGATCCGGGCGCCGCGGTCCCCGAACCCCGGCACGGGACGCCCCCAGTACGTCCAGTCCGCAAACGCGCGGCGCCTGGTCGCGGCCACCTCCGCGCAATAGCCGCGAAGCTCCGGACACCGCCGGCAACGCGGCACGGCGCGCTCGAGGTCGCTCAACGATCGGGGCCGCTCGCCCGGCATGCATGACACGATACCCGGATTTCACCCGTCGAGTCCCGTGACGGCCACATCGTCCGCCGGCAGCGGCGCGAGGCTCATGCCACCTGCCGCATCGACGCTCAGTTCGTACACGCGGCCGGCGCGGACCGGCTTGTAGACCGCCTCTCCCTGGGCGATGCGGACGCCCATTGCGGCTGCCGCCGCGGGATCCATGGCCAGCTCCCAGAAGTGCTCCCACACGAGCTTCTCGAACTCGCCGCGCTCGCCGGTCGCGTAGCCGGGCGGAATCGCGCCGGGCACGTCGATCGGATAGCCATCGATCGGAGCCATGCGATCCGAGTACAGACGGCGGAGCAACACGAGTGTCCGGCCGCGCAGCGGGTGCCCGTCGGCAACGTCCTCACGGTGAAACTTCACCGACCACGCGTCGACGAAGAGGACGTCGCCCGGAACAGTGAAGTGCTGGCGAGCAAGCTCGCTGCCGTCGTCATCGAGCTCGATGAACAGAAGGTCGGTCCGCAGGATCTCGTCGTTCGGCCCGACCTGCTGGTCGAGTACCTGGATGTGGGCCAGCCGCCGGGAGCGGCTGAGACGCTCGATCATCGCCTCCCTGGCGTCGATCCGCTGCTGCATCTCCTGCTGGACAGCCTCCATCTCCAACATCGTCCGGCGGATGTCGCCGTCCGAGACGCGCCAATAGACCACCAGCGCCGACGCGCAGAGAAGGGCCCCCACCAGTGTTGTCCGGAGGATTGCAACCATCACGAAGCGGGGCTTCCTGAGAGGCCCGGCGTCAGTAGTCCATCGGCCAACGTGGATCTCGCTCGCCAATCGGCCGATTAACAAGGGCGATGACCGGGACAAGACCGTGCCGTCTGTGTTGTCTGGCGCTGCTGGCCACCCCCGCGGTGATGGTCACCGCGGGCGCCCCCGGTGACCCGCCGGCCGCCGCCACCCAGGACCACGGGCGACGTCGCTTCGCTCCGTCGACCGTGCCACCCGCCACCAGGCCCGCGACCAGGCCCGCGACCAGGCCCGATACCGTCCGGGAGCCGCCGCCGGCATTGTCGTCACTGGGCCGTCTGCTCAAACGCTACGACTTCGAGGAAGCCGAGCGAGCGCCGTACACGATGCCGTTCAACTTCTACCGCTTCATCGCCCCGGACAAGGGGTTTCCCCGGTTCGGCACCATGCAGCTCAGCCGCACCGCCGCGCACGAGGGGCGATGGTCTTTCATGTTCGAGTTGGACGGCGGTTCGTTGTCGGCGCGGCTCCCGACCGCCGTGATTCCGGTTCTGCCCGGCGGCGACTACAGGGTCTCGGCATGGGTGCGAACCGAACACCTGGACCGCGCCACGGCGCAGATCGTCGCGCAGCTCTACGACGCCGATCACCGGCCCATCGCCGAGAGCCGCGCCACGAGCCCGCCCCTGCGGACCGCGGGCCGGTGGCAGCACGTCTCGATTGACGTGTACGGCGACTCGGACGCCGCCGCTGACCTCGTGCTGGAACTGCAGGTGCTGCAGCCCCGGTTGCACTCCGGCCGGCGGGAGGGTCAGCCGCAACTCGATGACCTGGCGGGGCGGGCGTGGTTCGACGACATCGCGGTGTGGCAGCAACCGCGAATCGAGCTGTCGACCTCGGCGCCGGACAACGTCATCGTGGAGCAGGCGGTACCCCTGCTTCACGTGCTGGTCCGTGACCCGACGGCAGAGGACCTGACGGCCAGATTACTGGTGCTCGACCTCGACGGCCGGGTGGTGCGAGAGCAGAGGCACGCTCTTGCCCGCGGCTCGTGGCGACACACGCTGAAGCTGGACGGCATCGATGACGGCTGGTACCGCGCCGTGGTCGAGGTTCGCAACGACGACCGGATCGTGGGCCGCCGCACGCTCGATCTCGTGGTGCTTCGCACTCAACGCGCCTCGCACAACCTCGATCAGCGACTGGGCGTCGTGCTCGGGTCACCGGCCACGCCGGCGTCAACGGACATGCTGCGCCGGCTCGTCAAGCACCTGGGCGTCACGGGTGTCATGCTGCCGGTTCCCCGGCAGTCCGCGGCCCTGAGCCCCGATGGCGGGCGCAGCCCGATGCACCGCGCCGGTCAGGAGATGCTGGACCGGGGCGTCGAGTTGACGATCGCCCTGCCGGGGCTCTCGCGCGACCTGACGCATCAGGGCCCACTGGACCGGGACCGCGTGCGCGCGCTGATCAAGGGACGCGACGACCTGACCGACCTGTTCATGGGCTTCGGCCTGGAGGTTCCCAGGTGGCTGCTCACGCCCGGCATCGATCAAACGCCCGGGCCGGCGGCCGTGGGCAGCGCGGTGCTGCTCTCCGACGAGCAGTTGCAGACGATGGTGGATTCGGTGGCCGGGGCCCTCGCGGACTTCGTGCCGGACCCGGTGGTGCTCGTGCCGTGGTCGGCCGAGTACGAGCTCGCACCGCTTCCGGCGCCGCACGGATACTGGATCGACATCCCCACGTTCATCGCGCCACGGGTGCTGGCGGACTTCGCTGCGCAGTGGCCGATCGGCACGCAACCGGTGCATACGACGATCCAGCGGCTCGACGCGGATCTGTATGCCCCCGACCAGCGCGTCGAGGACCTTTTGCTGCGCACACTGTGGGGCTTTCGCGCGGGGCTGCCGCATATGGCGATCACCGCCCCCTGGTCACGCCGCGGACCGCGCGGCCCTCTCGTTCCCGATCCTTCCTTCCCGGTCTGGCGGGCGCTGGCGGATCGCCTGGACGGGCGCCGGTTCGCCGGCGTTCTGCCCGTGGCCGACGGCGTGCAATGCTGGATCCTCAGCGGCCCCGGCCCCGGCGAGACCACCCTGGTCGCCTGGAACGAGAAGGCGCTGCCCGCGAGCGCGGCCCTGTCGATGCTGCTTGCCGACGGCCCCGTGGACGTGGTCGATGCGTTCGGAAACCGGCGCGAGGTCGCTCCGACCGGCGGCGTACACGAGATTCCGCTTCGCCGGCGCCCGCTGTTCGTCGAGGGAGTGGACGCGGGGCTCGTCGGCTTCCGCGCGGCGTTCCGGATCATGCCCGACTACCTGCCGGCCCGCCACCAGGTCCACGAGGGCGACGTGCTGCTGGGCAATCCCTGGGGCAGCACCATCACCGGCACGATTCGTTTGAGACCTCCGGCCGGATGGAGGATCACGCCGCGGATACACAGGTTCTCGATCCCACCGGGCGGGCAGGCGAAGCTGCCCGTAAGCATCGTGTTCACGCAGCGTCTGATCACGGGCGTCTCCTTCGCCGAGGCCGACGTCGAGCTCACCGCCGACCGCGAATACCGGTTCCGCGTCCGGGCACGGTTGGAAGTCGGCGTGCGGGACCTGGAGTTCACCGCGCACTGGCACAGAGCTCTTGATCGCGCGGGGTCCGGCGACCTGATCATCACCGAGACCGTGACGAACACGGGCAACCGGACGGTCAACCTCACCGCGTACGTCTCGGCGCCGGGCCTGAGCCGTCAGCGCCGGAGAATCGGCGATCTTGGGCCGGGCCAGACGGCGGTGCGGAGCTTCCGGCTGGCCGACGGCGAGCGCCTGCTGTCGGGTCGCCGCGTGCATCTGGGCGTCATCACTCAGGACGGCGCCCGGTTGAACCGGGTGCTGGAGATTCCGGTTCTCGTTGACGCGCAGTGAGAGTCTGCCCCATAGTGGGTGGCACGGTCGAGGGAGTCCGCCGCAGGCGGACGACCTCGCCCGTGGTTGGACGTCGCTCCACGGTCGAGCGGGAGAAAATAGACCGGGACTAATTTCCAGCCGGTGGCCCACTGAAACGCGGTGACGGCAGCCTGGAAATTAGTCCCGGTCTATTTTCTCCCGCTCAACCGTGCCACACATAAGGGAATCGCAAGCTCAGAGCTTGCTCTACCATTCCTCGGGGGGCGTGCGGGTCGCGAGAGTCAACCACGTCACACGGGTGATCTTCCACGAGCCGTCAGGCTGACGATCGACCTGGACGACCCAGCTCGTCGGCACGGGACCGAAGCCCAGCTCCAGTTCCGTGCGGCACACGAGGTTGACCTCGCCACGCTGCCGTGACACGGTCACGGCGTCCAGGCTGGTGATCCGGTTGGACGCGATTCGGTATCTGCCGGCAAGCCCTGCCAGCCTGCGTTCGATGGCGTCGCGCGGATAACCGGGATTGTTGGGCGAGGCCAGCGACAGCACGGCATCGTCGGCGAGCAGCGCCGTGACCCCCGCAACGTCCGCCCGTACGGCCGCCGCCACGGCCTCCAGGACGACTCGCCGGGCGTGCTCTCCGGCGGTCTCGATCGTCGTGCCCGCCAGCACGACCGCCACCCCCACCGCTGCCGCAGCCGCCGCTGCGACCAGGTGCGACCTCCGGCCGGTTCGCAACCCCGACCGCGCAAGACCCGCCGCAAGTACCAGCAGCACCAGACTGAAGGGAAAGGGGTTCTCCAGCACGTATCGCGTGATCAGATCCACGTTGACAGGGTAGGCCGCGGACTCGACGGCATGGTCCGATCGTGCCGATAACACGAACGACCATGCCCCGGACCATGACCCCGGAATCAGCCCTGGCGGCCAACCTCGGCTGCCTGGGGAAGCGCAACGCGGAACTCCGCGAGAAGCTCGACGCGGTCGAGCCGCGTCGCGACGTGGTCTTCAACGACACGCCCCAACGGGTCCTCTGCGTGTCGATCGGGGCGACGGCGCTGTGCAGCCGCCACCGCCCGCTCGACGAGGCCGCGCGGCTCGCCGAGCAGGTCGATCTCGTGGAGCACGCGGTCGTCGTCATCCTTGGCTTCGGAGCGGGGTATCACGTTCGGGCGCTGGCCGAGCGGCTCGGTTCGTCGGGGATCATCGTCGTCCTGGAGCCCGACCTCGGCCTGCTGCGGGCGGTACTGGAGCGCATCGACCACTCGTCGTGGATGAAGTCCGCACAGCTGCTGTTCGTCACCGACGCCGGCGATCGCGGCACGCTCGCCCGGAAGCTCGAAGGCACCGAGTCGATCATCGCCCAGGGCGTCGCTTTCCTCGAGCACCCGCCGAGCCGCCGCAGGATCGGCGAACATGGCCGGCGCTTCACCGAGATCTTCACCGAGCTGGTCACCGCGAGCAAGATCACGTTCATGACGACGCTCATGCGGTCGGTGGACACGGTTCGCAACCTGCTGCTGAACCTCGATCACTACGCCGCCGGGGCGGGACTTGTCGACCTGGAACAGGTGGCAGCCGGACACCCGGCGATCGTCGTCTCCGCCGGGCCGAGCCTGCACCGCAGCCTCGACCTTCTCGCGGCGCCCGGGGTCAGGCAGCGGGCCGTGATCATCGCCGCGCAGACGACGCTGCGCCCGTTGCTGGCCGCCGGCGTGCGGCCACATTTCGTGACGGCGCTGGACTTCCACGAGATCTCCCGGCGGTTCTACGAGGATCTCACGCCCGAGTCCGTACGCGACGTCACGCTCGTCGCCGAGCCCAAGGCGCACCCGGTGATTCTCGACGCCTTTCCCGGACCCATTCGCTGCTGCGCCAACGAGTTTCTCGACCAGGTGCTCGGCGAGCACGCCCGCCCGATGGGCTCGCTGCCCGCCGGCGCGACGGTGGCGCACCTCGCGGTGTACCTGGCGAATTTTCTCGGATGCAACCCCATCGTCCTGGTCGGGCAGGACCTCGCCTTCACGGACGGGCTGTACTACGCGCCGGGCACGGCCATCGACGAGGTGTGGGCGCCCGAACTCAACCCGTTCAACACGATCGAGATGATGCAGTGGCAGCGGATCGCCCGCCACCGGAAACACCTGAGCCGCGTGGCCGGCGCCGACGGCAGGCCGGTGTACACGGACGGGCAGATGCTGACGTACCTTCACCAGTTCGAGCGCGACTTCGCCGGCTACCGCGAGGCGGGCGTCGAGGTCATCGACGCGACCGGCGGCGGTCTCGCCAAGCAACACACGACGGCGATGCCGCTCGCCGAGGTATTGAGCAGGTACGCGACGACACCCCTGCCCGCGATACCGTTGCCCCCCCCACCGGTCCCGGCACGTCTCGCCGCCGTGGGCGACCGCGTCGCGTCGATTCGCGCCGACGTCGCGGTGATCCAGGAGACCGCCGGCAAGACCGCAAGCCTGCTGCGCCGGATGATCCGGGACCACGCCGACCCCCGGACCATGCGCCGCCACTTCGCGACACTGCAGCGCTACCGGACCGCGATCGACCGGCGGATGGATGCCTTCGGGATCCTCAATCACCTCAACCAGCTCGGCGTATACAAGCGCCACCGGGCGGACCGCCGCCTGCTCATGCAGCCCGACCTCGACGCGCCTCGGCAACAGCGGGCGCAGCTTCAACGCGACCTCGACAACGTCACCTGGACCGGCGACGCCGCCGGCGAACTCGCGAATCAACTGCGGCTCACCGAACGCGTGCTCGCAGGCGTTCGGGTCACGGCGGCCGAGCAGTCCGGCACGGCACTGCTGGACGACCTCAGGATCACGCCCGGGGACGTGCCGGGGCGCGTGGCCGCGATCGTGGCGGTCGATCCGGACCGCAACGGGCTGGGGATCCGCCGATCGCTCGCCGAACCGTTCGCCGGACGGCCGGTCATCCAGGCGACGCTCGAACGTCTCGGCGCCGCCCAGGAACTGGAGTCGATCATTCTCATCGTGCCCGACGGATTCGACGTCGACGGCCTCATCGACACCGGCCGCATCGGTCGACCGGTGCACGTGCATCGCTGCGACGGTTCACCGTACGGACCGGAGCAGGCGGCGATCGCCGCCGCGCGGCGCTGGTCGGTCTCGAGCTGGCGAGGCGGCATCGCGGGCATGAGCGTCTACGACGAGGTGCTGTGCCCTTCACTGATGAGCCGGGTCATGCGCGAACGCGGGCTGACCGCCGCGCTGGTGGCCGGCCCCGACTGGCCGTTGATCGATCCGGATGCCGAGACGGGCGTTGGCGCGATCGTCACCCGTCACCTGCAGTTTCCCGCGAAGCACACGCTCGTCTTCAGCCAGGCGCCGCCCGGCCTCGCCGGATGCCTCGTCTCGGCCGGCCTCATGGAGGAGCTCTCGCTCCGCAACAGGCTGTCCACGATCGGAGGCCTGCTGGTCTACCAGCCGCAGGCACCGCAGCCCGACCCGATCGCGCAAAGCGTGAACGTCACCGTCGACCACCGCGTCCGCCGGGCCCGGATCCGCGCGACATTCGACGCGCCGCGATACCGGCGCCTGCTCAGCGCCACGTTCGGGACAACCGCCGTCACCAACCTGTCCGCGGCGGCCATCGTCGCCGCGCTCGACGAGCGCGCCGGCCGTGAGCACCAGCAGTTTCCGCGCGACGTCGTGGTCGAGCTGACCACGAGACGAACCGGCGGCGCCGCCGGGGATCGACCCGATCTCGACCTCGCCCTTGCCGAAAAGCTCTTCGAGCAGATCGCGGCGCCCGGCGACGTGGTGGTCACCTTCGCCGGCGCCGGCGACCCGCTGTTGCACGAGCACTTCGACGAGTTCGTTCGCCTCGCCCGCGATGCGGGCGTGCACGGCATCCACGTGCGGACGGAGTTGCTCGTCGGGCACTCGGTCCTCGACCGGTTGCTCGCGTGCGAGCCGGACGTGGTCAGCGTGGATCTGCACGCGGACTGCCCCGAGACGTATCGTCGACTCACGGGCTTCGACGGCCACGAGATCGCCGTCAGCGGCATGCACCATCTCGTGACCCGTCGTACGCGCCTCACCGAACACTCCCCCACGGCGGCGCTGGCGCTTCCCTGGATCGTGCCGCGCATGGCCAGAAGGCCCGAGACCGTCGATGAGGTCGACGGCTTCTTCGAACGATGGCAGGGGAACCTCGGCGCGGTCTTGATCGACCCGCAGCCGGACAGTTGTCCGGCCGAGACTGCACTGATTCCCGTCGTCGTGCCGCGCACCGTCCGCCTCGACGAAGACCGCTACACGTTGACGGTTCTCAGTGACGGCTCCGTGCCGGTGAACGACCGCGCCGTCGACGCGGAGACCGTCGGCACGATCGCCGACGCGCCGTTGGCGGAGTTGTGGCCGGACGTGCTTCGGCGCCGTCGCCACGGGACGGGCGACCCATGACCACCAGGGACAGTGAGCGCACCGGGCACGCCGCCCTGGCCGTCGTGATCGGGCGGGCGGGCAGCCGTGGCCTGCCCGGCAAGAACACGCGCATGCTCGCCGGGCGACCGATGATCTGTCACACGATCGAGGACGCCCGGGCCGCCGTGACGATCGATTCCGTCGTGGTCTCCACGGACGGCGACGCGATCGCGGCGGCCGCCGAGGCCATGTCCGTGCCGGTCGTGCGGCGGCCGGCGGCGCTGGCCGGCGACACGGCGACGGTCGGCGCCGCGGTGCGGCATGCGGTCGCCGAGTGTGACCCGGGCGGCCGCGAGCGGGTCATCGTGATCCTCTATGCCAACGTGCCCGTGCGCCCGCGCGGGCTCATCGATCGTGCCGTTTCCCTGCTGCTGGACACCGGCGCCGACAGCGTGCAGTCGTACGCCGCCGTCGGCAAGCACCACCCGTACTGGATGGTCTCGCTGGACGCGGACCACACCGTCACGCCCTTCTGCGAGAGCCCGATCGACCGGCGACAGGACCTGCCGAGGCTCCTGGTTCCCGACGGCGGCGTGATCGCGGTAACGCGGGCGAGCCTGATGGCCGCGGGCGAGCATGATCCGCCGCACGCCTTCCTGGGCGCCGACCGGCGCGGCATCCGGACCGCACCGGGAGAGGTCCTCGACGTGGACACGGCGCACGACCTGGCGGTGGCCGAAGCGCTGCTGGAACGGGTCGTTGCAGGAGGTGTCGGATGAAGATCGGCCACCGCGCGATCGGTCCTGGACACCGGCCCTACGTGATCGCGGAGCTGGGCGTCAACCACGACGGTGATCGCAACCGGGCGTTGCAACTGATCGACGCCGCCCGTGCCGCCGGCGCCGACGCGGTCAAGGTGCAGTGGTTCGAGGCGGACCGCCTCCTCAGCCGGGCCGCGCGGCTCGCCCGCTACCAGGAGACCGGCGGCGCGAGCGACCCCTTCGACATGCTCCGCGGCCTTGAGCTCGATCCCGGCGTGATCGCCGAGATCGTCGAGCATGCGGGCACCGCGGGGCTCGCGACGATCGCCACGCTCTTCTCCGTGGATCACGTCGACGCCGCCGTGCGTTGCGGCTTCGATGCGTTCAAGACAGCGTCACCGGACGTCGTCAACCGGCCCTTGATCGAAGCCCTGGTGGCAACCGGCCGGCCCATGCTGGTCAGTACGGGCGCGGCGACACTCGCCGAGGTCAAAGCCGTCTCCGAGTGGCTCGGTGCCCACGACCACGTGCTGATGCACTGTGTCAGCGCCTACCCGACGCCGGACGACATGGCCTCGCTGGCAGGACGTGCGGCGATGTACCGGATCAACCCCAACGCACTGGGCTACAGCGACCACACGACGGCCGAGGAGACCGGGGCGCTCGCGGTCGCCGGCGGCGCGTGCATCCTGGAGAAGCACTTGACGCTCGACCGGACCGCTCCCGGCCCGGACCACGCGATGTCGCTCGATCCGCACGGCTTCGAGCGATACGTCCGGCTCGCGCACCGAGCCCACCGCATGCTCGGGGCCCCCAACAAGGCCCCCCTGGCCATCGAGCTCGACGTCCGCGAGGTCTCGCGGCAAAGCGTCACCGCACGATGCGAACTTCCCGCCGGCCACGTCATCGAGCCCGGCGAGCTGACCCCCAAGCGACCCGGCGGCGGGATCGAGCCGTCGCGGCCCGCCGAGACCGTCGGGCGCCGGCTCCCGCGGCCCGTCGC
>JADFOJ010000001.1 GCA_022562915.1 Planctomycetota bacterium | reverse complement strand
CATGGGGGGCGTGGGGGGCGTGGGGGGGCCGGAGTCGTCTGGATCGGGCGGCGCTGCTGGCCGTTTTTCCAGGGGTTGCCGCCCGATGATCGGGGCGTACTTCTTCAGCGGTCGATCTTCATCGATCCGCCGGATGACATGAGCCGGCTGTGGGCGATCGATCTGGCGGCGCGGTGCCCGGCCGTGGCGGCGGTGGTCGCCGACGGCAGCAGGCTGGACATGGCCGCGACGCGGCGATTGCAGTTGGCGGCGGAGTCCGGTTCGGCGCTGGTGCTGTGCGCGCGGCCGCCCGAGGAAATCAATCACTTGTCCGCGGCGACGACGCGGTGGCTGGTGCGCTGCGCGCCGTCGGCGGACAAGACCCCGAGAACCCCAAGATGGAACGTCGAACTGGTGCGCTGCAAGGCAATGCACCCCGGATCACAGTGGACCGTGGAGTGGAAAAGTGCCCAGGGCGGTGTCGTTGTACATGCCGTGCTGGCCGACCGACCTGATCCTGCGATACCGGCACGCGCGCCGGTCCGCAGGTCAGCCTGAACGGCCGCCGGTCCTTTTATATGTGGAAACCGCGGGTCGCAGGCTCGTGGCCCGGTGCTGTGAGCAGGCCGTGGCGGCAGGGGTGCGGCCCGGGTTTACGGTGGCGCACGCCCGGGCGCTGCTGGCAGAGAGAGAAGCGGTCTTCAGGCCGCAGCGGCCCGGACGAGACCTGGCAGCACTGACATCGCTGGCACGCTGGGCGGCTCGGTTCTCTCCGATCGTGGCGGTGGATCCGCCGGACGGGTTGCAGATCGACATCGCCGGGTGCGAGCGGCTTTTCGGCGGCGAGCACCGCCTGCTGGGGCTGATCGCCGATGCTGTGAGACGCCTCGGCTTCCAGGCACGGCTTGCCGCGGCGCCGACCTTTGCCTGCGCGTGGGCGGTGGCGCGGTTCGGCGCCGCGGATCGCACGATGGTCGACGCAGGTGATCAATACCAGGTGCTTGCGGATCTTCCGGTGGAGGCGCTTCGCCTGGAGAAGACCGTGGTCGAGGCGCTTGGCGAGGTGGGCGTCGAGCGGATCGGACACCTGCTGGACCTGCCGAGGTCGTCGCTGCCGGCGCGGTTCGGGCCCGAACTGCTGGTGCGGCTCGACCAGGCAGTGGGGCGGGCCCCCGAAACCATCGACCCCGTCCCGCCGGCGTCGCCCGTGTTGGTCGAGCGTGTCTTTTCCGGTCCGGTGAAACAAGTGGAGGTGATCGAGATCACCGTGCGCGAACTCGTGACCGAGCTGTCGGGTGTTCTGGCGCAGCGCGAGTGCGGCGCTCGCCGGATCGAGTTGCGGGTTGATCGCTTCGACGCCGAGCCGCTGTTGGAGGTGCTGGAGTTGAGCCGGCCGAGCCGGGATGCAAAGCACCTGTGGTCACTGCTGCGGCCGCGCGTGGAATCGATCAACCTCGGTTGGGGCGTGGAGCGCCTGTGCCTGGCGGCGCCGCACCTTGGACGGCTCCCGCACGAGGACGAAACGTGGGAGTGGGGCGACGAAGCGGTTGACCGGAACAAGCTGGATCGCAGCTTCGGCGAGCTGCTCGACACGCTGGGCAATCGGCTCGGGCAGGATCGCGTCGTGCGTATGGAGCCGGTGGCATCGCATCTGCCGGAGCGGGCGGAGAGAAAGCAGACCGGGAGAAAAGAGACCGGGAGAAAAGAGACCGGGACTCTTTTCCGCGGCGGAAAAGAGTCCCGGTCTCTTTTCTCCCGGTCTCTTTTCTCCCGGTCCTTTTCCGCCGACCGTCCGTCCCTGCTGCTGGAACGCCCCGAACCGATCGAGGTGATCGCCATTGCCCCGGACGGGCCGCCGTCGTCGTTCCGTTGGCGTGGCCTGGAGCAACGGATCACGGCCAGCGCCGGCCCGGAGCGGCTGGCGGCGGAATGGTGGCGGGGGCCGTCGCCCGCCACACGCGACTACTTCAAGATCCAGATCGAGCACGCGCGCTGGCTGTGGATCTACCGCGTTCTCGAGAGCGGCCGCTGGTTCGTTCACGGGGTGTGGGCATGAGGGTCGATCATGCCTGAGCAGCCGGAACCGAAGGCGCGACCGCATCCGTGGAAAAAGGGGTCCGTCCCCTTTTTTCCCTACGCCGACCTGCACGTCACCAGCAACTTCTCCTTCCTGCGGGGGGCGAGCCATCCGGAGGAGCTCGTCGAGCGCGCCGCGGCGCTCGGCCACGTTGCGGTCGCCATCACCGACGTCAACAGCCTTGCCGGCATCGTGCGCGCCCACGTCGCTGCAAAGGAAGCCGGTCTCCGGCTGGTCGTCGGCTGCCGGCTGGCGCTGGACTTTTCCGTCCTGGTCTATCCCACCGACCGCGCCGCCTACGGCCGGCTGTGCCGGCTGCTGACGCTCGGCAAGCGTCGCGCGACGAAAGGCGAATGCGATCTCAGCCTGCACGACCTGGTCGAGCACCACGAGGGACTGCTCGCCGTGGTCGTGCCGCCGGTCGATCTCGACGGCGACTTCGTCGAGACGCTCGCGGGCATGCGGCGCGTGTTCGATGACGACCGGCTGTCGATCGCCACGAGCTGTCTTTACGGGCCGGACGACGGCGAGCGCATGCGGCAACTGGTCGCGTTGTCCGAGCACACGCGGATCCCGCTGGCGGCCACCAACGACGTGCACTACCACGTGCCACAGCGGCGAGTGCTGCAGGACGTGCTGACGAGCATCCGGCTCGGCTGCACCGTGGCCGGGGCGGGGTTGAACCTCTTTCCGAACGCCGAGCGTTACCTCAAAGCGGGATCGGAGATGACGCGTCTGTTTGCCGAGTGCCCCGGCGCGGTCGACCGCACCGTCCGGATCGCCCGCCGCGCGGCGTTTAATCTGGACGAGCTGCGCTACCAGTACCCGCAGGAGACGTGCCCGCCGGGACGCAGCCCCATCCGGCACCTTGGTGAACTCACCTTGCAGGGGGCGCGGCACCGCTACCCGGACGGCGTGCCGGAGAAGATCCGCGACCGGATCGCCCACGAGATGCGCCTGATCGACGAACTGGAGTACGCCCGGTACTTCCTGACGGTGCACGACCTGGTCCGGTTCGCCCGCGGCCGCGGCATCCTCTGCCAGGGGCGGGGCGCGGCGGCCAACTCCGCCGTGTGCTACTGCCTCGGCGTGACCGCCGTCGATCCGGACCGCATCGACATGCTCTTCGAGCGGTTCGTCAGCCGCGAGCGCAACGAGCCGCCGGACATCGACATCGATTTCGAGCACGAGCGCCGGGAAGAGGTCATCCAGTACATCTACCGCAAGTACGGGCGCGATCGCGCGGCGCTGACCGCCGTGGTGGTCAGCTACCGCGGCCGCAGCGCCGTGCGCGAGATCGGCAAGTCACTGGGGCTTTCACTGGACTGCGTCGATCGCCTGGCCGGGAGCCTCGACTGGTGGGACTACGACAACATCAAGCAGGACCGCCTGCGTGAACTGGGGCTCGACCCCCACGACCCCACTATCGAGCGCCTGTTCCAACTGCTGCGCGAGATGCTCGGCTTCCCGCGGCACCTCTCCCAGCACGTCGGCGGTTTCGTGATCACCAAGGACCCACTGTGCGAGCTGGTCCCGATCGAGAACGCCGCGATGCCCGACCGCACCGTCATCGAGTGGGACAAGGACGACATCGACGCGATGGGCATGCTCAAGGTGGACGTTCTCGGGCTCGGCATGCTGACGTGCATTCGCAAGTCCTTCGAGCTGATCAACCTCAACGAACTGGAGGCAAAACCGATCTCGCTGTACTCCGTTCCGGCCGAGGACCCTGCCGTCTACGACATGATCTGCGCCGCGGACACCGTCGGCGTGTTCCAGATCGAGAGCCGCGCGCAGATGGCGATGCTGCCGCGGCTGCGGCCGCGTTGCTTCTACGACCTGGTGATCGAGGTCGCGATCGTCCGGCCGGGACCCATCCAGGGCAACATGGTTCACCCGTACCTGCGGCGACGCAACGGCGAGGAGCCCGTCAGCTACCCGAGCGAGGACGTCCGCGACGTGCTCGGCAGGACCCTCGGCATACCGCTCTTTCAGGAGCAGGCGATGAAACTGGCCATCGTGGCGGCCGGTTTCACTCCCGACGAGGCGGACCAGCTGCGCCGGGCGATGGCCGCGTGGCGTCGTCGCGGCGACCGGATGCAGCGTTTCGGAGCGCGGCTCGTCAAGGGCATGATCGATCGCGGCTATCCGCGTGAGTTCGCCGAGCGGTGCTTCGAGCAGATCAAGGGCTTCAGCGAGTACGGTTTCCCGGAGTCGCACGCGGCGAGCTTCGCCCTGCTGGTCTACGTCTCCGCCTGGCTCAAATGCCGGCATCCGGCGGTGTTCGCCGCGGCGCTCATCAACAGCCAGCCGATGGGGTTCTACGCGCCGGCGCAGATCGTCCGCGACGCCCGGGAGCATGGCGTCGAGGTTCGGGCCGTGGACGTGGGCGTGAGTCGATGGGAGTGCACGCTGGAAGAAGCGGGGAGTCTTCGCCTCGGCATGCGGTTGGTGCGGGGCCTGCGCGAGGATGAAGCGGCGCTGGTTGTCGGCGCGGTCGAACGAAACGGGCCGTTTCATTCCATCCAGGGCCTGTGGCGGGCGAGCGGCGCGCGCGTGTCAACGCTGCGCCGCCTGGCCTCGGCGGATGCGTTCCGCTCGATGGGGCTCGATCGCCAGGCGGCGTTGTGGGAGATCAGGGCGCTGAGCGACGAGGAACTGCCGTTGTTCGAGCACGCGAGTCACGACCGCGACGCCACCCTGCCGGAGATTTCCGAACCGCGCAAGGTCATCCAGGACTACGTGGCGACGGGGTTGTCGCTCAAGGCGCATCCGGTGTCGTTCTGTCGGACCGAGCTTGCGGCCCGCGGGGCGGTGCCGGCGAGGGAGCTCGCCGACACACGCACCTGGCCGCATGGATCGCAGACGGCGGTCGCGGGCATCGTGCTTGTCCGACAGCGGCCGGGGACGGCGTCCGGCATCGTCTTCATGACTCTCGAAGATGAAACGGGTACCGCCAACCTGATCGTGCGACCGCACATCTACCGGCGCGACCGCCGGGTCGCGCGTCACGGCGTGGTCGTGCTGGCCCGCGGCACCGTCGAGAGACAGGGCGATGTCGTTCACCTCCTGGTGCACTCCCTGGAGGACGCCCAGGGCGCCCTCGCCCCGATTGCCGCCCGCTCACGAGATTTTCACTAAGGGGCTCATTCTGTTAGAGCCCCTTAGTCAGGCTCATGCAGGTTGAACCTGTACGCGTTATGCAACCTGTGGAACCCCGGAGACGGTTGGTTTGAGCCGAAAGGTTCACGGCCGATCGGGACATATCCGACGACTGATAACGGGTACGACCCCGTCGGGAGAAGCGTCATGAGGCAAGGTATTGGAGCAGGCAGGAATGCCATTCGCAGGATGACGAACACCGTTCGCGCCGGCGCTGCGAAGCTGCGGCCGCTGACGGACAGGCGCCGCTTCGGTCGATTCAATGCTGGACGGCTCGGGTGCGACCTGGGGCGGGTGATGGACCTGTCGGGCGGCGGAATGCGGGTCCGGTGTCCGCGCCGGGCCAGCGGGCTCGTTGAGGTGCAGTTGTGGACCGCGAAGCGGCGGGTGACGGTGCAGGCCAAGATCGTCTGGGCCAGGCGCATCGGGTTTCGCAGGTACGAGCTCGGCCTGGAGTTCCGCGACGTGACCCCGGAAACCAGGCAGGACCTCAGCACGTTCGCCGCGTACCTCGCAGCGGGCTGAGGATGCTCCGGGTACCGCGGCCGCCTGTGTCGGGCGCGCGGGATCGGCCAGCCCCGCCTCGTGCGTCGAGCCCTGCCGGGGAACCGTGCCGTGACCGGCGCTCAGCAGTGTATTGCCCTGTTGGATCACGACGAAGCTGCCGGCTTCGAAAGGGCCGAACGTCTCGGAGGGTTGCCCGGTGCCGTCCGGCCACCGCACCTCGACGCGATCGAGGCGCGCGGCCTCGCCGAGACCGATGTGAAGCCGCGGATCGTTGGCGGCGCAGTAGCTGTACGCCGAGCGGACCACCAGCGTCCGGGCGGATCGGCCGAACGTGCACCGGACTATGGCGCCGAAGGCGTCGCGGCCGTGGCGGTCGAGGATGCGCAGTGTGCACGCGTCGCCGCGTCGCGGCGCGTCGTTGCGCAGTAACCGCACCGGCCCGTCGCGGTTGACGACCAGGATGTCCACGTCACCGTCGTTGTCGTAGTCGCCGAACGCGGCGGCACGACTCGTCCCGATGAGTTTCAGGGCGTCACCGGCGGCCGAGGTCACCTCCTCGAACCGTCCCGGCTCCACCTGGCGCAGGAGTTGATTCGGTTCCGCGTACGGATCGTCTCCGGGCGTCGCGTCCGCGACGATCTGGACCCGGCCGTTGGCGATGAACACGTCGAGCAGACCGTCGAGGTCGTAGTCGAACAGGGCCGTTCCGAAGCCGGTGGCCCGCCGCGTCGGGGCGGCGAGGCCCCACCCGCCGGTGGCGTCGTCGAAGTACGTGCCCTCGTTGATATACAAGACGTGTGATTCCCCGTGCAGGTGGACCTTCCACAGGTCGGCGTCACCATCGCCGTCGATGTCGGCGGCGTCGACCCCCATGCCGGCCTGCGACTTGCCCATCTCGTCGACGGCGCAGCTCAGCCGTACCGCGGACTCTGTGAACCGCCCGTCGCCGGAGTTGATCCACGCGAAGCTGGGCATCTGGTCGTTGGCCACGTAGATGTCGACGACGCCGTCGCCGTCGAGGTCGGTACACACCACGCCGAGGCCCGTGCCCGCTCTGGCAAGGATGCCGGCCTCGGCGGACACGTCCGTGAACGAGCCGTCCCCGTCGTTGCGGTACAGCGTATCCGTGCTGGGGGCGCCGTAGGCCTGAGGCGAGCAATAGTCGCGGGCGCCGCCGGCGGCGAAGCACTGCTTGAAGGTGAACGCCGGCGTGTCCGACCAGTCCACGTAGTTCGTGACGAACAGGTCGAGGTCGCCGTCGGCGTCATAGTCGAGAAACGCCGCACTGGTGGACCACGACGGATCACCGACACCGGCGAGGGCCGTCACGTCGCTGAACGTGCCATCGCCATTATTGCGATACAGGACGTTGGCGCCGAGGTTCGTCACGTAGAGATCGAGGTCACCGTCGTTGTCGTAGTCGCCGGCGGCGCAGCCCATGCCGTATCCGGTGTCACCCACGCCCGCCGCGAGCGTGATCTCCGTGAACGAGGCGTCGCCGGTGTTGCGATACAGGCGGTTGGGCCCGGCCGAATCGACCAGGTAGATGTCGAGGTAGCCGTCGCCGTCGACGTCCACGAAGCCGGCGCCGCCGCCCATGATCTCCGGCAGCAGGAAATTGCCGGCGGCGCCGGAATGGTGGACGAAGTTCACGCCGCTTGCCGATGCCACCTCGGTAAAGAGTCGCGGTGAGTGCACGGCGGGCGGAGTACTGTCGGCGCAGCCGGCGGCCGCCGGAATGATCAGGATCAGGGTGAGCGCCGTGGCGTTGTTCATGGCCCTTGGGGTTGGCCGGGGCGGGCGAGTTGCCGGTAGGCGAGTTCCAGTTGTCGTCGGGCCTTGTCGAGATCCGGCCGCAGTTCGAGCAGTCGTTCGTAGACCCGCGCAGCCTGGCGGTAGCGCTGCTGCGCCATCAGCGCCTCGCCGAGCCAGTAATGTCCGGCCACGTGATCGCCGCGGCGGGCGGTCAGGGCTTCCAGACGTCGAGTCGCTTCGGCCGGGTCGCCGCCGCGCAGAAGGATCGCCGCCTGGATCACGAGTGCATCGACGTTGTCGGGATCCGCGGCGAGCGCCGGCGAAAGGGCTCGTTCGGCGGCCGCAGCATCGTCTCCCAGCAGCAGGCTTTCGGCGAGGGCGTTGTGGGTGCCGACATCGAACGGATCGAGTTCGGCCGCCCGGGCGTAGGGCCCGACGGCGAGGTCCGCCCGCCCGCTGCGTGCGTACGTCTCGCCGAGACGGCGGAAGACCTCCGCGCGGTCGGGGTGCGCCTCGGCGAGCGCGAGGAGCAGCTCCAACGCACTGTCGAACCGGCCCGCGGCGAGATAGGACCGCGCCCACTCCAGGCGCGTCTCGACCGAGGCCGCGTGCTGCATCGCGTCCCGGAGCCAGGGGTCCCGGACGACCTCGGTCCTGTAGCGGCGCAGCCGGGCGAGGTGCGTCTCGGCTTCAGCGTTCTCGCCCAGGGCGCGCAGCGCCAGGGCCAGCAACTGGTGCGCACCGGGGTGGTCCGGCTCCAGCGCGACGGCCCGTCGCAGCGACGTCACGGCGTCGCTGATCTTCCCGTCCCCTCTGAGCGCCCGGCCGAGGCCCGTGTGGTAGGTGGCACCGGCCGGCTCGATCTCGACGGCACGACGGAACGCGGTGATCGACCCATGGAGATCTCCGGCGTCGAACAGGCTCCGGCCAAGGTGGAACCACGTCGGGGCGTAGCCGGGGTCGCGGTCCAGCGACAGGCGCAACCGATCGACGGCGTGGTCGGTCCGTCCCCAGTCCTCGTACAGCAACGCCAGCAGGTAGGGCGTGGACGCCTCGCCGGCACCGAGCGCCAGCGCCTGCTCGTAGGCGGCGATTGCCAGTGCCGGCTCCGCATTGCCGTGATAGATCCGTCCCAGCAGCGCGAACGTCGCCGGGTCGTCCGGTTCCGCCCGGCACGCCTCGACGGCCGCGGCGACGGCGCTGCGTGCGCCATCGGGCAACAGCGCCCAGTCAGCGGGCACGGGCACGGCCGTGGCGCCTGGCCGTTGCTCGCGCAGCATCCACGCGGTGCCGACCGCGCCGACCGCGACAACGGCCACCAGGAGAATCCAGATCTTCCGCCTCGACACCATGGGCATTGATTCTACCGTGCCACCCTCAGAGTCCCGTCTTCCGACTTGTGCGTCCGGAGCACGATCCGGGTGGCACGGTCGAGCTTGCTCGCCCGTGGAGCGACGTCCAACCACGGCCGAGCCCGCCGGCTTCGCCGTCGGCCTCAACCGTGCCACACAAGCCCTGTACCTTGGAGGACATGGCCTCCGGTCTCAAGCGGGTTCTCGGTCCGGTCGACGCGACGTGCGTCGTCGTCGGTGCGATCATCGGCGTCGGGATCTTCTTCACGCCGAGCCGCGTCGCCGAGCTTGCGGGCTCCGGCTCGCTGGCGATGTGGACGTGGGCGATCGGCGGAGGCATTGCGCTGCTCGGCGCGCTGACCTTCGCGGAACTCGGCGGGCTGTACCCGCGAAGCGGCGGGCAGTACGACGTACTCCGTGATGCCTGGGGGACGTTGCCGGCGTTCCTGTTCGTCTTCTGCAACGCCACGGCCGTCCAGGCGGGGGCGATCGCCATCATCGCCGTCGTCTGCGCGCAGCACCTCGGTATCGCGGTCGGGACGTCGCCGGGCGCACTCGCGACGACCGTGATCGCGGCACTGTTAATACTCGGCCTGGTCGCGGCCAACGGAGTGGGTGTGCGGTGGGGGGCGAGGATTCAGAACCTGACGGTCCTCGCGAAGGTGGCGACGCTCATGGGCGTGACCGCGCTCGCCGCGTGGTACGGGGCAGCGCCCGAAGCAGGGGGTACCGGCGGCGCAGCCGGCGGCGCCGTGTCGGTGGCCGTCGGGGCGGGCATCT
Source organism: Planctomycetota bacterium (assembly GCA_022562915.1). GTDB lineage: Bacteria > Planctomycetota > Phycisphaerae > Phycisphaerales > SM1A02 > JADFOJ01. The sequence continues at coordinate 122,103 of JADFOJ010000001.1, read as the reverse complement.
TCGGAGCCGTCTTCGCGGGGCTGGTTCCGGTGCTGTTTTCCTTCGGGGGTTGGCAGCACGCGCTGTGGATCGCGGGGGAGGTGCGTCACCCCGGCCGCAACGTCCCGCTGGCGATCGTCGCTGGCGTCGTGATCGTGGTGGTGATATATCTCCTTGTGAACTGGGCGTACGTGCGACTGCTCGGTTACGGCGGGGTTGTCGGCAGCGAGGCCGTCGCGGCGGACGCGGTTGCCGCCGTCTGGCCCGGTGCCGGCAGGCGACTGGTGGCCGCGGCCGTTGCGGTGTCGGCCTTCGGCGTGCTCAACGCGCAGCTCCTGTCGGGGCCGCGGCTCGTGTACGGCATGGCCTGCGACGGTCGGTTTTTTCGACCGTTCGCGCGGGCGAGCGCGCGTTTCGGCACGCCCCTCGCGGCGATCGCCTTGATCGGCGGCCTCGCGCTGGTGCTGCTGGTGGCGGCCGGAGGGCGCGCGATCGATCGATTGCTCACGGGCATTGTCTTCGTTGACGCGATCTTCTTTGTCCTGACCGCCGTGGCCCTGCTGGTACTGCGGAGGCGGCGACCCGATGCGGCGCGCCCGGTGCGCGTGCCCTTCTATCCATTCGTTCCGCTGCTGTTCGTGGCTGGTGAGCTGTGCGTTATCGCGGGGGCGGCCCTGGACCCGGGCGTGCGAGGTGCGGCCTTGATCGGGGTGGCGTGGATCGCGGCCGGTACAGTGTGCTACCTGCTGTTCTTTCGAGACCCGCCGGCGGCGTCGCCGGCAGGAGACACCCGATCATGATCGAGCACTCATCGCACAGACTCCGGGTCATGGCGCTCGTGATGCTCGTGAACTTCATGAGTCAACTCGCCGGCTGCGCCTCGGAGCAAAGCGTCAAGCCGGGGATCAACGAGCGATGGAGGAGTTCCGAGATCGAGCCGCTCATCGGGACGCTCGAGTCCGAGAGCCGCGAGATCTACGTGAACCGTGAACTGCTCGCCGCCGTGGTCGCGCCGCGGCCGGGCTCGGCCGTGGCCGACGTCGGGGCGGGATCCGGGTTCATGAGCGAGCAGTTCGCCCGGATCGTGGGACCGTCCGGCGTGGTCTACGCCGTCGACATCAACCCGGTCATGATGCAGCACGTGGCACGGAAGGCGGCCGAAAAGGGGATCGAGAACATCGAGACCGTCGTCTGCACCGACACGTCGGTGAACCTGCCACCGGGCTCGGTGGACATGATCTTCATCTGCGACACCTACCACCACTTCGAGTACCCCGTCAGCACGATGCGGACCATCCACCGGGCGCTGCGACCGGGCGGCGAGATCGTGCTCGTCGAGTTCACCCGTGATGCCGCCGCGTCGGGCCAATGGATCATGGACCACGTGCGGGCCGGCCGGGAGGTGTTCGTTGACGAGATCACCGCCGCCGGCTTCGAGCTGGTCGACGTTCACGACGTCCCGTTTCTCCGGGAGAACTACGTGATCCGCTTCAGGAAGATCGATCGCGATTGAGTCGGCCGATAACATCGCGGTGCGGGTGGCACTCGTGGGATCGGTCGACCTACGGATGGGTTACCCGTCAGCCGATATACCGACGTGGGGGATCATGCGCTGAAATTCGTCCGCGGCGTCGTCATCGTGCCCGCCTTCAACGAAGCGGAGTCGATCGCGCGCGTGGTCGAGGACATCGTCCGTGTCCTGCCGGAATTCGACGTCGTGGTCATCGATGACGGATCGACGGATCTCACCGCGAGTCGCGTGCCCGGGTCCGCCACCGTCATTACCCTGCCGTTCAACCTGGGGATCGGGGCGGCGATGCAGACCGGCTACCGCTACGCCGCCGAGCACAATTACGACGTCGCCGTCCAGGTAGACGGCGACGGGCAGCACCCCGCCTCGGAGATCGTCGCGCTGCTGGAGGCGATGCAGGCAGATGACGCCGATCTCGTCATCGGAAGCCGCTTCCTCCGGCCGGGCGAGTATCGCCAGAGCGCCGCCCGCGCCGCCGGCAGTCGCCTGTTGCGGTGGCTGCTGCGAGCGCTCACCGGTCGGACGTACACCGATTGCACCAGCGGTTTCCGTGCCGCCAACCGCGCGGTGATCCGGGCCTTCAGCCACTGGTACCCGGACGACTATCCCGAACCGGAGGTCGTGCTGCTCGCTCATCGGGCGGGTTTCCGGGTGACCGAGACGCCGGTCCGCATGGAGCAACGCGTGAGCGGCCGGACGAGCATCCCGCTCGGGCGCGGGTTGTACTACGTTCTCAAGGTCGCGGTGGCCTTGCTGCTGGACACGACCCGGCAGCCGTGGCCCCAGGCAAAGGCGGGACTCGCATGACCCTGACGCTCATCCTGCTTGCGATCGGCAACATGCTGCTGCTCATGGCGATCCGGAGCCTCCGCGCCCAGCGTCTCAAGGAGCGGCACGCGCTGTTGTTCGCCGCCGTGGGTGTTCCGTTCCTGGGGCTTGCGATCTGGCCGGACGGCATTGGCTGGATCGCGGCCCGCTTGGGAATCGAATACCAGACCGTCTTGTTGCTGGCGGTGACGACGTTCTTCCTCGTCGTCAACTTCAACCTGCTGTCGATCGTGAGCGTCCAGGAACGCCGCATCGTCTGCCTCGCCCAGATGGTCGCCATGATGGCCCAGAAACTCCATGTCGGTTCCGCCGGCGGCCGGGACGCATCCTCGGCGCTGCCGCTGGAGCGGACCGCGGACAAGGACGAGGAAAAGGAAGTCGCATAGTCGGGCAGTCCCCGCGCGAAAAACTCTCGTCAACCGGCCTTGCGACGCCGGCGGACGAGTTGCCGCACGAACGTCCGCAGCCACATGGCCTCGCGACGCACGGGGCTGTCCCAGGCCGGCCGCAGGTGGGCGTGGATCTGTTGGGGAGTCATCGGCTCGTACATGGCGAACGTCTGCCAGAACCTCGGGTTGGTGTAGTTGCAGAAGTCGGGGTCTGCCGGGTGCGTGAGCCCGTGCTCGACCGCCATGAGGGCAAGGCCGAGACGCCGGTCGCGAACCCGGTCGAAGTGACGCCAGAGTCGCTTGAGTCCCCGCCAGTGCGCGACGGCGTACGCGGGGCGGGTCTCGTCGAGCCCGGTCTGAAAGGCCTTGATCCCGCGGTGCAGCCCGTAGTGAAAGGCCTGGATGGGGCTTGGATCGGGGCTGTGGTCCGCCAGCGGGCTGGGCGGGCCGTGTGTCACGTACCGGCGCTTGCCCTGTAATTGGGGGGGCAAGTCGGCGAAGAGGTCATCGCCGCGTCGCGCCCACCGGACCCGGTTGCGGTACATGTGGATCCCGATGATGGCCGAGTCGGTCATCCAGTCCTGGACCGTGAAGACCGCGTGGTCGAGTTCCGGTGAATCCTCGAAGAGCTTTACCGCGGCGCCGAGCTTGCCGGGATCGGTCAGGATCATGTCGGCATCGAGCTTCAGGAACAGGTCGTATTCTCCGGCATTGTGCATGAACCGGCGGTACAACTCATCGTGGGCGGCCCGTTCGGGCATGTGCTCGATGATGAAGTGCGACCGGTGGCAGTAGTGCTGCTGCGTCAGCGCGTCGACGCACCGATCGAGTTCCTTCTCCCCGCTGTACAGTGTGCCGACGAGTACCTGCAACATCGTGTCGACTCTCACGCGGCGCGGCGCGCCAGCGCGGCGTAACGTCCGAATCCATCGAGCGTGTGGTGCCGCAACGGGATGACCTCGAAGCCGTCGCGGGCGAGGATCCTGCGGGCGCGGTAGCGGTAGCGGTGCTTGTGAAAATCATCGAGCAATATCAGTCCGCCGGGGGCGAGCCTCGAGCAGATATCGGGCAGCGTACTGGTGCGAACGTCCCGGATCGCGCCCAGGTCGTGAAAGATCAGGTCGAACTCGCGCTCGTCGCTCTCGGCGAACGTGTCCCACGGGAGCAGACGATCGTTGTCGATGCCCTGCCGCTCGAGGTACGTCCGCGTCGTGTCGAGCCACTGCTCGTTGTCGTCGACGGACCAGATTTCCCGGTCGTCGCAGGAGAACCGGCGCAGGACATAGGAGCTGAAACCTGACCCCGCGTCGAGTACGCGCCGTGGGCGGCGAAGTTCGCACAACGCGGCGAGCAGCGTCGCGCTGTGCAGCGAGACGGCCATGTCCGGCGTGGAGACGTCACGCCCGTACGCCTCGAGGGCCGGGCCGAGAATGGGTCGGACGGTGCTGATCCGCCGGGCGAGGTCACCTGGCGAGATGCCCCAGCGGCGCAGCGCGTCCAACTCGCGACTCCTCAGCAGCGTGCGCAAGACCCCATCGACGTGCTTGAGATACCTAAGCACTCTTGCGTTCTCCGTTGGGGTGCGATCTCCAGGCCGACAAGTCAAGATCGACCATTCGCTCGGCCCGTTGCAGGTCCTCGCGAAAATAGGCCTCGAAGAGGTCCCGTCGAACCGCCGGGTCGAGCCGGGGACGGCTCGCGTTGTCCTGGAGGACCGGCCAGCTGTCGACGAGCCGTCCGCAGGCGTCAAACGCCGGCATCACGATCGGGCGGGCCCGCCGCGTGAGCGTACTTTGACCGAGCGACACCCACTGGCCGAACCGCGCCCACGCGGCCCGCGGCGCGTGTCGGTGGCCGTCATCGGACCGGTTGATCCGCCGGTGCGCCGAGGGCGGGATGAAGCGGCGGTCGATCTCGATGAAGTCGAACAGTTTCTCGATGAGATCGAGCGGGCGCTTGGCGATGTCGTCGTAGAGCACGACGTGGACGCGGTGCCGCGGAAACAGTCGAAGCACGTGCTCCAGCTGTTTCCCGTAGAGGCCGCGCTCTATGTAGCCGGGTCCGGACGGACCGGCGAGTGCCGAAAGGAAGTCGCCGTTCGGTTCCCGCTTGCGGTTGAAGCGGAAGAAGCAGTAGTCGGAGAACATCCGGTCGACGGGGTGCCTGAGGTTCACGATGATCCGGGCGTCCGGACACGCCCTGGCGATCCGCTCGAGGCCGATGCGACTGGTCATGTACCGCGGCGAGAACTCGCCGCGGAGCTGGTCCGGCCCGGCCGCGTCGAAGTGCCGGTGCAGAAGGCGCAGCGAGGGTTCATAGAGGAAGTCGTTGTCGAAGTACTTCAACTCCTTCCGGTCGGGGATGAAGACGTCCGGATGTTCGCCGAGGCACCGCGCGAGCCACGACGTGCCGCAGCGCGCGGCGCCTATGCCGACGAAGTCAAGCGCGGCTCGCGCCTGGGCAACGGGTTGACGTTTTGCTCCGGTGTGCACGGGTCACTCCTGGGTCTGCAACGATGGCCCGCCGGCGAGCCGGCGAATGGCGCTGCGTAACGCCGGACCCAGTTCGCGGGCGAGCAGCCCGGTGACGACGAGACAGACGCCCGCGGCGACCAGTGGCGGCAGCAGGGCCGGCGCCGCCAGCAGCAGGGCGATCAGCGCGATCGCCACGAAGCACGCTGCGTCCACCCGGAGCGTGGCGAGCCGCTCGAGCCGCAGCAGCAGCAGGGCGGTCATGCCCTTGGCGAACAGCACGCTTGCGAGCGTCGCCGTGGCGGCGCCCGCGGCGCCGAAGGCGGGGATGAGCAGCCAGTTGAGCGCGACGTTGCCGCCGAGCATGACGAGGTTCGACGTCAGCAGCCAGCCGCTGCGGCCGGCCATCATCAGGAGCAGCCCGCTCATGCCGAACGCGGTGAACGCGATCTGGTCGGCCAGGAGAATCAGGAGCACCGGGTACGCCGCCGCGGCGTCGCCGAAGTGTTGCAGGATCGGCAAGCCGAACATGACCAGCGGCAACGCCGTGAGCAATGCAACGATCGTGGACCACAGCCGGGTCATGTGAAACTCGCGCTCGACGGCCCGTCGATCACCCAGGTGCAGCAGCCGGCCCGCCCTGGAGGCAAATATGGGGCTCAGCAACTCGTTGCCGGTGCGCAAGAGCCATGCGAACCGGACGACCACCGCGTAGGTGGCCGTCACGGCGGGCCCCGCCAGCGGCAGCAGCATGAGCAGGTCGGCTTGTCGCAAGGCGCGGTGGACCAGCCCGGTGGCGGCGGTCTGGGCGGCATAGCGCGCGTCGGCGCCGGTGAGCGTCCCCCACAGGCGAAGCGGGTTGACCGGATGGACCAGCCACCAGCCGGCGAAGGCGATGACCCGTCCGCCGACGAAGGCCGCGACGACGCCCGCCGCGCCCCAGCCGGCCAGCGCCGTCGCAGCCAGTCCGGCGGTCACGAGAACGGCGGGCACGGCCTTTCCGATGATGGCGACGTGCCCGATGCGGTGACGCGACAGGTGCCACGCGGCGTAGCACTCCGCGGCGGCGGTGACCGGCACCAGCCAGCAGAGCGCCTGTAGCCACAGGCCGAGACGCGGGTCGCCGAGCAGCGTTGCCGCCGCGGGGGCCGCCAGCCACATCGCCACTGCCAGCACGGTCGATACCACCACGGACCAGCCCATCACCGCGCCCGCGAAGCCGCCGCCGCTGAGCGCACCCGGCGGCCCGTCGCTGCGCGAGAGCCGGAAGACGGTCAGCCGCTCGAAGCCCGCCGAACCGATCAGCGCGAGCACGTGGACGATCGCCATGACGAAAACGAACAGTCCGAACTGCTCCGTGCCGAGAATCCGCATCAGCAGCCAGAGCTGCGCCAGCGCGCAGGCAATCTCGATGCCCCGCCCCGCCGCACCGGTGAGCGTTCCGTGGCGGTACGCCCTGGCCGCGCTGCCGCCCGGCCGGTTCATGCCGCCTTCACCACCGGTTCGTCGGAGCGGTACGCAGCTGCCTCGGTCGGAGCGAGCTGCTCGTAGAGCGCTTCGAGCCGGTCGATGACCGTCGGGAACGCGAACCGCTCGCGGACCATGCGTTGTGCGTTGGCGCCCATGATCTTCAGTCCGTCGGGATCGGCGAGCATCTTCCGCAGCGCCGCGGCCGCGGAGGTGGCTTCGGCGGCGACGACCCGTCCGGCGCCGTACGCCGAGATCTCCGGAAGGTTGCACCGATCGCTGACGAGGACCGGCGTACCCGCGGCGCACGCCTCGAGCACCGCGTTGGGCATCCCCTCGGAGTATGACGTCAGCGCGAAGACGTCGGCCGCGCGGAACGCGGACCGCCTCAGGTCGCCGTCGAGCCGCCCCACGAAGTGGACGGCGTCGGTGCATCCCAGCCGGCGAGCCCGGGCGTCCACCGCGGACCGCTCGCCCTCGTCGGGACCGGCAATGACCAACTTCACGGTGGGTTCGTGCGACCGTACGGCGGCGAAGGCGTCGATGAGCACGTCGAGGCCCTTGATCCGGTGCAGCCGGCCCATGAACAGAACCAGCGGCGTATCCCGGTCGATCCCGGCGTACGAGCGGAAGGCGATGCCGTCGCGACCGACGGCATCGGGATCGAACTCGGCGCCGTTGGGAATGACGACGCACTGCTCCGACCGCGCGCCTTGCCGCATCACCTGTTCGCGCTCGACCTCCGTCAGGATGTGCACGGCCGCCGCGTCACGGATGATCCGGCGCTCGAAGAGCCTCAGGAAGCCCGTTTTCAGGAGCGCCCGCTGCCGCAGGCGCACGGGATCGAGACACGATCGCGGTGTGTACACGTACGGCACCCGGTGCACCGCCGCCCGCCGCCTGGCGAGGACGTTCATGTGCGTGAAGCTCAACGACAGGTGCAGTACGTGGGCCTGGGCCAGGCATGCGTCCAGCGGCGCGCGGACGCCCGGCGAGTAGTAGGGGGCGCAGCCGCCGAAACGGTGGGCGCTCGCGTACCAGACACGGTAGCCTTCCCGTTCGACCCATCGGTCCGTGGGCACGGCCGGGCCGACGTCGAGGTTCGTCGTGATCACGCTGACGTGATGGCCGCGCTCGGCGAGGAGGCGGCACACGTGTCGCAGTTGCGCGACAGGGCCCCCGAACCGTGTCGCGGGGTCAAAGAACGGCAGTGCGTGGACGATAGAGAGTGGGCGCATCGGATGACCAGTGTCCCATCGGTCGATACGGGACCAGGGTCCACGCCGGTGGACGGATCATCGGAGCGCGCCGGGCGCCGTCACGGGTACGGGGGGAAGCGAACGTGCGAATCGACCGCGGACTGGTCAGGCGATGGTGGGTCGCGTGTACGCGGTGCACCGGCTGCACCGGGTGCACCGGGTGTACCGGGTGTACCGGGTGTACCGGGTGTACCGGGTGTACCGGGTGTACCGCGTGGATCATGGCCATCGTTGTTGCGGGCGTACTGGTCTACCTCAACAGCTTCGCCGGCGTGTTCATCTACGACGACGTGCGGGAGATCGTCGAGGGTCGCCAGATTCACAGCTTTGATGGTCTGTGGGGCGACCGCCCGGTCGTCAAGCTCACGCTGGCGATCAACTATGCGTTGGGGGCGGTCAACACCTGGGGCTACCACCTGGTCAATCTCATCGTGCACGTGCTGGCGGGGCTGGCGCTGTTCGGTCTCGTGCGCCGCGTACTGTTGCTGGAGCAGTTCCGCGCCGGGCCCGGTCGCCACGCGCAGTGGTACGCGCTGGCGTCGGCACTGATCTGGGTCGTCCACCCGCTTCAGACCGAGAGCGTCACGTACATCATCCAGCGTGCCGAGTCGCTGATGGGGTTGTTCTACCTGCTGACGCTGTACTGCGTGATTCGCGGCGCCAGGTCGCCGCGGCCGGCGTCCTGGTATGCCGCGGCCGTTGCCGCCTGCGCCCTGGGCATGGCGAGCAAGCCCGTCATGATCACGGCACCGGTCGTCGCGGTCCTGTTCGACCGGGCGTTCCTGTCGTCGTCGTTCGCCGGCGTGTTTCAGCGGAGGTGGCGGCTCCATGCCGGCCTCGCCGGCTCGTGGCTGATTCTCGTGCTGACCGGTGTCGCGGCGGCGCTGCTGGACACGGACCCGGCCCGGCCGATGAGCGCGGGCTTCGGCTACGACGGTGCATCGCCATTGGCCTATCTGCTCACGCAGGGAGGCGTCATCGTTCACTACTTGAGACTCTGCTTCTGGCCGCGGCCGCTGTGCCTGGACTACGCATGGCCGATCGCCGGTACCGCTGGGGAGATCGTCGGTCCGGTATTGCTCATCGCGGCCCTGCTTGTCGGGAGCGTCTTCATGTGGCGCCGCCGGCCGTGGCTGGGGTTCCTGGGCGTGAGCTTCTTCGCCGTGCTCGCGCCGACGTCGAGCATCGTGCCGTCGGCGCACGCCGCCTTCGAGCACCGCATGTACCTGCCGCTGGCGGCGGTGATCATCGTGTCGGTGGTTGCAGTTCATGGTCTCCTGGACCGCTGGTATCGGCGCTTCGGCGTGTCGGGCGTCGCGGTGCCCATCACCAACGGCGGCGTGCTGCTGGCGGTCGTGGTGTCGTACGGCTCGATGACCGTGCAGCGAAACACCGACTACCACAGCGCCTACGCGATGTGGGAGAACGTCTTGATCCAGCGCCCGCTGAACCCGCGGCCCTACACGCAGATCGCCAATATCCTGGCCGACCAGGGGCAGGACGAGCCGGCCATCGCCCTCTATCAGCGTGCGTTGCAACTCGCCCCGAACGATACCGTCCCGATGTCGAACCTCGGGGCCGTGCTGCTTCGGACCGGTCACGTCCAGCAGGCGATCGCGCTGGGGCGCCGCGCCGTTGACCTGAGGCCGGACCTGCACCAGGTACAGTATGGTCTGGGCAACGCGCTCATTGCCGGCGGTTTCCACCAACGCGGTCTGGGTCATCTCCGCGAGGCGGTGCGTCTGAAGTCCCAGGATCCTCCGGCTCACATGAACCTCGGTCGCGGGCTGGCCCTGGTGGGCGAGAACGAAGAGGCGATCGACCACCTGGTCGAGGCGCTGCGTCTTGATCCGGCGCTCATCGAGGCGGGCAACTACCTGGCCCACGTGCTGGTCAGGGCCGACGACATCGATGAATCGATCGCCCGGAAGCCGCGGTACCAGGCGGTGGCCGGCGTCAGGAGGGCCCGAGCGCTGGCGCACGTGATCGCCGGCGAACGGCACCTGGAGGCGGGCGCGGCCGGGGACGCGCTGCGCGAGTACCAGCGGGCACTGGAGATCGATCCGGTCAACGCCGTGGCCCGCGCCCGGATCGCTGCCGCGATGAAGACCTCGGCGATCTCGTCCGTCCCCACGGCCCCATAGCGGGCCACCCCCGCGAGGATGTTGCGGCGTTCGTCGCCCTGCTGCTGGAGCGGCGCGGCATGGAGTCCATCGAGGTGGACGGGGCCGTGTTCTCCCCGGACGCCGAAGCGTCGTTTGACGACCAGGCGAGCGCGTTCGCGGCGTTCGTCATGGAGCGTGATCTGTCTACCGAATACGCGCTGTACGGCGCGGTCATCGGTTCACCACAACGCGGCGTGGATGAGATCCACGGTGTGCTCGTGGACGCCGGCGGTAACGTCGCGTGGTCGGATCGTCAAACGCGTGAGAGCCGCGCGTTCAAGCGGTCGAAACCGGCGGACCCGATGGGTTGTACCGTCTTTCTCGTCGAGCGTCTGCGTGGCCCGCTGGACCTGCTCGATCCGGTGCGAGGCGATGCCTCGACGGGCAAGTGGGCCACGCGCGCGCGACGGGACTCGCTTGCGCCGACCGATGCCGAACGCGACGAGATGAAGGAACGTCTCGCCCGGTTGCTCGAAGCGGCCCCGGCGGCGACCGTGCTCGTCTACCCGGCGAGAACCGGCGAGTCGTGGAGCGTCGAGTGCGCCACCCGGCTTGCCGACGAGATCAACCGCCAGGGCCTTCTGAGAGCCTCCGTTGCCCAGAACGCGATCGAGTTCGAGATCCAGCCTGCCCGCGACCAGCAGAGGGTCCTCTGGAGCGGCGCCAGGTCCATCCGGCAACTCGTGCGTGCACATCCCGCCGACGCCGACTACGTGCTTGTCGCCGACTACATCGTGACGGCCGGGTCCGGCGATCCCAGCCTGGTGCATACGTTCCTGCTCGAGTCCGACGGCGGCTGGGTCATCGTGGACTACCAGAACTCGCACCACGAGGACTTCAACACGATCCGGCCAGTGTCGCCCGAGGAGTGTTGTGACCTGTCGGTCGTCCGGCTCGCGGGGTACCTGGACTCTTGAGACCGGCGGCGAAAGCGCCTTGCCTGCGGTCTGATTGAGAATATAGTTAGTCTTGTAATCATTGCATCGGCCGTACCCCTGGCCCGTGGGAGGAAGCACCATGTCGTGGCTATCGGACGATTCGGGATCATGTCTGCCGGTCATGCCTGCCATGCCGGTCATGTTCGGCGTGCTGGGGCTCACCGCGGCGGTGGCCGCCCAGGCGCCGGTGCCGGTGCCGGGGCCGGGGTCGTCGGAATCCTGCGCCATCCGGTTCGTTGACGTCCGGGCCGCGGCCGGGATCGACTTCCAGCACTACGGCGAACGTCACCGCTGGTGCGAGATCGGGCCGCAGGTGCGCGGGGTCGCCACCAACGAGGAGATCCCCGCGGCGCTCTTCATCAAGCCGTTCGAGTTCGCCAACCGGCACCTGATCCGCATGAACGGGTCGGGCGCCGCCTGGCTGGACTTCGACGGCGACGATGACTGGGATCTCTACCTGGTCAACGGCGCAGGCGGCGCCGAGACCACCAACGCCCTCTACCGGAACGAGGGCGACGGGACCTTCACCCCGATGCTCCGCGAGTGCGGCGCGCTGGATCCGGGTGAAGGGATGGCGGTCTCCGTCGCCGACTACGACAACGACGGCCGGCCGGACATCTTCGTGACCAACTTCGGCGGTTTCGTGCTGCTGCACAACGAGCAGGGCGAGCGTTTCACGGATGTGACGCGCGAAGCATTTCCCGACGGTGTCGCGAAGATCTGGTACGGCGGTTCGGCGTGGGGCGATTTCGACGGTGACGGCAACCTGGACCTGTACGTCTGCGGGTACGTCGACCTGGCCCGGCGCCGGAGCAACGCCGACGTGCGGTTCCCCATGGATTTCGAGGGGTTCGGGAACATCCTGTACCGGAACAACGGCGACGGAACCTTCAGCGACGTCACCGCGAGCGCCGGGGTCATGGACGGCTTCCGCAAGTCCATGCAGGTCCTGGTCGCGGACTTCAACGGCGACCATCGGCCGGACATCCTGGTGGCCAACGACACCGATCCCAGCGGGCTCTACCTGAACCGGGGCGACGGAACCTTCAAGCAGTTCTCCGGGCCGTCGGGGGTCTCCAGTACGGACGGATCGATGGGGATCGCGTACGGCGACTACACCGGTGACGGGATGATGGATCTGTACATCAGCAACTACAGCGGCGAGGCGGACCTCCTGCTCACCATGGTCGACAATGTCTCCAGCAACGACGGTTCATTGAGAAACGCCATCTTCGAGGCGGACTTCCGATCGCCGGTGGTGCTCCAGCGGACGTGGGCCAAGGTGGGCTGGGGGACCGGGTTCTTCGACGCCGACGACGACGGCGACCTGGATCTCTTCGTCGCCGGTGGCCACCTCAACTCCGTGACGGCCGACAATCGCGACGAGAACCTGCTCTTCGAGAACACCGGCAAGGGGCGCTTCCGCGACGTGAGCCGCGAGTCGGGGATCCTCGCCCCCGGCAAGCGCATTCACCGCAGCGCGATCTTCGGCGACTATGACCGGGACGGGCGCATCGACATCTACGTCGTGAACAACGGCGAGGAGGCGTACCGCGCGGACTCCGACCGCACGGGCGTCCTGCTGCGCAATGTCTCCGAGACGGGCAACCATTACCTCGGCATTCGCCTCCAGGGGACCCGGAGCAACCGCGACGCCCTGGGCACGAAACTGTCGCTCACGGCGGCTGGGGTGACCCAGGTGCGCGAGCACGTCAGCGGGGCCGGCTACTTCTCGGCGAACGCCCCGGAGATCCACTTCGGCCTCGGCGCTGCGGACCGGATCGAGTCACTGGAGATCCGCTGGCCCGCCGGCGCGACCCAGGTCTACACCGACCTCGAAGTCGACCGCACCTACCGCTTCATCGAGGGCCGGCCGCAGCCCGTTGTTGTTCGCTGAGTGCGCGGTGGCGTCACGGCGTGGTCCCTTGGCCGGCGGGGCGGCGCCGTGGCCGCATCCGGTCGCGAAACGGCGTCGAGGTGACGTAGCGCGTGTGATAGCGCTGCCAGTCCGGGTGAGTGGGTTCGAGCGAGGCCGGTCCTTGCCGGTCCGGGGCCGGGTCCGGGGGCGGGGGCGGGTCCGGTGGCGGGGGGTAGCTGCTCATGCCGTGGTGCGGCAGCGGCCGGACGGTCTGTGAGGCCACCGTGTTCCAGTCCCCGTCCTTGACCCACCCGTCGGTGAAGAAGATGAAGTCACGAACCCACCCGGCGGGCACGGCCGGGCCGGTGTCGAAGTGAAACCGGATCTCGTCGCCCGCGTTCATGATCACGTAGCGGTCGTCGGTCTCGGCGAGCAGTTCGCGCACATCGCCGAAGCGCGTGTAGTAGCCGTGCAGGTCACGCCATCGCGGCCGCCGGGTGGGGTTGGCGTAGTCCGGAATCTCCGGAGCCTCACTATCCCGGCGGGAGAAGCTTGGGAAGCCCAGGTAACCAAGCTCGGCGCCGTCCATGGCGAGCGCAACCGTCGTGGCGGAGAACGGCGGGTCGCCCAGGGCAACGGCGATTCGATCCCAGTAGATCTCGAGGTTGGTTTTCAAACGGAGACGGTGGTCGTCGGTCGGCCACACGCCGGAGAGTTCCAGCACGATCGTCTTGAGCTTGCCCGCGGGAAACCCGGCGTCGGGGATCACTTCGATCCACCCGCCGGCGCCGTCCGGGACGTGGACGCTCAGGGGCACCGGCGGCGGATGGCTGCCCTGGGAGAGGGCAATGTTGATGCTGGTGTCGGTGGGCATGATCCAGCCGCTGGCGAGGAGCTTCACCGTCTCGCCGCGGGGCCATGGGCCCAGGTCCAGTTCCACGTAGTGCGCCTCGGCGATCCCCTGGTACGGGCCCCGGGCGAAGCCGCCGAGACGGCGGCCGTCGCGGGCCTCGATAAGGTCAAGCACGTCCCGGCCGCGGTGGTCCACCGCGGACCTTGGTGCCCGAAGCGAGTCAACGACGTGGATCTTCAGGGGCGCGAGGTTCGGCGCGAGGAACCGTTCGTCCACGAAGATGTACAGTCCCGACGGGTGGTCCACCGCCCAGAGCTCGACCTCGTCCACGAAGATCGTCTCCCAGAGGGCAGCCGTGATCGCCAGGCCGTATCGCCCGCGGCGCGGTGCCAGCTGCCGGGACTCGATCTTGACGTAATCCCGGGTCGCGTCGGGCGGGACCACGGTCTGGGCGTTGATCTTCATGCCCAGCGGGCTCCGCCACAACAGGTCGGTGACGAACCGGAGTTGCCTGTCGCTGTCGTTGTCGCTGTCGCTGTCGTCGTCGCTGCCGTCGTCGGTGAGCAGGTACGGGCACGATCCCTTGAGCGACTGCTTCTCGACGATGAGCTGATCGGGTTCCGGCAGCAGAATGTTCTGCGGGATGCCGTTGGGCCAGACGACCCGGATGGCATCGGGGGGGCCGAACCCGCCAAGCCCGAAGTGCGTGACGGGTCCGCGCACGGATCGCTTCTGGTACGCCCGCCCAGCGCGGATCTCTATGAATCCGCCGAGACCGAAGGCGTTGTTGCGCTGCCCGCCGGTCAGGACGGCATGGAGCTGGACATCCTGCCACCCATGCGCGTTGCCGCCGACATTGTCCCAGACGGCACAGGCGCCTCCAGCCACCGAGACGAACAGGTCCTGATCTCCGTCGGAGTCGTGATCCACGACCTGGACATCCGTCACGCCGTGACCCTGCGGCGGCAGGACCCCGGCCGCGAGACTGAACGTGAGTTCGCCGGTGTTGCGAAACAGGATCGGTCGGCCGCCGGCGAGCACCAGCAGGTCCAGCCAGCCGTCATTGTCGAAATCCAGGCTCCGGATCGCCGTAACGGATGACTCGTCGCGTTGAACGGCGCCGACGGTCCGGACGTCGAACGCCGCGCCCCGAAGGTTCGCCCCCACGCGCAACGAGCCGCCAGGGGTCACAAAAGCGAGGTCCAGCCAGCCGTCGTTGTCGAAGTCCGCAACGATCATGCATTCGATCGCGTCCTGGGGCACGCCCCGACTGTTCGGCTCGAAACCTTCAGACCGCCTGCTGTCGAGACGGGTGAGTCGTCGCGTGGCGTCGACCATAAGCAGGTCGAGGTCGCCGTCCTCATCGAAGTCCCCGATCGCCGCATCGATCAGGGCGGGCTGGGGGGAGTGGGTGGGGTCGCCGTCGCGCGCGATTCCCATACGGACTGCGATCTCCGTGAACGTGCCATCGGCATTGTTCCGAAGCAGCGCGGCGCGCACGCCGCTGCGCCCCACCAGGATATCCAGGTCGCCGTCCTGGTCCGCGTCCCAGGGAAGCAGGACATGGAACATCGTCGGCGAGCCCAGCGGTTCCAGCAGGGGCTCGCCGGCCCCGCCGTGCCAGTTGCCGTCGTCATCCTGCACGAAGAGCCGTGCGCTGCCGTCGGCCAGACCAAGTACCAGGTCCATCCGGCGGTCGTTGTTCATATCGGCGCCGAGGATGCGGGTCACGACAGGTCCGGGATCGCCCGGGTGAGCGCGGAGATCGAACCGCCGGGTCTGTTCGTAGCGGCCGGCCGCGCCGAGGGCGTGAATCTCCACGGCACCGTCCACAACCGCGACGAGCACCACCCCGGCACCCGTCTCGAACATGACGGCCCGCTGCGCGCGCACGGCATCGAGGCCGAGTGCCGGTGCCATGTTCCGGTACGTGACGTCGATCGACTGGGGATCGATCCGGGGTTCCGGCACGCCGGTGGCAAGAAAATCCCGGATCGGATCGGCGACGGGTACGGGCGGGCCCGTGACCTGGGCCAGTGAGTCCTGCCAGATCCGGGAAGGTTTGGCCACGTTGTTCAGGGCGATGACCAGGGACCGCGCCGTGGGCGCATCGCCCGCGGCGATGCGATCCTTCACCTGGTCCAGGAGTTGCCGGGCCTGGAGATTGTCATGGGCAATACCCAGCTCATCCAGCACCGACAGATGCGCGTGTGCGGCATCCAGATCGCCTCCGGCCAGGAGCCGGCGAGTCAGGAGAAGACGAACGACGACGTTCCCCGGGGCGTTGTGCAGCAGTGTCTCGAGGTGCGCCACCATCGCGTCGGCGGCGTCGGTGGCTTCTGGATCATGCCGCCGCAACACCTCGACCAGCGCCCACCTCGCCCGCACGTGCTCCGGATCTGCGCGCAGTGCATGCCGGAGCACGGCGCGGGCGATCTCGTCATCGCCTTCATAGACCGCCACCAGTGCGCGAAGGACGGCGATGTCCGCGTTGTCCGGCGCCAGCTCGGCGGCGCTGTCCAGGTGGGTCTTCGCCTCGACGAGCTTGCTTTCGCGCAGGGCGATCAGCCCACGATTGGCATGGGCCATGGGTTCGGCGGGAATCAGTTGGATGAGCTCGTCGAAGATACCGGCGGCATCGGTGTGCCGTTCGGCCTCCAGGTACGCCAGTCCGAGGTTGCGCAGGCGCAGCAGCGCGGACGGGTCGTCGACCACACCGGGCGCGGCGGCCGGTTCCTCCGAGCCCCGGCATGCGCCCAGCGCCAGCAGCGTCGCCGGCAGCAGGCTCAGCAGGGCGACGCAAGCGTGCCCGAAACGCTGGGAGAGATATCTCTGGAGCATGGGATCCTCGAGGTGGGTCGCGGTGCGCCGGACGCACCATCGTAACGTGCGCTCGGGGCGCGCGGGTGGCACGGTTGAGCGAGTCCGCCTTCTGGCGGGCTCGCTCAACCGTGCCACACACTGTTCTCAGTCGGACAGGAAGTCCAGGATCTCGCGCATCAGCCGGTCGCCCTGGTCCGTCTCGAAGAGGAATTCTTCGAAAGCAGTACCAGCACGGTAACGAAGTTGAAGAATACTCCAATGAAGAACCAGAGCCATGCGTTGCGGCCGGTGTTTTGCGCCCAGAGCGCACAGAACGCGCCGAAAAGAAAGATGACAAGGCCCGCGCTCGCGAGGTTTTCGATCGCGGACTCTATTGTCGATACTCGACTTTCCAGGTCATCGAACTGACTCCGGGAGGGTGGCTGGGCACGTGCCGAACCGGTCAGCAGCATGATGGCCACCAGAATGATGCCGGGAATGATCCCTCGTTTCATGTTCGCCTCCAGCGTGCCGCGATGGTCGTTCCCATCGGGCCGCACGTCAAGCGGGACATGCCGCCCCGACGTGTGGCCAGGTCCTACGTCACGTCCCTCACCTCGACGGTGACGCTGCGGATCTTCCCGGTGAAGCGGGTCTCGTCGCGCCCGATGCCGATGCCTTCGGCGACCGGCGTCATCGACTGCCGGGTCTTGAGCGACACCGCCGAACAGATCGTCTGGGATTTCGAACGGGTCATTCGTCCCTCCTTCGGCCGGTGAATTGCTGCGACCGGTTGATCGAGAGGCACACCATAGCACTTGGCCTGCTGGATGCGTGTGATGCACTGTCCGACGGGCATGTGCCAGTGGATCGAGAGAGTAGAAAGTAGAGAGTAGACCGAGTAGAAAGGCAACGCTTGCAAGCGATCACAGAGCATACGACTCGCGTGCTTCGCGCAATGCTCTACTCTCTACTCTCTATTTGCCGCTTCGCGGCAAATCGGGGTGACAGGATTTGAACCTGCGGCCTCGGCGACCCAAACGCCGCGCTCTGCCAAGCTGAGCTACACCCCGCGCTGCACCAGTATACGTCCGGTCCTCTTGAGGCAAATCGCGGCTGCACGTACACTGTGACCCCGATGCACCTGGCCGAGGTCAACCTGGAGTTGTACATCCCCATCGGGATGCTGGTGGTGATGGCGGTGCTGTTCGTCACGGCCAACATGGTCCTCACCCACCTGATGGGACCGAGGACACTCGGAGCGAACAAGGACGTCCCGTACGAGTCCGGCATGAACCCGATCGGGTCGGCCCGCAAGCGGTTCAACGTGCGGTTCTACATTCTCGCCATGACGTTCCTGGTCTTCGACGTCGAGATCATCTTCCTCTACCCGTGGGCCGTGACCTTCGCCAAGCTGGAGCCGAGGAGCCCCGAAGCGACGCTTTTTCTCGCTCGGATCATGTTCTTCATCGCCACGTCGATCGTGGCGTACGTCTACGCATGGCGCAAGGGCGTCTTTCGCTGGGATTAGCCACCACGTCGGTTCCCCAGCGGCCGAGATAGCCGCCCGTGCAGGGCTGTTTTGGGTCATTCGCGGCGGTCGACGGGTCGATGGAACCGTGTGCAGTCACGCCCCGCTCCATCGAAGTCGGTCCAACGGATCCGGGCGGACCTGGCACGCCTCATCGAGCAGGACGAGCTCGCAATCGTCTTCCAGCCGATCCTCAGCCTGCGTTCGGGGAAGATCATCGGCGTGGAAGCGCTCACGCGGCTGCCGAGCGAGAGCGGGTTCGCCGATACGGCCGAGCTGTTCCGCCTGGCGGAGCGGACGGACATGGTGCACGAGCTCGAGATCGAGACACGGCGGCTCACTTTCGAGGCGGCGTCGCAGCAGTGGGCGGAGGGAACGCGGCTCTTTCTGAATGTCAGCCCTCGCGTCTTCGTTCGCGACGGGTTCATCGACCGCCTGTGCCGCGAGCTCGAGCGGGGTTCGAGCCTTGATCCCCGGCAGGTCGTCGTCGAGATCACCGAGCGAGCGGACGAAGACCTGATCGACGACCTCAACGCCCGGATCCGGCCGTTGCGCGATCTCGGCTTCCAGGTTGCCATCGACGACGTCGGCGCCGGGACCAGCGGGCTCAACCGGATCGCCAACGCCCGGCCCGACTGGCTGAAGCTGGATCGCGAACTGATCAGCGACATCGACGACGATCCGTTGAAGCAGAACCTGATCCGGTTCTTCGTCAGCTTCGCCAGGCTCAGCAACATGGACCTCATCGCCGAGGGTGTCGAGCGAGCCCAGGAGCTCGCGACGCTGATCGAGCTCGGTGTCTCCCACGCCCAGGGGTATTACCTTGCACGGCCGGCCCGGCTGGGCACCGACGTGACCGAGCAGGTTCGCGAGCAGATCGTCGACCTGTCACGCCAGGTTGAGTCCCGCCGATTCCACGACGTTACGACCGTCCGGATCGGCAGCCTCGCGGTGCCTACCCCGACATGCGACCAGCTCAACACCGTCGAGGATGCCTGCAGCCTGGTCGCCGCGAAGCTGCCGGTGTCGGGCGTGGTCGTGCTGGACGGGCTGCGATACCTCGGCTGGATCAGCCACGATCGCCTTCATACGATCGCCGCGGAAACCCGCGGCCGGATCCCTCTCAGCGCCGCGAGGCTGGAGGACTGCGAGCAGCTCGGCGCCGACATCACGCTGGCCGAAGCGTTGCACATCGTCGGCTCGCGATCCGACGAGCGGTTGGCGCTGCCCCTGATCGTGGAAGAGGACGGGCGGGTCGCGGGGATGGTCACGATGCGGCAACTGCTGCTGGCCGCCGCGGAAGCGCACCGGCACACCACGGCCCACATCGCGCCGCTCACCGGTCTGCCGAGCCGCGTCCAGGCTGACGGGTGGCTCGCGGACCGGATCGATTCGGGCGACCCCGCGCACATCGCATTCGTCGATCTGCGAGACTTCGACGCGTACAACCGCGCGTACGGCTTCGAGATGGGCGACCGGATGCTTCGCAGGCTCGTGGGACTGATGCAGGGGCAGTTGCTGAACGTCAGCGAGCCGGCGATCTTCATCGCCCATATCGGCGAGGACCGGTTCATGCTCGCTTTCCCCGGTGAGGCAGGGGACCGCCTCCAGGGCCTGATCGGGGGCTTCGAGCTGCTCCGGCGCGAGTTCTTCTCACCGGCCGATCAAGGCAACGAATCCTTCAGCTACGTGGATGCGAAGGGGCAATCCTGCTCGCTGCCGCTGACGACGCTCCGGGTGGTCTATCTGCGCGATGTCCTGCAGTCGGTCGGGGGTCCGCACGAGGTCTTCGAACTCGCAACGCAGTTGCGAATGCGGCGCCAGGACAGGCATGCCGACGGCGACGCCGTCATTACCGACCGCCGGTGGAGCCGGCAGGCGGGGAGGCTCAGTGCGTAGAAAATCCCCCGAAGCAGCGGTGGGAACCGCTTCGGGGGGAGGGAAGGGAAGAAGCCTTGACAAGAGGCGATGGACGGTGACGGTCTGGAGCAAGCCACCCCGTATGACCGGGGAGTCGGGCAGTTGTCCGTTCCATGATTACCCGACCGGGCACAAGTTGGATCCTTCCACTCGCTGATCTCCTTTCCGGGTCACCGCCCATCGCTGGTCGGGCCGGCCCTCGGAGCGCCAGGGCCGGCTCGGATACTGGTATTCAGGTCTCCTCTAACTGCACCCCATGGCATTTCCGCAGTCCATGCACTTGTAACAGCTCCCGCTTCGCACGGTTATCGAACCACATACCTCACAGGCCGGTGCGTCGCCCATCAATGCCGCATGGGATTGGTCCAGGACGCTCATGACCCTCGTTGCCTGTTGTGTCCTGGTCGCCGCCACGACGACCCGGGACGGTCCGTTCAAGCCCGCGCCGATGGCATCCGTCGCCTGCTTCGGGGTATCCCCGGCGCGGCCCGGGCCTGTACCGGGCGTACCCTGGTCTGTCTTGGACGGACGCTTGGGGGCGTTGGCCTCGCGGTAACCGGGCACGAACTCCATGCCCATCCAGCGGAAGATGTAATCGACCAGGCTCTTGGCGAACGGAATGTCGGCGTTGGTCGTCATGCCCATCGGCTCGAATCGCTGATGGGCGAACTTGTTCACGAGGCTCTCGACGGGAACGCCGTACTGCAACGCCACGCTGATGGCCGTCCCGAGACAGTCCATGAGCCCGCCGATCGTCGAGCCCTCCTTGGCCATCGTGATAAAGAGTTCGCCGGGTCTGCCGTCGACATAGAGACCGACGGTGAGATATCCCTCGTGGCCCGACACGCTGAAGCGGTGGGTGATGCTGGCCCGGGTGTCGGGCAGACGCCGCCGCAGCGGCTGGACGATGACCTGCTCCTTCATGATCCTCTCTGGGCTCTCGGGCCTCTCGACCATGACCGGCTCGCTAACCGTCGGCGCGGGGGGATCGAAGGAGATCGACGAGATCGGTGGCGCAGACTCCGCTGCCGCAGCTTCGGTTAATGCTTCCCCCAGGGCGGCCTCCATCGCCTTGGCGGGTTGGTCCCGGCCTGACGTGTCGGCGGCGGAATCGCTCGTGGAACTCAACGGCTGGCTGAGCTTGCTGCCGTCCCGATACAGAGCGTTGGCCTTGAGGCCAAGCTCCCAGCTCAGCCGGTAGGCATCGGCGACGTCCTCGATCTCGCTCCCGGCGGGCAGGTTGATCGTCTTGGAGATGGCGCCCGTAATGAACGGCTGGGCCGCGGCCATCATCCGGATGTGACCGTCGGCGGCAATGAACCGCTTGCCGATGCGGCCGCACGTGTTGGCGCAATCAAAGACGGGCAGATGCTCATCGGACAGGTGCGGGGCACCCTCCACCGTCTGCGTGCCGCAGACGGACTGATTGAGGATCTCGATCTGAGCGTCGGTGAGACCGAGTGCCCGCAGTCCGTTGAACGACGCGTCGTCGCGTGCCTTCTTGACGTCGATCGCCAGTGACTGCAGGACCTGTTTCGGCATCGACCACGCGTTGAACGCGAAGCGAAGCTCGAAGACGGTGGGAAGCTGGTTCTCCAGCTCCATGAGATCCTCCGAGGTGTAGCCGTGCTGTGCCAGCAGGTCGCGGAAGGTCGTGCCCTGCCCGTTGGCGATATCATCGGGAAGCGGCGTGTCGAGGTTCAGCGTTCCCATGACGTACGCCGCGATGTCGTCGATCTCGTCGCGGGTGTACCCGAGCGCCGCGAGAGCCGGTCGCAGTGACTGGTTGGCGATCTTGAAGTGGCCGCCGCCGGCGAGCTTTTTGAACTTGGTCAGGGCGAAGTCCGGCTCGACCCCGGTCGTGTCGCAGTCCATGAGCAGGCCGATCGTGCCGGTGGGGGCGATGACCGTCGTCTGGGCGTTTCGGAATCCGTGTCGTTCGCCGAGACGCAGCGCATCGTTCCACGCCAGCGTTGCCCTGTCGAGCAGGTCCTGGGCGTTGGCAAGATCGATCCGCCCGCTGCGGAAGAGTTCGTGGTCGATTGCGACGGGCGAGATGTGCAGTTGCTCGTACTCGCCTGAATCGCGGGCGACGCCGTGGGCGGCGCGGCGATGGTTTCGGATCACCCTCAGCATCGGATCGCGGTTGGACTCGAACTCCGCAAACGGACCGTGCTCGCGGGCCATCTCGGCGCTGACGGCGTAGGCGCGTCCGGTGAGAACGGCCGTCAGGACTCCGCAGATCGCCCGTCCCTCGTCGCTGTCGTACGGGATGCCCGCCTGCATGAGCATCGCACCGAGGTTGGCGTAGCCGAGACCGAGCGTGCGGGTTCGCCAGCTCTGCTCGGCGATGATCTTCGAGGGGTACGCCGCCATCAGCACGGAGATCTCCAGCACGATCGTCCACAACCGGATCGCGTGCTCGAAGCCGTCGATGTCGAAGATACGTGTGTCCGGGTCGTAGAACTTCAGCAGGTTGATCGATGCGAGGTTGCACGCGGTGTCGTCGACGAAGAGGTACTCGGAGCACGGGTTGCTCGCGTTGATCCGCCCGATGTTGGGGCAGGTGTGCCAGTCGTTGATCGTCGTGTCGAACTGGAGCCCGGGGTCGGCGCATCGCCACGCCGCGAAGCAGATCTGCTCCCACAGGTCGCGTGCCTTGATCGTCTTGGAAATCTGGCCGTCGGTGCGCCGGATGAGCTGCCAGTCGCCGTCGGCGTCGATCGCCTCGAAAAAGGAGGCCGGCAGCCGCACGGAGTTGTTGGAGTTCTGGCCGCTGACGGTCTGGTACGCCTCCCCGTTGAAGTCGTAGTCGAGCTTGAGGCCGAGTTTCTCGGCAAGGGCCTGCTGTTCGGCGGGAAGGTTCTTGAGGCCCTCGACCATGGCCGCGACCTTGAGTTCTTCCCGCGTCTTCCAGTTGACGAAGGCCTCGATGTCGGGGTGGTCCGCATCGAGGCATACCATCTTGGCTGCCCGGCGGGTCGTTCCGCCCGACTTAATTGCGCCGGCGGCTCGGTCGCCGATACGGAGAAAGCTCATCAGGCCGGAGCTCTTGCCCCCGCCTGAGAGCGGCTCGTTCTCTCCGCGCAACGAGGAAAAATTCGTGCCGGTGCCGGAACCGTACTTGAACAGACGCGCCTCGCGCGTCCACAGGTCCATGATGCCGCCCTCGCCCACCAGGTCGTCCTTGATTGCCTGGATGTAGCACGCATGGGGCTGCGGGTGGGTGTACGCGTCCGGCGCGGGACGAGCCTCGCCCGTCTCGGGATCGGGCACCCAGTGGCCCTGGGCGGGACCGGTGATGCCGTAGGCCAGGTTGAGCCCGGTGTTGAACCACTGCGGGCTGTTGGGTGCGGCGACCTGGTTCAGGAGCATGTGTGCCAGCTCGTCGTGGAACGCCTCGGCGTCCTTGCGGCTGTCAAAGTACTTGTGCTGCTCCCCCCAGTGGCGCCAGCAACCCGCCAGGCGTGTGACGATCTGCCGCACGGAGTTCTCGGCACCGGTGACGGGCTGATCGAACGTGTCGAGCTTCGGTGTGCCGTCGTCGTGCAGCTGGGGGACGCCCGCCTTGCGGAAGTACTTGCTGGCCATGATGTCCGTGGCGAGCTGCGACCATTGTCCGGGGACCTCCACGTCCTTCATCTCGAAGACGACCCTGCCGTCCGAGCCGGTGATGCGGCTGCGGCGCGTATCCCACTCGACGGACTCGAATACGTCCTTGTTCGGCTTCGTGAAACGGCGGGTGATTTTCATTGACTACCTCAGACGTCCTTGTTGTCTCTCGAGTTGTCCCGGTTCTCGCATGGAATCCAGGCCGTCAGTGGCCTGGAATGAAATCAGGCAGTTCGGCTAGTCGACCATGGGTAACGTCAGACCGTGCTGGTCCTGGTACTTCCCGCGCTTGTCCGCGTAGCTGACGGCGCACACGCGTGCGGCCTGGATGAAAATGATCTGGGCAATGCCCTCGTTGGCGTAGATCTTCGCCGGCAGCGGGGTCGTGTTGGAGATCTCCAGTGTCACCTTGCCGCGCCATTCCGGCTCGAGCGGCGTGACGTTGACGATGATGCCGCACCTGGCATACGTCGATTTGCCGACGCAGATCGCCAGCACGTCGCGCGGCACCTTGATCGTCTCGACCGTCTCGGCCAGGGCGAAGCTGTTGGGGGGGATGATGATGTGATCCCGCCCGTTCTCGGCCGTGTCGATGGTGACGAACATGTCATCGGCGAAGTTCTTGGGATCCACGACCGACTGGCCGCCGTGCGGAGCCACGTTGGTGAAGACCTTGAACCGTGTGCCGACGCGGACGTCGTAGCCGTAGCTGGACAGACCGTATGAGATGCGGCCGGGGCGCTTTGCGGAGTCAGCCAGCGGCTCAATGCCGACGAGCTCCCGGATCTGTGTGTCGCAGAGAACGGCCATCTGAAGTTCCCTTCATCCCACGTGCAACGAGCTGCGCCCAGAAACCGTCATGCTGCCCACAATCTCGCCCGCACTTGATCGGCGCGAAAGACCATACTACTACTACATCTTGGGGACGCAAGTTGCTGTGACCCATAATGTTGAGTTTCTTGCCAGTTGCCGTAAGTCTAGGCACGCGGATAGTTTATCGCCGAATAAAACCCGAACTTATCCTCGGGATATCCTGACCGATCGCCGCCGGCGGCGGGGAGTAAACTCAACGGATGCCGGTCACTGAAGCACTTCTGGACGATCTCACCGAGCCGCAACGGGCAGCGGTCACCCATCGAGACGGGGCGTTGCTGGTCCTGGCCGGTCCAGGCTCCGGCAAGACGACCGTCGTCACCCGGCGAATCGCCTTCCTCATCGCCAACGGCATCGAGCCTTGGCAGATCCTCGCGCTGACGTTTACCAACAAGGCCGCCGGCGAGATGAGACAGCGCGTCGAGACGCTGCTGGACGGGCAACCCCCGCACGACGGCTCCCCGACGGTGGCGACCTTCCACTCGTTCTGCGCACGGCTGCTGCGCCGGTTTGCCGAGCCGGCCGGGATCGCGCCGCGGTTTTCGATCTATGACGAGACCCTCCGGCGCGAGGCGCTGAAGCACGCGATTTCCGACGGTGAGCTCAGCGCGAAGAACTGGACGCCGGCGGCGGTCGGCGCGGTGATCAGCAACGCCAAGAACCGCCTGCTCGACGCGAAGGCTTTCGCCGCCGAGGCCGGCGACTTCTACATGCGTTCGATCGCGCGCGTCTACACCGCGTACGAGAAGATCCTTCGGGCCAACGACGCTCTCGACTTCGATGATCTGCTGCTTCGGACCGCGGCGCTGCTGCGCCGCGACGCTGATGTCCGCACCCGGCTCCAGCGCCGCTACCGGTACCTGCTCATCGACGAGTACCAGGACACGAACCGCGCGCAGTTCGTGATCGCGCACGCGCTCGCCGACGGTCACGGCAACATCTGCGTCGTGGGAGATCCGGACCAGGCCATCTACGCGTGGCGCGGTGCGGATATCACGAACATCCTGGACTTCGAGGCGCACCATCCCGACGCGGTCGTCGTGCCGCTGGGGCAGAACTTCCGCAGCACCGGCCACCTCGTGGGCGCGGCGGACGGCCTCATCCGGCACAACCGCCGTCGCAGGCACAAGGACCTCTTCACGGAACTCGCCGAGGGCGAGCGCCCCACGGTGATCGCCTGCCGCGACGAGCACCACGAGGCGGCGGTGATCGCGGAGTTTCTGCACAAGGCGGGCACCGAACTGGACCTGCCGTGGAAGGAGATGGCGGTTCTCTATCGCGTCAATGCGCTGAGCCGGGTGCTCGAAGCGTCGCTGCGCAACGCGCGGATCCCGTACGTGATCGCGCGCGGGACGGCGTTCTTCGATCGCAAGGAGGTCCGCGACGCCCTGGCGTACCTGCGTGTGGTGGCGAACCCCAACGACGAGATCTCGCTGGGGCGGATTCTCAACACGCCCTCGCGCGGTATCGGCAAGATCTCGCTCGGCAGTATCGAACGGTACGCGGTCGGCGCCGGGCTCCGTCAGGCCGACGCGCTTCGCCAGGTGGCTGTAGTGGAGGGCCTCTCGAAGCGGGCGAAGAAGTCCATCGGCACGTTCGTCGAGCTCATCGACGGCTTTCGCGCACGGGCAGCGGGTGACACGGCGCGGCCGGCGGACGCGACCGCGCTGGCCGGACTCGTCGAGCACGTCATCAGGCACTCCGGTCTTGAAAGGATGCATCGGGGCGACACCGATGAGGAACGCCAGCGCCTGGCGAACCTCAGTGAACTCGTCAGCGCCGCCGCGGAGTTCTCGCCGCCCGACGGGCTCGACGCGCCCGACGATCTGCCGGGGTGGCTGGGTCTGTTCCTGGAGTCGGTGGCGCTGGTCAGCGACGCGGACGCGATCGATCCCGAGCGCGGCACGGTGACGCTCATGAGCCTGCACGCCGCCAAGGGGCTCGAGTTCGAGGCGGTGGCATTGATCGGCATGGAGCAGAACCTGCTGCCTCACGCCCGGGCCGTCGCGAACGACGCGGAGCTGGAGGAAGAGCGACGCCTGTGTTTCGTGGGCATGACCCGCGCCAAGCGGCGATTGCTGCTTACGCGGGCGGCGGTGCGGACGCATCGGGGCGTGCGCGAGGGCACGATCGCCAGTTGCTTCCTCGGTGAGTTGCCCCGCGAGAGAGTCGATTTCGTGGACAAGACCGGCGACGCCGGGTTCGACGACCTCGCCGACCGCGCCGTGGGGCCGGGAGCTGCCGGTGGGTTCGCGTGCGAGTTCCCGGTGGGTTGCATCGTGCGTCACCCCGCCTACGGTCTCGGGCGCGTCGAGGACGTGACCCCCCGCGCTCGCGGCGCCAGCGCCCGTGTCGCGTTTCCCACCGTAGGCATCAAGACGCTCATCCTGGAGAACGCGCCGCTGGAGCGTGTCGGCTGACGCCCCACCGGCGGACCATGGGCGACTCGCACACTACGCGCTCGGTGCTCCAGCGCTGTCACGACCTCGGCTTTGCACTTGCCGGGGTCGCGCCGGTCCGTGCCACGCGCTACGAGCGTGAGCTTCGCGACTGGCTCGCGGCCGGCAGCCACGGCGAGATGCAGTATCTCGCAGAGCACCTGCGCGAGCGGCTCGACCCGCGGCGGATCGTGCCGGGCGCGCGTTCGATCCTCTGCGTGGCCGACCGGTATCACGACGGCGGGCCGGAGCCGGAGCAGTCGCCCGGGCAACGGCCGCGCGGGCGTGTCGCGCGCTATGCCCGCGGCGACGACTACCACCAGGTCATCAAGAAACGGTTGCACCGTCTCGCCGACGAGCTTGCCGGGGAATTCCCCGGCGAGATCTTCCGGGCGTGCGTGGACACGGCCCCCGTACTGGAGCGCGAGGTCGCCCAGCGGGCGGGGCTCGGCGCCGTCGGCAAGCACACGCTTCTCATCGAGCCCGGCGTGGGAAGCTGGCTGCTGCTGGGCGAGCTGATCACGACGCTGGAGCTGGCGCCGTCCGAACCGTCCGGTGAGGACCCGTGCGGTTCCTGCACCCGCTGCATCGACGCGTGCCCGACCGGTGCGATCGCGCCGTGGACCGTCGACGCCACGCGATGCATCAGCTACCTGACCATCGAGCACCGCAGCGTGATCGCCCCGGACTTCCACGAGGCGATCGGCGACTGGATCTTCGGCTGTGACGTCTGCCAGGACGTCTGCCCCCACAACCAGCCGACCGAGCGCGCCGCCGGAGCCCCGGTTCACCCCGCTTACGCGCCGAGGCGCGAAGGCTTCGACCTGCTGGAGGTGCTCGGCTGGGACGAGCAGGGTCGCCGGGACGCGTTCGTGCGCTCCGCGATGAAACGGGCCAAGCTGGCGATGATGAAGCGCAACGCGATCATCGTCGCCGGCAATGTCCTGGCGGGCCGGGACGAACCGGCCCTGCGCCAACGCATCGAGGCGATAGCCGTCGATGCCGACGAGGACGAATTGGTGCGGCGAACGGCGCAGTCGGTGCTGAAAAATAGTAGTGGCACGGTCGACGGAGCGTAGCGACGTCGCCCGTGGGGTTGGGCGTCGCACCACGGGCGAACTCGTCCGCCTGCGGCGGACTCGCTCGACCGTGCTACCCATATTCACAGCGGATTCGTCTGGTACAGCATCCCGACCGTGGCGAGGAACGTGTACAGCAGCAATACGCCGGGCATGAGTATCGACAGGAACCCCAGCGCCGCCCACAGCCAGTGCGGCCGCAGCTTCATGACGCCCAGCACGCCGAAGACGATTGCCGGGACGGCGATCAGCGGCATCAGGCCGCGGTGGTCGATCACCATCCGCGCCACCGGCGCGACGCTGCCGGGATCGAAGATGCCGGACGTGACCACCTTGACCAGCAGCGTCGGCAGGATCCAGCCGAACACCGCCAGTGCCAGCCCGGCCAGAATCGTGTACAGCCCGTGTGCGGTGAACAAGCATCCGCTCAACGAGGCAGGTGACTTCTGCTGCTCGGGGGTGCCGGAGGAGGCGTCCATCATTATGGATGGACTCGCCTCAGGACCCGTCGCCGGACTGGAGTACCTGCCGCAGCGCCTCCACGGCGTTCCGGTGAGACGAGAACTCGCCTGCCTTTACGCGGCGGGTCAGGTCGCGCAGCCCGGTGCCCAGCGATTCCACGTACTTCTCGGAGTCCGGTCCCGTGATCATCTGCTCAACGACGAGCTCGAACAGCTCGGTGCCGTCCCGGAACCATCGCCCGTCGATCACGATCAGCGGAATCCTCTCGGTGCCGCCTGCACTGTCCGTGACCACGATCGTGGCGGTGTTCTGCCAGACCTCGTCCAGTTCCAGCTCGGCATCGAGCCATCGTCCGAACAGTGTGTGGCCGTCCATAGGGGGAGTACCTCCCGCGCCCTGGAGCCCGGTGCCGAAGGTGTCCCGAAGTGCCTGCTCCAGCTCGATCGCACCCAGGTTGGCAAGAGTCAGCGTCTCGTAGAGACGCCGGACGTCCGGCCAGTCGGACCGGATGTACGTCAGCCTGGTGAGAAGGTCCGCCAGCGCGGCGTAGTCCTCGCATCCGCGCAGCGCCGCCAGCAGCGCCTGCGGGCTCTCGGCGCCGTTGGGCGAGGTCGTGTCGTCAGCGTCAGCGTCGGCGTCGGCGTCGGCGTCGGCCGCCGCGCGCGGGGTCGCCCTGCCGGCAGCAGGACCGGCGGGCCCGGCAGCGGTCGTCCGTCGCTCGATCGTCTGCGAGGCCGCGGCGGTCTTCAGCCGGATGATCGTCGCCCTGAGCGCCTCCAGTTGCCGGCGACCGGTCTTCCCCGACACCATCCCCAGTTCCCGGCCGGCGTTCTCGTACGCCGTCACGGACTGGCTCACCTGCTGCCGGAACGCCTCGACCAGGTCGTCGATGGACGTTCCGGCCGAGCCGGTGGTCTCCGAGAGACGCTGGAAGAGGTCCAGGTCACACTGCAGCCCGCGCGCCCTGGTCCGGTGAACGCCCGCGAGCTCCTGGTAGGCGTGCGCGGCCTCGATCCGTGCGGCGTCCTCGACCGAGTCGGTCCCCAGACCGGCCGCAGCCCTGGCCTTGGTCGCGGCCCGGTCCAGCTCCAACGTAGCCCGGTCATAGAACTCCGCGAGTGGCGCCGACGACTCCTGCAGCTCGATCAGGCCGGCCTCGATCGAGTCCCGGAGCTCGGCGAGACGACTCCGGGTGGTGGCGGCCTCTTGTAAAACCGAGGCGTCGAGCTGCTTCAGTGTCTGGCGTGCGTCCTCGATCGAGGCGATCTCGTCACCCAACCGATCAGCGGTTGTCTGGACGATCGCATGTTCGGACTCATAGTTGTAGCGAAGGTCCAGCTCGCGATGTGCGAGGTCGTACTCGACTCCGTCCGCTTGGCGGTCCAGACGCAGCGCTTCCTCGAAAGCGCCGTATCCCGCGGCCGGGCCGAGGCCCGCGGCCTCGCGGCGCAGCCTCGAGGCGTCCTCGCGCAGCCGGTCCGCCTCCTGCTGATCGGCGCGGTTCGCGGTGCTGAGCCGGGCGATGGGGCCGTCAAGCTCGGCCAGTCGCCGGCTGTGGTCCGCCAGCGTGCGCTCGCTGTCGTTCCTGGCGCTGACGAGCCTCGCGTCGGCCTGCCTGGTATCCATCGCTTCCAGTGTGGTCGCCATCACATCGAGCTGATCGGCCGCATCGATCATGCCCAGAAGCACGGTGCGGCGAGCCTGCTGCCGGGCCTCGAGCGTCATGGCGGCGGCCTCGGCGAGTGACGCCAGCCGCCGATGCACGCCGGCGGCGAGCTGCGCGGCGGCGGCTCGCTGACCGACGCCGCCGTCGCCGGTGTTGTTGAGCGTGGTGATGATCTGGTTGAGCTCTTGCCGGACGTTGTCGACCTTCTGCGGATCACTGAGCACCGCGTTGATCTTCTGGATCTCAGCGCCGGCAGAGGCGATGGCCTGCTGGACCTCCGCGCGCCGCTTCGCCTGCCCGTCCTGGCAGCCCAGGATCAGCAGCGCGCAGCAGCTCACGGCAAGTGTGGCGATTCGATCGGGAGTGCTCATTGGTTTCTCTCGCAAAGTGGAACCCCCAAGTGTAGCGGCCCCTGAGGGACCACGGGGTATGGTTCGCCCGCCGCGGGCGACCGGTTGCAGGCGGCCGTCTAACGGGGTGCCCGGTCGTCGTCACCGGGCGGCGAGGCTGAGTCCGCGGGGGACGCCAGGCGCGGCGGCTGGTAGTCCACCGGATACTGCGGCCGCGGCCGCATCATCGTCTCGATCCAGGAGACCGTCTCCCTGAGCATCCGCTGGCCGCCGCGGCCGAAGACGGGTGTCCACCCCTTGGCGTCCGGGTGAGGTCGCCGTGCCAGGTGCCGCGGCATTCCATATTGAATGATGAGCGACATCATCGGCTCGGCGTAGTTCACCAGCGGCCATTCGGGGTCCACCTCCTGCCGTTCCAGGATCAGCAGGTTGGTATATCGGACCCGTTCGTCCTTGTATCCACGGCGGTGCAGGAAGAAGCGTCCGGCATCGACCCCACCGTGGCAGCGGGCCGTTGCGCAGGAGTTCAGGAGCCATGCGTTGTGGACCCGCCGGCGGAAGAGGTTCAAGGCGTACGGTTCCGAGACGACGTGCACGCGGGGGTAGAGGTCCCTGGCCTTGAGCGTGAAGAGCAGTTCCACGATCTCGAGCGAGTCCGCTCGAAACAGCGCCCGCCGTTCTCGCTCCGATGCGGGAATGGCGCGGTTGGTCCCGTACAGTTCGATCATCTTGTGAATGGTTGCGGGGTCCACCGAGACGTTGGGCGGTCGGTCGAAGTCGATCTCGTAGACGCGTATCAGGTTGACGTCCTCGAACGACAGGATCTGCGAGGGCAACCGGACTGCGCCGGCACGGTCGGCGTCATCGCCCGGCCCGGCTGCCTCCGGATCCTGGCCGGTGTCGCCCAGGGCAAGCTGGGCCGTGACGATCGTCAGGAGCCGGGCAGCTTCCGGTTCAGAGGATTCCCGCACCAGTTCGGAAAGTTCGCCGGCCGCGAGCTCGTAGCGGCGCTCGTCAACCAGCCACTGGCAGAGCTGGAGCTTCTGTTTCGATGTGCGGGCCGACGCGCGGTACCGCTCGTAGCGTTGCTCGAAGGTCGGTTGCAACAGCACGTGATCGACGGTCTCACGAACCAGCCTGGTGCGAATGCCGTTGATGTCGATGAGCACGTGGTCGAAGACGTCCTCGAGGATCACGCCGCGACGCCTCTGTCCGTTGCGCAGGAAGACCACGCCCGTCTGTCCCGGCTTCGGATCGACGAGCCGCACGATCCTGAGCACTCGACTCTTGGGATAGCTCTGCAGTGTCGAGTCCGCGCCGCGGACGACGATGACCTCCGTGTCCTCCAGCGTGACGTAACCCCGAACGTGCCTGTTGCGTCCGACTTCCAGGATCACGCGCTGCCCGGGCGTGTCGGCCGTCGGTGCCGTCGGGCCGGGGTCCTGGGCGAGGCCCAGGGTGACCAGTATCAGGATTGGTGTCCGAAGAAGCACGATGGCTGTATTGTCCGCATGAGACGAGGGTCCGGTACTCTACCCCACCTTTCGCATCACCTCAGCCGGAGGGTTCCCATGAAGCTTGGCGTAATGGCCGCGATGTTCGCCGGCCTGGACTTCGACGCCGTTCTGGCCTACTGCGCAGAGCTCAACCTCGACGCGATCGAGCTGCCCGCCGGCGGCTATCCCGGGCAGCCATTCTTCGACCCCGCGGAGGTCCTGGCCTCCGCGCCGCGGCAGGCCGATATAAAGGCCAGGCTCGCCGATCACGGGTTGGCGTTGTCGGGGCTGGCCGTCCAC
Source organism: Planctomycetota bacterium (assembly GCA_022562915.1). Taxonomy (GTDB): domain Bacteria; phylum Planctomycetota; class Phycisphaerae; order Phycisphaerales; family SM1A02; genus JADFOJ01. The sequence continues at coordinate 89,836 of JADFOJ010000001.1, read as the reverse complement.
GGCAACCCGGTTCACCCGGACTCCGCACGGGCCGGCCGTGATCACGACGCGTTCGTGACGGCGGTCGAGCTTGCACCGAAACTGGGGACGGACATCGTCATCACCTTCTCCGGCTGCCCCGGTGGATCGTCGACCGACAGGACGCCCAACTGGGTCACGTGCGCGTGGCCACCGGAGTACCGGGAGATCCTCCGCTATCAATGGGAGACGGTGCTCGTCCCGTACTGGGCCGAACAGGCGAAGCTGTGCCGGGGCCACGGTGTCCGCGTGGCGTGGGAGGCGCACCCCGGGTTCTGTGCGTACAACCCGGACACGTTGATTCGTCTGTCGCAGCGGGCCACCAGGGCCGCGGGGCTGCGCGGCCGGACGCCGCTTGGCGCCAACCTCGACCCGTCGCACTTCTTCTGGCAGGGGATCGATCCGGTGCTCGCGGCGCGGCACCTCGGCGAGGCGGGCCTGCTGTACTACGTGCACGCCAAGGACACGGAACTCGACCCGGCCGAGGGTCCGCTCAACGGCTACCTCGATACCCGCGACTACCTCGACACCAGGCATCGCGCCTGGACGTTCCGCACGTGCGGCTACGGTCACGGCGCGGAGTTCTGGAAGCCGTTCGTGTCCATGCTGCGCCGATACGGCTACGACCACGTCCTCTCGATCGAGCACGAGGACCCGTACATGTCGCCACGGGAGGGGCTGGAGAAGGCCGTCGCCTTCCTGGGCGACGTGGTGATCGGTGAACCGCCGGGCGAGGCGACCTGGATTTAGCCCGCACAAACCGCACGCTCGACAAAGTCCCCCCGGGATCCCAACTCGACTCCATCCGGGGTTCCGAGCCAGCTTCCAGCGAATCTGGGCGGGCTGCGCGGCCGGGGCTCACCGCCGTACTTGCCCGAGCCGAAAAGACCTGAGGTCGGGCAGGACGTTTTCGTTCCCAGGTGTGATTCGCTCATGCATCGAGATACAGCACTGGCCACTGCGATCGTCGCGAGCGTCGTCTACGTGATCGTGGCCGGTGTGTCCTCATCCGGGCAGGCGACGGCACCGGAGTTCGTGGACCGTCCCGTCACCGCCCTCATCAGGTTCGCGGATTCCAAACGGATCCTTCGCATCAGCAACCCGACCCAGATGGCCGTGATCGCCGGTTGGCTCGACGCTGCGTTCGAGAATCCTCGATCGAAATTCGATCTACGCCTGCTGCCGCCGCCAAACAACGAACTCAAGATCAAGTTCGAATCCGGACAGACCACGACGCTGTTCTTCTCCGACCGCAAGTCGCCGGACCACCGGGTCGAGACCCTGCGGCAGATCCACGAGAGCGAGGACCTGTATGTCGTCCGGTACGGTGGCGTCTCGTACACGATCGAAGGGGTCCCGCAGGTCCTCGCCGGGTACCTCGAGCTCGCCGAACGGACGCGAATGCCGCTGGCTCGCCGCCGCCCGCGCAGCCGCTACCATCATCTCGACGAGGTCAAGACCACCTGGCCGGCCGGGATGATCGATCACGTCGAGCCGGACGATGAGGACGACGACTGAGACAGGTCTCGAAGAACAATTAACAATCAGGGAACATCGTTACCAGGACCGATGTTGACTCGGCGATGACGCTCCTGCTCCTGCTGCTGGCCGCCGTCTGCCTGCTGAGCTACGCCAACGGCGCCAACGACAACTTCAAGGCCGTGGCGACGGTGTACGGCTCGTCGACGCTGAGCTATCGGGCCGCCCTGGCGCTCGCGACCGTGGCCCAGGTCAGCGGCTCGATTGCCTCGGTCTTCCTGGCCGGTGCCCTGGTCGCCGCATTCGGCGGCAAGGGGTTGCTCCCGGACGCCGCGGTCGCGGATCCTCGCTTCCTCGCGGCCGTCGGGCTCGGCGCCGCGGCCACGATCCTGGTGGCGACCCGCATGGGGCTGCCGGTGTCGACGACGCACGCCATGCTCGGCGGCCTGGTGGGGGCGGGGCTGGCCCTTGCGCCGGAAGGTCTTGCATGGTCGAAGCTCGGCAGCCGATTCGCCCTGCCGTTGCTGGTGAGCCCGGCGCTGGCGATGGCCGCCGCGGCGTGCCTGTACCCGATCGCCCGCACCGTCCGTCAACGGCTGGGCGTCGAGGAAGTGACGTGCCTGTGCATCGCCGAACGTATCGAGCCCGTGGCGGTGACGGCCGGGGGCAGCCTGGTTATCGCCCGTACCGGCGTGGAGTTGACCGCGGACCTCGCCGGCCGATGCCGCAAGGAATATCTCGGGCGCGTCGTCGGGTTGTCGGCGCAGCGGGTCGTTGACACACTGCACCAGGGCTCGGCGTTCGCGCTGGGCTTTGCGCGCGGGCTCAACGACACGCCGAAGATCATGGCGCTGCTTGTCGCGGCCGCGTGGTCCGGTGTCTCGGTGCCGGTGTCACTGGGAGTGATCGCGGTCATGATGGCCCTCGGCGGGATCATTCACTCCCGGAGAATCGCCGAGACGATGGGCCGGCGCATCACCGGGATGAATCGCGGCCAGGGCTTTGTCGCCAACGCCGTGGGAAGCACACTGGTCATCGGCGCGTCGCTGGCGGGCATGCCCGTGTCCACGACACACGTCTCCACCGGCGCGATCTTCGGCATCGGAGTGTGGACCGGCCGCACCGACTGGCCGGTGGTGGGGCGGATCATCGCGGCGTGGGTCGTGACCCTGCCGATGGGGCTGCTGCTGGCCTACGCGATCGCGTCGTCCATGAGTTCGTAGAAACCATTACCGCTGTCCTTGAGCCGCCCCTGCCGGACGAGTTCCTGCCAGACCTCGACGGGGTATTGTCTCGGCGGCATGATCGCGACGACCTGCGACTTCTTGCCGCTGGTGAGCGGGTTGCGGCCCAGCTTGGACTCCTCGTTCAGACGCGTGAGCTTGAGGCGTTTGCGGAACGCCTTCATCGCGCGCTTGACGTCGGCCGGGTCAGGCGGATCCGTCGGGTGTTCAGCCATCGTTGACGTCCGTGATACCAAGCCTCGCGGGCCGTGGCAAGGGTATTCGCAGCACGCGTTGGTTCGGCCGTGACGGGCCGCCTATGGTGAACGCTCATGTTGCCATCCACCGCGGTCACGATCGGCGCGTTCGACGGCGTGCACCTGGGACACGCGGCCCTGGTTGCGGCGGCCCGCGACGCGGTCGGCGATCGCGGCAGGGTGGTCGCCCTGTGCTTCGAACCGCATCCGATGGCCGTGCTGAGACCGGACGCGGCGCCGGCCCGGTTGTCTACGTTCCGGCAGCGGAGCCGCTGGCTGCGAGACGCCGGCGCCGACGAGGTGATCCCCCTGGAGCCCTCCGACAGTCTTCTCGGAAAGTCGCCGCGATCCTTCCTGGAGTGGGTCGTCGCCGAGTACGCCTGCACCGAGATCGTCGAGGGGCCCGACTTCCGCTTCGGCCGGGACCGGGCGGGCTCCATCGAGACGCTCCGGGAACTGGCGCCGACACTGGGGTATCGCGCGATCGAGGTCGATGCCGTCCACGGCACGCTGACCGACGGCTCGGTCGTGAAGATCTCCAGTTCGATCGTGCGGTGGCTCGTGAATGCCGGCCGCGTGCGGGATGCGGCGCGACTGCTGGGGCACCCCTACGTGGTGTGCGGGCCGGTCGTCAGGGGCGACGGCCGGGGCGGCGCCGACCTGGGCATACCCACGGCGAACCTCGATCCCTGCCAGGCGTTGCCTGCCGACGGGATCTACATCGGCCTCGCGCTGGGCCCGGACGGCCGCAGGTATCCGGCCGCGGTGAGCGTCGGGACCAAGCCGACCTTCGGAGAGAATCCGCGGGTCTGTGAAGCCCACCTCATCGGGCACGACCCGCAGACCGATGAATACGGCTGGACCCTGCGGCTGGAGTTCCACGACTGGCTGCGTGATCAGATTGCCTTCGACGGCATTGAACAACTCGTCGCGCAGATGCATCGCGACGTGGCCCGGGTACGAGAGGCGTTCGAGGCACCGGTTCCAGCCGAACACCATGAGCATACAGACCGACGCCACCGTGCTGACGATGAACGAGTATCGCTCCAACGCCACGGTTGAGCAGATCGCCCGGCGGATCTGCTCCGCCGGCCGCATCCTGCTCACCACCCACGTCAAACCCGACGGGGACGCGATCGGCTCGGCGCTGGCGCTGCATCGAGCCCTGGACCAGAAGGTGATCGCGGCGGACATCTACCTGATGGGTCCGCTGGAGCCGCGGCTGCGCGAGGTGGCCGGCGACACACCGATATTCCTGGACCGCAGCCCACCGGCGGACGAACACGACCTGGTCGTCGTCATGGACACCGGCGCGTGGTCGCAACTGGAGCCGATCGCCGACTGGCTGCGGCAGCGCCATGACCGGATCATCGGGATCGACCACCACGTCAAGGGCGATCTCGTGGCATCGATGCGGCTCGTCGACGTGATCGCGGCGTCGACCACCCAGATTCTCGCCGGGGTCATCGAGGCGATGGGCTGCGAGATTACCGGCGGACCGGGAGGCGTCGCCGAGGCGATCTTCGTCGGCCTGGCCACGGACACGGGATGGTTCCGGTACTCCAGCGCCGGCCCCCAGGCGATGCGGTTGGCGGCACGTCTACTGGAGCTCGGCGTGGACAAGCCGCGTCTCTACCAGATCATCGAGGAAACCGCCCGGCCGCAGAGACTGGCCTTGATGGCGAGGGCACTCACCTCGTTGGAGTTCGCCCTCGACGGCGCCGTGGCGATCATGACGATCCGTCCCGAGGACTTTCGTGCGACCGGTGGCGCCGTGCAGGACATCGCCGAGCTGGTGAACCTGCCGATGAGCGTCAAGGCAGTACGGGTCGCCGTGCTCGTCGCCCAGACCAAACCGGGTCGCACCAAGCTCAGCTTCCGCTCAAAGCCCGATGTACCCGGCGTCGAGAGCGTGGTCTCGAACGACATGAACGTGCTCGCCCAGCGCTTCGGAGGCGGCGGCCACGTGCACGCGTCCGGGGCGAGCGTCGAGATGGATGTCGACGATGCCCGGGCGGCGCTGCTGGCGGCACTCGAAGAGACCGCCTGTCGCCGGGCGTCATGAGAAGGATGGGCTGGCTAGCCCGGCCGTGACCGTTCCTTCGGCACCGGCGTAAGGCTGGACGCATCGACGGCGAACCGGAACTCGGCAAACGGTCCGATGAGCCGCGGGTTGTCGAACGCGCCCGGCTCCATCCGGTCAGGGTTGAGCGAGATCTGCGGGACCAGGACGCCCTTGAGCACGAGTACGTCGATCGCACCTCGCTGCTCGAGCTGGGCGAGCTTTCGCCGTACCGCACTGTTGAGACGGATGAAGAACGGCTCGCCGAGCACGACGTGGGTCTCCGGATCGATCGCCCGCACGCGCAGGCCGGGATGATCGCCTGCCTGCTCGGCCGGCGGCATGACCCGGATGTGCCAGACGACGGGGGACCGCATCGCGCGCTGGATGCGCTTCGCCCAGTTGTCCACGGCGCGCAGGTACGTCGCGCGTTGACGGTTGCCGGTGATGCCCGTGTAGTCGCCGATCTCCAGGTCGCGTGTCGCTTCGCGATAACTCGCGCTGATCGCGTTGAACAACGCCCGCGGGCTCGCGCTGGGCACCGACTCGTCGATGGTCACGCGCTCCGGAGGCGCCGACGGCCCGGTGGATGACGAGCCGCCCGCTGCCTGGCCGAGGCGTTGCGCCAGCGTTCGAATCTCGCGCTTCAGTTGGGCGATTCGCACGTGCGCTGCGTCAAGCTCGCGTTGCATGTCGTTGACCCGGGTCTGGAGCCGCTGGTTCTCCTGGCGGAGATCACGGTCGCTCTGGGCCATCGAGGCCCCGGTCAAGGCGAAGACGGCCAGGGCCGCGAAAGCGCCGATCCGCCGACGAGTCATTGCGGTGAGTCCGTGGGGTCCGTGGGGTCCGGGGGATCCATCCTTGAGCATGACTGCGTTCCTGGTTCGAAAAAGGGCATTGTTCCAAAGAGGCGGTCGCGGTCGCGGTATGATACCGATGGAACAGGCTGGTCATCATATGAGCGACATCAGAGCCATCCTGAAGCTGGCCGCCCGCCGACTGGAAACCGCCTCGTTGCTGCGGTGCGTTCAGTCCTCGGCGATCGTGCTGGGGATCCTCGTCATCGTCCTGATCGCCGCCGAGCGCGTGACCGCGGCGCCCTTCTGGCCGTGGCTGTGGCTCGGTCCGGCACTGGCGGTGCTGGCGCTGCTCGTGGCCGCCCGCATGTGGAGCGGTCGCCGGCGGACCGTTCTCCAGATCGCCGTCGAGGTGGACCGGCGGCTCGACCTCCGCGAGAAGCTCTCGACCGCCCTGCACGTCGCGGGCCGCGACGACCCGTTTGCCCGGGCGGCGATCGAAGACGCGGTGTCGGCGGCGCGCGATCCCAGGACGCGCGAACAGGTGCGGCGTCGTTTCACCGTCGAGTCACCGGCACGAGCGTGGCTCGCCCCGCTGATCGCGCTGATCGCCGTCGGCGCGTGGTTCCTGCCCCAGGACCTCTTCGCGTCCGATCCGGGCCGGGAGGTCGCGCTGGCCGAGACGATTCAGCAGCGCGACGACGCGATCGAGGCGGTGATCAGGCCGATCCTCAACAGTCCCGAGCTTCGCGACGAGTTGTCGGACCTGTTGGGGGATCTCGCCCAGGATGCCACCGATCCCGACGCGCTGAAGACCCGCCAGGACGTGCGCCGCGATGCGATCAAGAAGCTGACCGATCTGAACAAGCGCCTCGACGAAATAATCAATGGCCCGAAGGGCAGGACCGCCGCGGCAATCGACAGTATTCTCGACCAGCTCAAGACGCCCCGGGACGGTCCCGGCAAGGAGCTTGCCGAGGCGCTGGCCGCGGGCGACTTCAAGGCCGCCCAGGAAGCGCTCGCCAGGCTCGCCGAAGATATCCGCAACGGCAACCTCACCGACGACCAGAAACAGCAGCTCGCCCGGCAGATGAATGACATTGCCGAGCAGGTGAAGCAACTCGCCCAACAACAGCAGCAGCTCCAGGACGCGCTGCAACAGGCCGGTCTCAACCCGCAGTTGGCGCAGAACCCGAAGGCTCTCCAGCAGGCCCTCGCCAACAACCCGAACCTCAACGAGCAGCAGAAGCAGCAGCTTCAGCAGATGGCCCAGGCCCAGCAGGCCGCCCAGCAGATGGCCCAGGGTCTCGGCCAGGGACTCAACCAGATGGCCCAGGGGATTCAGCAGGGGCAGATGAACCCGGGCGGCAGGCTTGGCGAACAGCTCAACGCGCTCGAAGCCATGCAGCAGCTTCTCCAGCAGGCACAGGCAGCCGCCGGGACCTGCCAGGGACAGGCCCAGGGCCTTGGCCAGGGGCTCGCCATGCAGCAGGCGATGCAGCAGTGGCAGCAGGGCCGCGGCGGTGCGTTCGGCCGACGCGGCCAGGGTGCCGGCGGCAAGGCGCCGATCTCCCCGACCCCGACGGGCATGAAGCTCGTGCACTCGCCGAGCCAGACGACTCCCGGCGACATCATCGCACGGCAGTTCATCGACGGCCCGGTGATCGTCGGCGAGTCAACCGCGGAGCGTCGAGCGGTCGCCGCAGCCGTCAGCGAGGGCTTCGACGAGGCCCAGGGCGATGACCAGGTGCCGCGGAAGTACTGGGAAGCGCACATGCATTACTTCGGCGAGCTCAAGAAGCGCATCGAGGCGAAGGCCAAGAGCGCCGCCGATGGCGAGTCGCCGGGCGCTTCCGCGCCGGATGACGATGAGTAGCGAATCCCGGTGACGGCGCGCCCGCTCCGCCTGCTGGTTCTGCCGGTGGCGGTCCTCGTGGCCGGGTGTTCCGACCGCCCGCACGTCGTTCTCTACGTCTCGGCGGACGATCACGTTGCCCGCCCGATCGTTCGCGCGTTCGAGCGGCAGTCGGGTATCCGCGTCGACATGGTCGGTGATACCGAGCAGCGCAAGACCACCGGGCTCGCCAACCGGCTGCTCGCGGAGCGGGACAACCCCCAGGCCGACGTCTTCTGGTCCTCGGAGGTCTTCCACACGATCCGGCTTGCCGGCCACGGCGTGTTTGCGGGCCACGACTCCGCGGTCGCCGGGGACCGGCCGGCGGTCTTCCGGGACCCGGGACATCTCTGGCACGGCTTCGGCGCCCGCGCGCGCGTCATCGTCTACGCGCCGGACCGCGTCGAGCCCGAACATGTCCCGCGGACGTGGATGGGCCTCACCGACGAGCGCTTTCGGGGGCGGATCGTGATGGCCGACCCCCGCTTCGGCACCACCGGCGGGCACCTTGCGGCGATGAAGGTCTTCTGGGCCGGGCTTGCCGGAATGTCCTATTACGAAGCCTTCCTGATGGGCCTCGCCGACAACCGGGTACGGCTGCTGCCCGGCGGCAACGCCGGCGTCGTCCGGGCGGTCGCCGACGGCGAGGCGGACCTGGGACTCACCGACACCGACGACGTGTGGGCGGCCGTGGCCGCGGGCCACAACGTGCGGCACGTCTATCCGCGGCACGCGATCGACGGCGTCAGCGGGGGAGGCACCCTGCTGATCCCCAACACCGTCGCGCGGGTCGCCAACGGGCCGAACCCGCAGCCGGCGGCGGCGCTGATCGATTTCCTGCTGAGCGACCAGGTCGAACGCATGCTCGCCGAATCGACCTCGCACAACATTCCGGTGCGCGCGGCGATCGCCGCGGAGTTCCCGGAGTACGCCGTGCCCGATCCGCTGGAGGTGAACCTGTCTCGCGTGGCCGCGCTGATGCCCGGCGCCATCGACCAGGCGATGCGTCTGCTTGACGATCGAGATGCGCCGTAGCGGGTGGATTCTGCCCGGCGTCGCCCTGGCCCTGTGCGCCGCGGCGATCGGCTACCCTGCGTTGGCCGCACTGAGCGCGCTCGTTGCCGGTCCGGGCTCCGCGGCCGGCGGGGCCGCCCCGTCCACCGTGCGGCACGGCGTGGAACTGTTCCTGACCAGTACATGCTGGGCCGCGGCAGTCGCCGTGGCGGCCGTGCTCGCCGGCTGGGTGCCGGGCAGGCTGCTGGGCCGCTCCGCGGGCCGAGGCTGGTACCTGCCGCTGTCCGTATTGATCCTCGCGCCGATCTGCGTGCCGGCGTACGTCGTCTTCTACGCGTGGTGGCAGGCGTGGCCCGCCGACTCGGCGTTGTACCGCTGGGCGGTGGCCGCCGACCGGATCCATCTCGCCAGAATGATCACGCTCTTCGCCGGGCTGCTGTGCTGGAGTTGGCCGGTGGCGGCATGGTGCGTCGCGGGGTTCTCCGGAGCCGAGCCCGCTCATCGCGACGAGCTCTTGCAACTGGACGGGGCAGGACCCGCCCGCAGGCTCATCGAGGCCGCGCGCAGCGACTGGCGGGGCCTGGCGCTGGGGGGACTGATCGTGTTCCTGTTCGTCTTCAACAACACGACCAGCTTCGACATCGCGCAGATCTTCACCTACGGCTACGAGCTTCGCGCGATCGAGAGCGAACTCGGCGCGGGCCCGCGCGCGGTCATGCTGGCCGCGGCGCCGGCGATCGCGATGGCCGCGATCGGCGTGGCGGCGATCTGGGTCTTGTCGGGTCGCGGCTTTACGGAGATGGCGATCCGGCCGGCGGCGCCGACGCGCGCGGGGGCGATCACGACCGCCGCGATCTGGCTGGCATCAGTAGCGCTGCCCGTGGGCCTGTTCATCGCGAACCTCACCGGCGAGGCGAGCCCGATGACGTTCGTGCAGTTGTACGGGCGCGACCTGGCGAACACGCTCGCCGTGGCGGCGATCACCGCGCTGGCGACCGTGGCGGTCGCGGTCGGGCTCGCCGCCCTATGGCAGGACCACCGCCGGTGGGTGCGCGTGGTCGCCGACGCGCAGGCGATCGGCTGGCTGCTGGGAGCCGTGGTCCCCGCGACCTCCGTCGGCGTCGCGCTGGAGGCGGCGTACAACCGTCCGGGTCTCGACGCGATGGTGTACGCGAACCCGACGATCCTGGTCCTGGGCTATCTTGCGCGCTTCGGCTTCGTGGCGGCGCTGCTGGCGCGGTGGGTGAGCCTCAGGGAGCCGCGGACGCTGCGTGACCTGCGCCGACTCGACGGCGCCGACACGCTGGTGGCGTACGTCGTCGCCGCGTGGCCCAGATTACTCGCCGCCGCCGGTGCGGCCGGGGCAGTCGTCGCGGTCCTGTCAATGAGCGAACTCGTCGTCGCCGCCCGATTGGCGCCGCCGGGGTTCCCCCTGATCGCCGGCGCAATTCTCAACGCCGTGCATTACCAGCGCCCCGACACCGTGCTGCTGGCGGTACTGGCACTGGTCGGGGTCGCCCTCGCCGCCGGCGTCGCGGCGGTGGCGATGTTCCGGCCGCTGTGCCGGCGTTGAGCTACGCCCAGGGAACAGGCGCTACATCCAGGGCACAGGCGCTACATTCAAGGAACAGGCGGGCGGCATCAGCTCTCCGCGCGTCTGAATCGCTGGTACGTCGCGAGGCGATGCTTCGGCAGGAAATCCACGGTCAGACGCCACGCGTCCTCGAGCCATGCGAGCTTCTGTTCGGCCGTCAGCCGCCGGTAGGCGCGCAGCTCATCGTCGCTGTGGTGGTGGCGGAACCCGGCAAGAGGCGGTTGCCGGTCCGTCATAGGTCCAGCTCCTGCACGCGCCGAAGGGCGTCGACGTCCGAGGCGTCCTGGGCACGGCCCGTTCCCGTCTTCATTCTGATCAGTACGCCGACGGAGGCCACCCGGATCTCGAGATCCCCTGCCTGCATGGTTTCAGCGTCGCGCTCGATCTCGTCGTAGGGGACCGTCGTCGCCAGGAGCAGATCGACCTGCCGCAGGGGATTATCACGGTCCTGGTACGTCAGCGCGCGGAGATTGCGATCGTCGATCCATGCCTGGACAGTGGCGATGTCCGCGAGTTGTTCCACCTGGATCGGGATGCGCGAAACAAGTCCGATGCCCAGAAGGGCTTGCGCAGCCGCCTGGAGGGTGTCGCCGTCGATCGGGATCGCTACATCCAGATCGGCCGTGAACCGCGGTACGCCCTGGAGGTTCACCGCCACACCGCCGACGACCACGAACCGAACCTTCTTCGCGGTGAGGGCACGCAGCGCCTGATGGTAGAAGAGTCCCTCGGCCATTGGCGAGAGAATACCGGCCCTCCGCGCGCGGTGTCAGGATCGGACGAGTGTCTTTCGAGTCAACTCCAGTTGGCCAGCAGCAGCAGGAAATCGGTGATGCCGACAACGCAGTCGCCGTCGAGGTCGCCGACGCAGGACGGCGAGCACGGTGCCGGACAGGGGCCCCATGCACCCAGCAGCACCAGGAAGTCATCGAGGCCGACCAGCCCGTCGCCGTTGAGGTCGCCGAGAACAAACGCCGCGCAGCCGCCCCACCGGGCGAGGTTCTGCGAGCTGAGCCCGCCGGCCGTGGCAAACTGGCCGCCGAGCCAGAGTGCCGGGCCTTGCCCGAGCCCGTCGTCGAAGACCTCCATGGCAACAGCGACTTCAATGTCCGTGCCGTCGTCGCCGAGGCCTTCGCCAAGCGGGGACCATTGGGCACCGTCCCAGGACGCGATGTTACGGGCCGGCGTCCCGCCCGCCGAGTCGAACATGCCGCTGACAAACAGTGCCGGCCCGCGACCGGTGCCGTCGTCGTAGACGCTCATCCCGTACACGATTGCCGCGAGACCGACGTCGGACCACGTCATCCCGTCCCAGCGGGCAAGACCGCACGCACTTTCATCGGGCCCGCTCTGGACGCAGAAACTACCGCCGACATACAACGCGGGGCCGCCGCCGAGCCCGTCGTCGAAGACCTCCAGCCTCAGGACACCGCCGGCAGCGTCACCCGGCAGCGGTAACCATGTCGTGCCATCCCACCGCGCCACACTGTGGGTGGGGGCGTATGTGCCAAAGAAGCTGCCGCCGGCGTAGAGCGCCGGGCCGCTGCCGTCGTCGAAGACGGCAAGGTCTCTGACCTCGTCGTGGCCCAAGGATGCAATCGGCGTCCAGTTCGTTCCGTCCCACCTGGCGATGTTCCCGGCACTCCGGCCACCGGCGTTCACAAACTCGCCGCCGACGAAGAGGGCGGGGCCGTTGCCGGTTCCGTCATCGAACACCTGAAGCGCCCAGACGTAGTCGCCGACGATCCCGGTTCCCAGTGCCGACCAGGACACGCCGTCCCAGCGGGCGATGTTACTGGCCTCAACGCCGCCGGCGCTTGTAAAGCCCCCGCCGGCGTACAGCACCGGGCCGTTGCCGTCGTCGAAGAATGCCAGGGCGAACACGTAACCGTCTACGCCGCCTCCCACCGTTGACCACTCGCTGCCGTTGAAGCGGGCGATCGAGTTTGCCGCAATTGAACCGATGGCGTCGAAGGTGCCTCCTGCGAAGAGGCCGGCCCCTGCATCGGCCGGCTCGTCGGAGACGGCCAGCGCCCAGACCACGTCGTCGGCGCCGTTACCGGGGATGAACCAGCTCGAGCCGTTCCAGCCCGCGACGTGCGCCGCCAAAATGCCTCCCACGAGCCCGAAGAAGCCGCTGGCGTAGAGAATCGGTTCGTGGTCGGCCCCCAGGTCGAGTACACCAAGGGCCAACACGCCTCCACTGGTCCCCGTGCCGAGTGCCGACCAGGAGACGCCGTCCCACCTGGCGATCCGGTTGACGGTGAGCCCGCCTGCTTCCAGAAAGTAACCTGCCGCGTAGAGTCCGGGGCCGGCGCCGTCGTCAAAAACGGTCAGCGCGTAGACCGAATCATCGAGTCCGCCGCCGACGGAAGACCAGCTCTGCCCGTCCCACCTGGCGAGGTGTTCGGCGGCAACGCCGCCGGCCATGGTGAAATTACCCGCGGCATACAGGGCCGGGCCATTGCCGTCGTCAAAGACGGCTAGCGCGCGGGCCGCGCCATTGAGCCCGCCGCCGACGGCAGACCACGACGTACCGTCCCAGCGGGCAATGTGCGAAAGTGCCGAGCCTCCGCTCGCCGTAAAGAGCCCGACGGCATAGAGCGCGGGACCGGTTCCATCATCGAAGACCGCAAGCGCCCGCACTGAGGAGTCAAGGCCGTCGCCGAGCCCGGACCATTCAGTCCCGTCCCACCGCGCAATGTTCAATGCGGAGATGGATCCGGCCTCGGTAAAGAAGCCGCCGACATAGAGGGCCGGGCCGGTGCCGTCGTCGAATTCGGCCAACGACCACGCCCACGCGGCAGTCTCGCGGTGCAGGCCGCCACCGACGGACGACCAGCTCCGGCCGTCCCACCGGGCGATGCCGGCCGCCTCGACCTCACCTGCAAACTGGAACTGGCCGCCGGCGTAGAGCGAAGCGCCGGATCCGTCATCGAACTCTCGCAGTGCGAAGGTAGCGTCGTCCAGACCGGTGCCGAGGGCGGACCACGAGTTGCCGTCGAGCTTCGCGACGCTATTGACGGTCACGCCGCTCGCCGTTTCGAAGAGGCCTCCGGCGTAGAGCGCCGGACCGCTGCCGTCATCGAAGACGGCAAGGCTCCAGACCCAGAAGTCGAGTTCACCCGACGAGAACTGATCGGACCAGGCAGGTTCGCACGATTGACCGTGGACGACCTCGCTCGAGATCGCCGGACAGATCGCGCACAGTACGATACCGATTCCCGGGTGGGTCTTCACGACCGCACCTCCTTTCGATTGGCGCCGCGCCCGCCGCCATTACCCTGTTGGCGGGCAGCGCTTCGCGGCAGGTCCGAAAGACGTGACGGCCGGGACCTGCCGGATTCTCGACGGGCAAGGTGTGTGCTCGAAACGCCCGCCCGGCCGCGGTGGCCAGTGTACCTGGATCGTGCCCCGGCGGCCGCCGGTGTCGCCTTTTTGGCTTGAGTCGCCCCTGGACGCCGCCGATGACGGTTCATGACCATGCCGGACATGCCCGACACACCGCTCAACAACGGCCGGACACCGCCGCCGCAGGCGCTCACGATGATGCTCTGCGACTCGGTCTGGAGAGACCCGTCCACGGGCAAGACGTTCATCCAGGGTGGGTTCACGGCGCTGACGGCGCCGGAGTTCCCGTGCGTCCTGTCCAGGTTCAGTGCGTACGTCGCGCTCACCCGGATCAGCAGCGCCGTGCCGATCAACCTCCGGCTGGTGCTCCTGAGCGAGGACGGGTCGGATCCCAGGGACGTCAGCTCCGCCCAGGCGAACGTGGACTCCCGCGATCCGCTGGCGGTGGCCGAGGGCGAGTTCCTCTTCCAGGACGTCGTCTTCGAGCGCCCCGGCGAGTACCGGCTCGTGCTGGAGTGCGACGGCGAGACACTGCTGGAGCGCCGGCTGGTGGCGGTCCCCAGTGATGGTCACCGGCCATGAGCGACCTGCCCAAGGCCCGTCTCCTTCCCGGCATCCCCTTCGAGGCCAGGGCCCGGAAAAAGAGACGCAAGGGAAAACCCGCACAGGCATCGACGTGCACCCCGCCGTTCGGCGCGGTTCGTCCGTTCCTGACCGGAACCCCGTTGCACGGGCTTACCGAACCGCCGGCGCAACCGGAACCCGCTCCCCTGCACGAACCGGCGGCGCCCGAGCCCGATCGCGACGAGAACCTCGCTGCGTAGGAACAAAGGGGGCGGATTTCTTCCGCCCTTTATTCCCCTGCTATCATGGCGACATGCGAGCGGACGCGTGTCAGGATATCGGCGCCGCCCTTGCTCATCACAGCGAGATCGCCGTCGCCTGGCTGTTCGGCTCCGTGGCCCGGGGCACCGCTTCGGAACTCAGCGACATCGATGTCGCGGTGCTCCTTGCAAACGGTCCGCCCAACCGTCTGCGCTTCCCATCCCGTCGCAGCGAGGAGCTTGCACTCGCGATCCGGGCGATGCTCTCGTCCGGCGAGTAGCGGTCGCCGACAACCCTCCGGGTCTTGACACCGTGTTCCGCACCAGTCACGCCATCCCGGTTCCCGCCTGCGTCGCCCGCATCGTGCCGGCCGCGTCGCTGCTCGTTGTGATCGCCGGCTGCGGGGCCGGCGGCGGTGACGCCGAGCCGGCGCCGTTGGAAACCCGGTTCACGTTCGGGTCGCCGGGGCGGTCACTGGGGCAGTTTCAGTATCCGCGCGGCATCGCCGTCGATCCGGTCCGGCGGGTGCTGTTCGTCGTCGACAAGAGTGCCCGCGTGCAGCGGTGGAGCTTCGACGGCGAGCCGCAGGTGCAGTGGCGGATGCCCAGCTGGGACAAGGGCAAGCCGACCGGCCTCGGCGTGTCGCCGGACGGCCGCGTCTTCGTGGCGGACACGCACGAACACCGCGTGATCGCCTACGACGCCGACGGTCGGGAGCTCATGCGCTTCGGTCGCTACGGCAGCGGGCCGGGCGAGTTCATCTATCCGACCGACGTCGCCTTCGGGCCCGGCGGGAACGTCTACGTCTCGGAGTACGGGGGCAATGAGCGCATCAGCGTGTTTACCGGCGACGGTGAGCACTTGTTCAGCTTCGGCGAGCCCGGTGCCGAGGTGGGACAATACAGCCGGCCCCAATCGATGGCCTTCAGCGCCGATCGGAGCGAGCTGTTCATCGCCGATGCGTGCAATCACCGGATCGTGGTGGTTGATCCGCGGGGAAACCCGTTGAGGGTGATCGGAACCGCCGGTCGCGGGCCGGGCGAACTGGCCTACCCGTATGATGTCTGCGTGCTGGATGACGGGACGCTATTGGTGTGTGAGTTCGGCAACAACCGCATCCAGCGGTTCTCGGCCGATGGCAGGTGCCTCGGTGTGTACGGCCGGGCCGGCAGCGGCCGCGGCGAGCTTCAGTATCCGTGGGGCATTGACGGCGCAGGAGAGACGATCTTCGTGCTCGACTCCGGCAATAACCGTGTGCACGTGATTCGCGGATTGTGATGCTCGGCAACCTGCCGTTCCATTTCGACCGCCCGGGTTGGCTGGTGTTACTGGTACTGGTGATACCCGTGTTCCTTTTGTCCCGTCGGAGTATCGGCGGAGTGACACTGTTGAAAGCCTGGGCGACGTTCGCGATCCGATGCGTGGTCATGCTCATGCTGACGATCGCGCTGGCGCGGCCGGTCTGGGAGAAACGCGGCGAGGGCCTCACGGTGACGGTGGTGCTCGATCGCAGCCAGTCGATCCCGCTGGCGATGAAGGACCTCTCGCTGCAGTACCTTCGCGACGCGACCGAGGACCGCGCCGACCCGCGCGATCGGCTCGCGCTGATCACCGTCGCGCGCGGCGCGAAGATCGAGGCGATGCCCGACCGCTACACGAGGATCGGCGAGATCCAGGAGCCGCCGGACCTCGCGGCGACGAACCTGGAGGCGGGGCTGAACATGGCCCTGGCGATCATGCCCCAGGACACCGCCAACCGGATCGTGCTCGTCTCCGACGGCAACGAGACGGAGGGGAGTGTGATGGCGGCCGCCGAGCTGGCCGCGGCCAACAACGTTCCGGTGGACATCCTGGTCCTCGAATACGAGCACGCCAACGAGGTCATCTTCGAACGGATCACCGCGCCCTCGCGAGCGAGGCTGGGGCAGTCCGCCCGCATCAAGATGGTTCTTCGCAGCCAGGGCCGGGCGTCGGGCTACGTCCTGCTGAAAATGAACGACGAGTTCCTCGATCTCAACGGCGCCGCCGAGGGCCACGCCATGCGCGTGGACCTGCCGCCGGGGCTGACCGTCCTGCCGTTGACGATCAGTCTCGACGTCGCCGGACCGGTGCAGTTCGAGGCGGTCTTCGAGCCGCTCGACGCCGCCGCGGACGGGATCTCGCGCAACAACCGGGCCGTCGCGGTGACGTTCGTCGGTTCCGAGGGCAAGATCCTCGTGATCGACGATGCCGCCGACTCCAGGTACCTCGTGGCGGCGCTGCAGGAAAGCAACATGGCCGTCGAGGTGATGGAACCGGCGGCGCTGGCGCGCGGGCCGGTGTTCCTGAGCGGGTACGACGCCGTGGTGCTGGCCAACATCCCGCGCTGGGCGCTCACCGACGAGGAGGACAAGGGTGTCCACGCCTACGTCCACGACCTCGGCGGCGGGCTGGTGATGCTCGGCGGCACGCAGTCCTTCGGGGCCGGCGGATGGATCGACTCCGACGTGGCCCGCGTGCTGCCGGTCAGGCTCGACCCGCCGATGACCCGGCAGATGCCGCGCGGGGCGCTGGCGCTGATCATGCACTCCACGGAGATGCCCCAGGGCAACTTCTGGGGGCAGAAGGTCGCCATCGCCGCGATCGAGACGCTCAGCCGTCTCGACTACGTGGGCATCATCGACTACGACTTCCGCTTCGGCGGGGCGGTGTGGGAGTTCGGGCCGGCACTCGCCGGCGACAAGTCCGCCCCGATCGCGGCCGCCAAGAAGATGGTCATGGGGGACATGCCCGACTTCGCGGCGTCGATGGCGGTCGCGATCGGCGGGTTGGCGCCGCTGCCGGCCGGGCAGAAGCACGTGATCATCATCTCCGACGGCGATCCGGCGGCGCCACCGCAGAAACTTCTCGACGACTTCGTCGCGGCGCGAATCTCGATCACCACGGTGCTCATCGCCGGCCACGGCTCGGCGGCGGACCGGGCGACGATGAAACGGATCGCCAGGTACACCGGCGGCACCTTCTACGGCCCGATCAAGAACCCCAAGCAGTTGCCGAAGATCTTCATCAAGGAGGCCAAGCTCGTCTCGCGCTCGCTGATCGTCGAGGGGCAGGAGTTCTTCCCGCAGGTCGTCAGCCGGCTGCCGGGGCCGATCGAAGGATTCGCGTCGGTGCCGAGCATCGACGGCTACGTGCTCACCGCCCCGCGCGAAGGCCTCAGCCAGGTCCCGATCGTCAGCCCCACCAGCGAGGGCGACGACCCGATCTACGCCTACTGGAACTACGGCCTCGGCAAGTCGATCGCCTACATGTCGGACCTCACCGGGACATGGGGCAGCCGCTGGGCGAGCTGGTCGGAGTTCCGGTCGTTCTGGGAGCAGTCGCTGCGGTGGGTGATGCGGCCGGGCGCCCCGGCGAACATCATGGTGAACACCTCGCTTGAAGGAGACGTGGCGACGGTCGAGTTGGAGGCGCTCGGCAACGATGCCTCCAACCTCAACTTCCTTCGGATGGCCGCGATAGTTCTGGATCCCGACAGCGAAAGCGAGCCGCTGGTCCTGCAGCAGACCGGTCCGGGCCGTTATCGCGGCGAGTTTCGCGCGACCAAGGAAGGCGCGTACCTGGTGAACATCAACTTCGTCGGCGGCACCGTCGAGACCCCGATCCGGGGCAACATCCAGGCCGCGGTCTCCATCCCCTACCCACCGGAGTTCAAGTCCGTCAAGCACAACGCGGCCCTGTTGGAGCGGGTGCGCCAACGTACGGGCGGGCGATTGCTCAGCGGAAGCAATCCCGCGATGCTGGACCTCTTCGACCGCGGCGACCTCGAGGTGCCCACGAGCCCCCGGGCAGTGTGGGACCTGCTGGCGATCATCGCGGCGGCGATGTTCGTCCTGGACGTCGCGGCGCGGCGCATCGCCGTCGATCGAAAAGCGATTGCCGCACTGGCAGCACGCACCGTCGGCCGCCGCCCGGAAGTCGGTACGGACACGGTGGCTGCATGGAAGCGCGTCGCGCAGCGGCGGGACCGGTCCGAGACGTCGGTGACCGCCCGCTACGAAGCCTCCGAGGCCGACCGGCAGCAGGCGATCGACGTCCGGCAGGAAACCGCCGGCGCCCCGGGGGTCGGGCGGCCACAGAAGCAGGTGCGCGAGACCGTCGAGCCGGAACCGCCCCAGGACAAGGGTGACTACACCTCCCGTCTGCTCGCCGCCAAGCGCCGGGCACGCAACCAGGCGCAGCAGCGGCCCGACCAGGACACACCCCCGGACAAACCCCCGGACAAACCCGATGCCTGAGGCGATTCCTGCCGTGGACACCGCGTCCCTTCCCGACCTGGACCTGGCCTTCCAGGACGTCGAGGCCGTCAAGAGGGCGTGCAGCGGTCTGCGCGAGGTCTTCGCGCAGCTCCGCAAGACGATCGGCCGTGTCCTTGTGGGCCAGGACGAGGTCGTGATCCAGACGTTGATCGCGTTGTTCGCCGACGGGCACGTGCTGCTGGAGGGGGTGCCGGGTCTCGGCAAGACCCTTCTGGTGCGGACGCTCGCGCGGACGCTGAGCCTGCCGTTTGCCCGCATCCAGTTCACGCCCGACCTCATGCCCGCGGACATCACGGGCACGAGCGTCATCGTCGAAGATCAGTCCACCGGCCGGCGGAGCTTCTCGTTCCGCCCGGGGCCGATCTTCTGCCAGTTGCTCCTGGCGGACGAGATCAACCGGGCGACGCCCAAGAGCCAGTCGGCGCTGCTGGAGGCGATGCAGGAGCGCAGCGTCACGGTGGCGGGCACGACGCGCAACCTCGATCGCCCCTTCCTGGTGCTTGCCACGCAGAACCCGATCGAGCAGGAGGGCACGTACCCGCTGCCGGAGGCGCAGCTCGACCGGTTCTTCTTCAAGATCGTGGTTCCGTTCGTGAGCCGCGGCGAGCTGAACACGATCGTCGCCCGTACCACCAGCGGGCTGGAGGCGTCCGTCGCCCCGATCATGGACGGTCCGTACATTCTCAAGGCGCAGCGGCTCGCCCGGCGGATCGTGGTGGCCCCGCACGTGCAGGACTACGCGATTCGCCTGGTGCTCGCCACGCACCCAGGGCCCGGCGCCGGCGAGTACACGGATCGCAACGTCCGTGTCGGCGCGAGTCCGCGGGCCGCCCAGGCACTCACCAGTGCGGCCAGGGTCAGGGCGCTGCTGGCCGGTCGCTACGCGGTGGCGTTCAAGGACGTCGACTCCGTGGCACGGCCCGCACTGCGGCACCGGATCATCCGGAGCTTCGAGGCCGAGGCGGACGGCGTGACGACCGACGACATCGTGACCCGGCTGCTGGAGACCGTCCCGCGCGACGTCGACCGCTCTATACCTTCTTGATGACGACCGCCGTCAGATCGTCGGTCTGGTCGGTTCCCGAAGCGTGTTCGAGCACGGCCTCGTAGAGCCGTGTGATGAACTCATGCGCCGGCAGGTGGTGGTTTTCCTTGACGAAAGCCATCATGCGCTTCGTCCCGAACTGCTCGTTCTCCGGATTCGGCCATTCGAAGAAGCCGTCCGTGGTGAGCACGAGGCAATCGCCGGAGGCGAAGTCGATCGTCCGGACGTCATCGAAGGTGAGCCCGCTCATGATTCCCAGGGGCAGGTCGTCCGCGTCCCAGTTGTGCACGGTGTCCGTGCCGGCCTCGTAAAAGAGCAGCGGCGCCTGGCCGGCCGAGATCAACTGCATCTGCGCCCTGGCCGGGTCGAGCACGCCGACGGCTGCCGTGACGAAGCGGCCCTCCGGAATGTCCTCGTGGAGCAGGTCGTTGACCCTGGCCATCGCCGCGGACAACGAGACGTGACCCGTCGAGGAGGACGCTCTCATGTACGCCCGACACACGGCGACGATCAACGCCGGGCCGATCCCGTGGCCGGTCACGTCGGCCAGCGTCAGGACCGTCCGGCCGTCGTGGAGCTCCATCCAGTCAAAGTAGTCGCCACCGGTCTTGTCGGCGGCCTGGTTCCATCCGGCGATCTCGAAGCCCGGCGCGTTCGGCTCGGTCCTGGGAAGCAGACCGCGCTGGATCTCGCGGGCGGGATCGAGGTCACGTTCGATCTTCTCGCGGCCGGCGCGTTCGTGGGCAAGGTGCTCCACGTGCGTCTGCAGGTCGGTGGTCATCGTGTTGAAGCTCTCGGCGAGCTCACCGATCTCGTCATGGCTCGTGATCCCCTCGACGCGGGTGTTGAGGTTGCCCCCGGCAATCTCCAGCACCGTGGTACGAAGCCGCATGATCGGTGCCGCAAGCCGTCCCGACACGAACCAGATGCACCCGATGATGAGTACGAGCGTCGCAGCCAGGGCGACGGCGGCCAGGGTCATTCGCGAGCGAACGCCGGCGAGCGCCTCGCGCTCCGGCAGCACGGCGGCAAAGGCCCAGCACCACGACGTAGATCACCGCCGTCGGCAGCGCGATGAGCGCGATCATCTTGCCGCGAATCTTCAGCCGCAACGGCATCGCCCTCCGCGAGTGGCGGAGAGTCCCGCCCCGGCTCCACCGACGAACTATCCGACCGCGAGTGTAACGCAACCCCCCGGCAAACCCAAGCTGATAGGATGCCACGATGGCTGATTTCGGCGTCACGACCCGGCCCCGGCCCACGCGTGTCGACGAGCTCATCGACGGCACGCTGATGTCCAAGCTCGACCAGGTGGACGTCCTGAGCCGCAAGATCTTCGCCGGCAAGCTCCAGGGTGAGCGGCGGAGCAAGAAGCGGGGGGCCTCGGTGGAGTTCGCCGACTACCGCCACTACGTACACGGTGACGACCTGCGGTTCGTGGACTGGAACATCTACGCGCGGCTGGACAAGCTCTTCCTGAAGTTGTTCCTGGAGGAAGAAGACCTGTCGCTGATCATCGCCATCGACGCCAGCGCGTCGATGGACTGGGGCAACCCCGGCAAGTTCATCTTCGCCCAGCAGCTTGCCATGGCCCTGGGGTACATCGGGCTCACCAACCAGAACCGGGTCAGCCTCTACTCGTTCGACGCCGAGGGCGTGCAGCGACTGTCGAACCTGCGCGGCCGCCGGCGAACCCGCGAGATGGGCTCGTGGCTGCTGGACCTGGCCCCGCGGGGCCCGGGCGCTTTCAACGAGGCGATGCGCCAGATCGCACTGGGCCGCCAGGGCAAGGGCGTGATGGTGATTCTCTCGGACTTCATGTTCAAGGAAGGGTACGACAAGGGGCTCCGTTATCTCGCCGGCGGCGGTTACGACACGTATTGCCTGCAGATACTCAGCCCCGAAGAGGTCGATCCGGCGAAGCACGGTCTTGCAGGCGACTTGAAGTTGACGGACATCGAGGACGACGACGTCGCCGAGGTGACCATCAGTGCGGCCCTTCTGAAGCGTTACAAGGAGAACCTCGATGCCTACTGCGGGAAGCTGCGGGAGTTCTGCGTCCGGCGGGACATCATGCACCTGACGATCGACACGTCCATGGACCTGACGGTGCTGCTGCTGGACTATTTGCGCAAGCGGGGGCTGCTGAAGTGAACGCGATGTGTGGCACGGTCGAGCGAGCGAAGCGAGTTCGCCCGTGGAGATACGTCGCCCCACGGGCGACGTCGCTGCGCTCCGTTGACCGTGCCACCCGAGCGCGCGGGGTGGCACGGTCGAGCGAGTCCGCCGCAGGCGGACGAGTTCGCCCGTGGGCAGGCGCAAAAGGCCAACGCCCGTGAACTGGATCTCCATCCCGACGGGATTGATTCTTGCCGCGGCGGTGATCCCGCCGCTGGTGCTGCTGTACTTCCTGAAGCTGCGGCGGCGGTCCCAGCCGATCGCGTGCACGCTGTTGTGGAAGCGGTCCGTCGAGGACCTGCGCGCCAACGCGCCTTTTCAGCGGCTGCGGCGCAGCCTGCTGCTGTTCCTGCAGTTGCTCGTGCTGGCGCTGTTGGTGCTGGCCATCATGCAGCCGCAGATCCAGGCGGGCCGCCGCGCCGGCGGCAGGACGGTCCTGCTTCTGGACAACTCCGGCTCGATGACGGCGACCGACGTCCGGGACGGCCGGAGCCGTCTTCAGGAAGCACAGCGCCGCGCGACCAACCGGATCGAGGAACTGTACGGCCGCGGGCTCTTCACGCAGTCCGCCGGCGAGACGATGGTGATCGCGTTCTCCGACCGCGCGGAGGTGTACGCACCCTTCACCGACTCCAAGCCGCAACTGCTGGCGGCGATCAACCGGATCCGGCCTACCCACGGCCGGTCACGGATCGCCGACGCGCTCGCCCTCGCCCGGGCGTACACGACCAATGTCGACCCCGACTCGGACCGGCCCATCGGCGACCCGGCGACGCTGGAGCTGTTCAGCGACGGGCGCATCGAGGATCTCGCCGACCAGGTGCTGCGAGGCGAGACACTGCTGTACTACCCGATCGGGTCCGAGACCGCCGACAACGTGGCCTTCACCGCCATCTCGATCGAGCGGCCGTATGACCGCCCGACGACCGTGGAGGTCTTCGCGGCGCTGGCGAACTTCAACACGCACCCGGTGGTCGTCGACGTGCAGCTCTCGGTCAACGGCGTCGCCGTGGCGATCGAGGAGGTCGCGGTCGAGGCCGCCGCGGCCGATCCCGCAACCGGGGTGCTCGTGCCGTGGCGGCGGACCGTGATCTTCACGCCGTTCGAGCAGCCCGAGGGCGCGGTGATCGAGGTGGCGAACCTGCGCAACGACGACCTTGCCGCGGACAACGTGGTCCGGCTGGTGGTGCCGCCGCCGCGGAGGCTCTCGGTGGCGCTCGTCGGCGAGGACGGTTTCCTGCTCAAGACCGTTCTTGAGGGGATGGGCTCGATCGAGCGACTGGTCACGCTCACGACGACCGAGTTCGAGGGTCTCCGTGACACCGGCGGTGCTGATCAGTACGACGTCGTCGTGCTGGACAACTACGCCCCGCCGGCGGGCAGCATGCTGCCGGGGAGGTATCTCGCCCTGGGGGCGACGCCGCCTGTCGAGGGGCTCAACGAGTACGGCCGGGGCAACGCGCAGCTCATCCTGGATTACCGCGAAGAACATCCGCTGTTCCGGTTCGTCAACCTCGATCAACTGTTCATCTCGCGATACAACCTGCTGGCGCCCGCCGATGACGTGGAGGTGCTGGCCGAGGGGAGCACTGGCCCCGTGATCGTCATGGTCGCCCGCGGCCCGATGCAGGTGGTCTACGTCACCTTCAATCCGCTGGACAGCAACTGGCCGTTTCAACGCGGTTTCGTGACCTTCATCGTCAACGCGGTCGAGTTCCTCGGACATGCCGGGGAGGCGATCAGCGCGACGAGCTTCGCGCCGGGCGAAGCGCTGAGCACGCGCCTTCCCGCGGCGGCGGAGGCGGTCGAGCTGGAGATCCCGGGCCGCGATGAGGCCATCGCGATCGCCGCATCGGAACAGACCATGTTCAGCTGGGGGCCGATCAGGTTGTCCGGGGTGTACGGGCTGACCTGGTCCATGCCCGGTGAGGACGATCGGTCGGGCCGGCCGCTGGCCGTCAACGCCCTCAGCGAGTCGGAAAGCGACATCACACCGGCGACGGAGATTTTCGCCCGCGAAGACGACGTTCACATCGCCGGCAGCGGCAACCAGTACATGCCGTTGTGGCCGTGGGCGGTCGGAGTGTGCCTGGCGGTGATGATGATCGAGTGGTGGGTGTACCACCGCAGGGCGTACATATAAATGACCGCGCACTGTTCGTGCACGGTCATTTCCCCTCGCATCCCCCGAACGGGCTCTGGCCGGGACCGTTCTGAAGACCATCCCTCCCGAGACTCTTCTTCCGTATCCCTCCGGGAACCCTCCTGAATCCGGTGCAATGCGGGGAGGCTGCCGAGCACAACAGCAACAGGAGCGAAGGAACCGGCACGCCTCGCTGCTGTATTACGGATGCTCGTTGCGAGCCTCCCAGCATTGAAACTATGCGCCCGGTTCGATGCGCGTGCGCACGAAACCTGCAAAAGACCTATTCGTTCTTTTCGTCACGAGCGACGCGAGATCAGTCGTCGCCGGGCGCGGACGCGAGCTGCTCGTGCAACGTCTCGTCGATGCCGAGAAACTCGCACATGTGCGTGTCGTAGACGCGTTGATCTTCTTCCCGCGAAAAGTCCAGCCGTAACTCGTTGATGACCTTCGTGCCCTGGCCGAGCCACAGGCTCCACGTCTCGGCGGAGATGTGCTGGTGGATCCATTCGCCGACCGCCCCGCGCATCGGCGGATCCGGCAGTTGCGTCCCCGGTTGACCCGTATGCCGGCAGACGAAGGCGCCGCTGTCCTTGACTTTCTTCGCGGCGGCCTCCGTCTCGGCGCTGAGTTGCGGTGGTTCCCGTCCGATGCCGCCCAGCAGATCGGCGATCGCGTTGCGCGGCATCATGTCGCCCTTGCCGGCGGCGACGACATAGCCGCGGGCCAGCACCGAGGCAGCCTCGTCCTCGCGACCGCATGCGATCAGCGCCTGGCCGGCAAGCTGGTAGGCCTTGCTCAATTCGCCGTTGATCTCGATGCACCGCTGCAGCGACGCGGCGGCCTCGGCGTGGCGGCCCTCCTGGAGGTACGCGTTGCCCAAACTGAAGTGGGCCATGTCGTTGTCCGCGTCATCCGCGGCCATTTTCTCGAACTGCGCAATCCGCTGGTCAGTCGTGCTCATCACGGCATGATACCTGAGGTGACGCTCTCGCGGCGTCGATCTGATACAACCAGCTTACGTGGTTGACCTCTCCGTCGAGCTGTGCGGCATCGGACTGCGGAACCCCATCGTGGCCGCGGCGGGGACGTGCGGCTACGTGACGGAACTCGCCGACGTGCTCGCCCCGGCGTGGCTGGGGGCACTGGTGACGAAGTCCATCACTCGCGAGCCGCGGGAGGGTCATCCGCCCTGGCGGCTGATCGAGGTGCCGCGGGGGATGCTCAATGCGGTGGGGCTGGCGAATGTCGGGCTGGAGCGCTTCCTCGCCCAGAAGCTCGCCGGCGCCGACCGGATCGACACGGTCGTCATCGGCTCGATCGCCGGCAACAGCGTCGAGGATTACACCGCGGTCGCGGCGGCCTTTGACGCCGAGGACCGGTTGCCGATCGTCGAACTGAACGTCTCCTGCCCCAACACCGGCGACGGGCTCGTTTTCGGCGAGGATCCCGGCGCACTCAGGGCGCTGCTGGCGGAGATCCGGCCGGTGCTCACCCGGACGAAGATGCTGGTGAAGCTCTCGCCCAACGTCGGGGACATCACGGCGATGGCCGCCTCGGCGGTCGAGGGGGGCGCCGACGGGCTGACGCTGATTAACACGATTTCGGCGATGGCGATCGACGTCGAGCGACGCACGCCGCGTCTCGGCGGCGGCGCGGACGCCGGCGGTCTGAGCGGGCCGGCCATTCACCCCGTGGCGGTCCGGATGGTGCACGACGTGTACCGGGCGGTCGCCAGGCCCGCCGGCGTGCCGCTGGTGGGCCTCGGCGGTGTCATGACCTGGACCGACGCCGCGGAGCTCATACTTGCCGGGGCGACGGCGGTCGGCATGGGCACGGCGCTGTTCGTCGATCCGCGGTCACCGGTCGCGGTCGTCAAGGGCCTCAGGAGATGGGTCCGGCGCCAGGGCTGCGGGTCGATCACCGAACTCATCGGCAGAGTCGACTCGGGATGACCGGTCGCGAACGTCGCCGCTTCGACGAGTTGCTGGAGACGGTCCTGGCGGCGCTGCCGGAGCGACTCAAGACGCTGCTGGACGAAGCGCCGCTCATCGTCGAAGACCGCCCCGCGCCGGCGTTGTGCAGGGAGCTCGGTCTTGAACCGGATGACGTTCTCTGCGGCCTGCACAGCGGCACGCCGCTCACCGAGCGATCGATCGAACAGCCCGACGAGCTGCCGGAGACCATTCACCTGTTTCGCGAGGGGATCCTGGCGCACGCAGGTGACTGGCCGCACGTGCGCCACGAGATCCGCATTACGCTCCTGCACGAGATCGGCCACCATTTCGGCCTGGACGAGGACGATCTGGCGGAGCTTGGGTACGAGTGATACGTGGGGTGGCACGGTCGAGGGAGCCCGCCGCAGGCGGACGACCTCGCCCGTGGTGCGACGTCGAACCACGGGCGACCTCGCTATCGCTCGGTCGACCGTGCCACCCCCCTCTTTGCCCCTTTCTCCACTGATTCCCGAAACGCCGCGCCCCGCTGCCGGTAGTTCTCGAACTGGTCCCAGCTCGCGCAGCCGGGGCTCAGTAACAATACGTCGCCGGTCTTCATCCGGGCCCTCGCGCGGGTCACGGCGTTGTCCACCGTCTCGCAGTACTCCGCGTGGCCGCCCCGGACCGCCTCGGCGAGGCTCCGGCCCGTCGCCCCCATCGTGTAGAACCCGGCCAGCTTCGGGGCGAGTTCGACGATTGCGGCGAGGTCAATCTGCTTGTCATAGCCCCCGGCGAGAAGATGTACCGCGGTCGGGTTCTCAAAGGCCGCCACGGCCACCCGCGTCGCCTCGGGCGTCGTGGCCTTGGAGTCGTTGTAGAACCGCCGGCCGTCCTGCTCGGCGACCAGTTGCAATCGATCGGGCAGGCCCCGGAAGTCACCGAGCGTGTCGGCGGCCGCGGCCCCGTCAAGCCCGATGCGCACGGTGGTCGCGATCGCCAACCGGGCGTTGGCCTGGTTGTGCTCGCCCGGAACGGCCAGGCGAATCGGTTCGTCGCCGCGCGCATCGGCTTCGCGCAGCGCAATGTCGCCCGGTCGTTGATTGCGGAAGATCGCCTCCTTGCACTGCCGGTAGTGCCGCATCGAACCGTGCCAGTCGAGGTGGTTGGGTCGCAGGTTGGTCATCACTGCGACGCGGGCGGACCACGGCGCCAGCCACCACAACATGGCACTGGAAAGCTCCAGCACGATCCAGTCGTCCGGCTCGATCTCACCGAGCCGGGTCAGCAGGGACCCGCCGATATTGCCGCCGAGGTGTGCCCGGTGACCCAGGCCCTCGAAGATGTGGTGGATCATGGCCGCGGTCGTGCTCTTGCCGGCGGTGCCCGTGACGCCGATGACGCGCCCCCGGTCAACGCGTTCGGTCACGAGGCCGATCTCGGTGGTCAGCGGGACAGAGGCCATCCGGGCGGCACGCAGGAACGGGTTGTCCCACGGTTGCGGCACCGCCGGAGTGACCACGACGCGATCGCACTCGACGAAGTCTCTCTCCAGGTGGCCGCCAAGATGCAAGCAGACGCGGCCGTCGTCGACGTACGGCGCGATCTCGCGCAGCGGTCCGGCAAGCGTCGACCGCGACTGAAGGTCGGTCACCGTGACGCGCGCGCCGTTGTCGGCGAGCCATCGCGTGACGCCGGTCCCGCCACCGAAACGCCCGAGACCCATGACCGTCACGCGCTGTCCGTGCGGATCGACGATCATGGGCACAGTGTACCTGCGGTGGCGGGGCGTGCCGCGAGCCCGTACGATGGGCCTGCCAGGTGGTATGGAGGCCGACCGATGACCCAGTTTGGTGCGCCCGTTGACGAATTTGAATCGACCCAGGAGCAGAAGACCAGCCCCCTGGCGATTGCATCACTGGTCTGCAGCCTCATCTGCTGTGTCCCGGTGACCACGATCCCGGGGATCCTGCTGGGCATCTGGGCCATGGTCTCGATCAACGGCAACCCGGCGCTCAAGGGCAAGGGGCTTGCCATGGCCGGGATCCTGCTGGGGGTGATCTTCACCGCCGGCCAGGCATTCGTCTATCCCAAGGCGATCGAGTTCATCGGCAAGTCCTGGGAGATGGTCATGCGCGGGCCAAACGACGCCCTGACCAGTGGTTTCGCCGGCGACCCGACAGCGTTCAAGTCGCACTTCTACGGCAAGGGCGTCCGCGCGTCCGACGCCGAGGCACAGGCGTTCATCGATACGATCCGCAGCCGCTACGGTGAGTTCCAAGGGTGCGAAGTCGATCAGTCGGGCCAGCCTCCGGTGAGCTTCGGTCAACCCACCGCCACGTTCGCCTACGTACTCACCTTCGACAACGCCGTTGTCGAGTGCCGGACGAAGATCATCTGGGCGGACGAGCGCACCAGTGCGACGGTCTTCAAGCTGGGGC
Source organism: Planctomycetota bacterium (assembly GCA_022562915.1). Lineage (GTDB taxonomy): Bacteria > Planctomycetota > Phycisphaerae > Phycisphaerales > SM1A02 > JADFOJ01. The sequence goes on along the minus strand of JADFOJ010000001.1, from coordinate 61,283 downwards.
GGATCACGATCACGGACCCTGACTTCGACGACCTGACCTACCCCGCCAAGACACCGCCGCCGGGACTCGAGACCGAGACCGAGACCGAGACCGAAGCCCCGGAGCCGGAAGAGGGCGATGGCGGCTGAGACGGCGGTCTCGCCCGGTTTGCCCGCAACACCCGCAAGGCAAAGGAGCCTCTGGGCGATCGCGTCGCTGGTCTGCGCGGTGGTCGTTGTCTGTCCGATCTTTTCCCTGATCGGGCTCGCGCTGGCAGCGGTGGCCGTGCTGGACCTCCGGCGGCACCCGCACCGGACGGGCAAGCGGCTGGTGGCGGCGGCGCTGATCGTGAGCCTGCTGGCACTCGGAGGTCAGGCGACCGTCGCGCGATGGTGGAACGTTCACGCCCGCCGGCCGATGCTCTACGGGCCCGCTGACGCGCTGGTGGCGGGCCACGGCGGCGACGTCGCCGGATTTCAAGCCGCGTTCGTCACCGGGGGCGAACCGGTCTCCGAACAGGAGGCGGTGGCCTTTCTCAGCGCCGTGGCCGAACGCTATGGACGGTTGCTCGGCACGGTCCAGCGCGAGGACGCCGCGGACCCCGTCTCGGACCTTCGCCGCGCCGCGATCCCATACACCTACTTCTTCGAGAACGGGCCGGTGGATGTCGACGCGGAATTCGTCGTGCAGGCGGACGACGGCAGCGGCCTCGTGCTCCGGTTCGCGTGGATGATCATCCGTGACGAGGCGCTTGGGGACCTCGCGTACCCGAAGTCGGCAGCCCCGGAACGGTCCGGGTCCGCGGAACCCGCCCCGCCGTCAGACTGACCAGTTCCCCAGCAGGATCAGGAAGTCGAGAATCCCCACCGTGCCGTCGCCGTCGAGGTCGGCGGAACTGTGCGTCAGGTTCCAGTCGGCGAGCATCGCCAGGAAGTCGAGAATCCCGATCGATCCGTCGTTGTCGAGGTCGCCGGGCGTCGGCGCACTCGGTCCGGCGGCGACGGCTTCGGCGAGGTCCATGCGGCCTTCGCCGAGTTGGTCGGCAAAGATGGTATTGAGCCCGTCGATGTCGACCGAGGTCTCCCTGAGAATCTCCTCTATCGTGTCGGCGATTTCCGAAACGGAAACCGCGTCATTGGGCCATTCGGGGTGCTGGGCCCGGAGCAGTGCGGCGCCACCGGACACCAGCGCCGTGGCGAAACTCGTGCCCTCCCACATGCCGTACATGCCTCCAGGCAGCGCGCCGATGATCGAGTGCAGGGGGTCCGGCTGGCCCGGGTTCGCGTTGGCGCCTGGCGCCGCGATCGTGAGATCCTCGTTGTAGCTGCTGAACGACGCCTTGACGTCCTGCTCGTCGACGGCGGCAACGCCCAGCACCGGGCTCTCGACAGCCGGGAACTGCGGCGTGTCGGTCCCGAAGTTGCCCGCGGCGCTGACGGTCACGATGCCCAGGTCCGCGGCCCGCTCGACCGCTTCCTCGATGATCTCGGATTCGTGCGTGGAGCTCAGGCTGAGGTTGATCACCTCCACGCCGTGGTCGATCGCATACTGGATGCCGAGCGCGACGCTCCAGTCGCTGCCGACGCCGTCGCCGTTGAGCACGCGGACCGGCAGGATCCGGGCGTCCGGCGCCACCAGCGTGACCAGGCTCGCGACGAACGTGCCGTGCCCGACCAGCTCGTCCACCAGGCCGTCACCGTCGTCGTCCACGCCGTTGCCGACGTCGGCGGTGTTGCCGTTATTGTCGATGAAGTTGTAGCCGCCGGCGAGCACGCGGCCCTGCAACTGCGGATGGGTCGCGTCGATGCCGGTGTCGAGCACCGCCACCACCGTGCCTTGCCCGGTCGAGGTGAGGTGCGCGTCGTTCAGACCCAGCGTTGCGGCGGCGAACTGTGCCGGAAAGAGATCCGGGCCGTTGGTCGGTACGAAGAACCAGATGTTGCCGGTGCCGCCCTCCGGACCCTGGGCGACGTAGGCGAATCCGCCCCAGGTCAGGTAGGTGCCCAGGTAGCCGTCTTGAAGATCGTATTCGAGCTGGGTGAGTTGGGCCTCGGAGAGGCCCGACGGGTCGAACTCCAGCAGGTACGTCGACTCCGAGCCGATGGCGTTGACAACGGTAAGACCGAGGTTCAGGGCCGGGTGGTCCGCCTGGCACTGCGCGACGAAGGCGTCGATGTCGGCGGTCGCCGCGAGGCGCACGATGATCTGCCCCGGTACCGCCGGATCCGGTTCACCCGGTCCGTCGGCGGACGCAAGGCCCGCACAGGCGAACAGCGCGATAGCCCGGCAGGGGGCGTATCTCGGTTTCATGTCCACTTCCCCTTACCTTCAGCCCACCGGGTGTTCACCCCGGCGGGGGCTCCTTCACCGCCACAGCATGCCACGGCACGCCCGGGAAAGCCAGCGCCAGCACTGAATATTGGGCCTTTCGGTCACTTTGATACTTGGCCGGGCGTATTTCATCCGGCCCCGGGGCACTCTTCTGGAGCAAGGGCGTCCGTCGGTTGACACGACCGGAGAAGGATTCACATGGCTGCGATAACCAGATCAACCGTCATGACTGTTGTCTTGCTGGCGTCCTGGAGGCCGGCACTCGCCGGGGGCCTGGAGAGGACCTGGATCGACCCGCTGGGTGGCACGTTCAGTACCGCCGCCAGCTGGACACCCATCGGGGTGCCGGGACTGCTCGACACGGCGATCTTCGACCTCGACCTCACCTACGGGATCGCTTTTACCGTGCCGACCGCCAACGAGTTGATGAACATGTCCGAAGGCGTCGTCACGTTCGACCTCGCCCTGGGGTCGTACACGCTCAACGGGGCCATCGTTGGTGACCACCTGCTGGACGTCGGCACGCTCACGTTGCTCAACGGCACGCTGACCGTCGTGCCGCTCGTGCTGCCGCCGACGCTGAAGTTTCGCATCGGCAAGGATCCCGGCGCCATCGGGACGCTCGTGGTGTCCACCGGGGCGTCGCTCGTCAGCAACGACGTCCTGATCGTCGGTGACGCGGGTACCGGGACGCTCCTGATCGGCAATGGTGGTACCGCCACGACCGGCTTGGTTCTCATCGGTGACGACTTCGGATCTTCGGGCGCGGTCATGCTCGACGGTCCGGGCAGCACCTGGACTCACACCAGCGGCGTGTGCGTCGGCAATGAGGGCTCAGGGACGCTCTCGATCAGCAACGGCGGGTTCATGAACAGCATGGCGCCGGTGCGGATCGGCGACAATGACACAGCGGTCGGGGCGATGACACTGCAGGGGCCGACCTCGATCTGGACCGCGACGGCGGCGATCACCGTCGGCAACTCCGGTACCGGTTCACTCGCCGTGACCGACGGCGCCACACTCAACTCCTCGCGCGTGAAGATCGGCAACGACCTCACGGCGGACGGGACCATGACCGTGGACGGCCCGACCACCACCTGGACCGACTCGCAGACGGTCTCGGTGGGTAACGGGGGCGCCGGAACCCTGCACATTACGGGGGCGGCGACTGTCTCGGGCGTCGTCAGCCGCGTCGGCGACGACTTTTTCAGTGTGGGAACGGCCGTCGTCGACGGAGCCGGCACGTCCTGGAGCAACAGCGTCGAACTGACCGTCGGGGTGTCCGGAACGGGCACAGTGACCGCATCCAACGGCGCCTCGCTGTCGGCGCCGGAGATGATCGTCGGCAAGAGCGCGACGGGCGTGCTCAACATTCTGAGCGGCAGCTCGGCGATTGCGACGACCGAGTTCGTGCGGATCGGCGATCTGTTCGCGTCCAACGGTACGATCAACGTCGACGGTCCCGGAAGCACGTTCACCTCGATCGCGACGCTCTTCGTGGGCAACATCGGCACGGGGACACTCAATATCACCGACGGTGGATCGGTCTCGACGCCGAGCCTGTTCGTCGCCGACGACCTCGGTTCGAACGGGACCGTCGTCGTGAGCGGCGCCGGCGCATCGTGGAACATCGGCGCGACGGCGTCCCTCGGCAACGGTGGTACGGGCGTACTGCGTGTGCTCGACGGTGCGACGGCGACCTTCACCGGCGTCACCCGCGTCGGAGACAACCTCGGCTCCAACGGCTCCGTGTTCGTGACCGGTCCCGGCGCGACCTTCAACGTCCAGGCGGAACTGCTCGTGGGGAAATTCTCGTCGGGATCCGTGACCGTCGCCGGCGGCGGCGCCGTTAACTCGGCGAAGGTGAAGCTCGGCGACGAGGTCGGTTCGATCGGTACCGCCACGATCAGCGGCCCGACATCGACCTGGACCGACACGGTCGACGTCTTTGTGGGAAATTTCGGCACCGGAGTCCTTACCGTGTTCGGCGGCGCGTCGGTCTCGGGCGTTCGCGGGACGCTCGGCGACGATCCCGGCTCCAACGGCTCCGCCACCATCTCCGGGGCGGGCTCCATCTGGGCCAACACGCAACACCTGCTCGTCGGCAACCTCGGCCAGGGGACGTTGACGCTCGTGGACGGTGGCGAGGCGTCGGCGCCGATCGTCTCGGTCAACGCCCAGAGCGTTCTCGAGGGCGACGGAACCGTGACCGGGGCGTTGACCAGTTCGGGCACCGTGCGACCGGGCCTGTCGATCGGCGAACTCGTCGTGGACGGGTCGTACGTGCAGACGGCCCTGGGAACGCTGGATATCGAGCTGGCCTGCCCGACCGGCGACGCACTGGTCGTCAGTGGCGCGGTCACGCTCGCCGGGACGCTGAACGTGTCACTGGTGCCCGGTTCGGAGCCCCTGGCCGGGCAGCAGTTCCAGATCGTGACGGGTTCGTCCGTCACCGGCGCCTTCGGCACGGTCAACGCACCGCCGGGCGTCACCGTGAGCGTCGAACCTGGCGCCGTGGTGGTGACCGTAACTCTCGGCGGTCCGCCGGCAGCCGCCGACATCGACGGCGACGGCACCGTCGGCATCACCGACTTCCTCCTGCTGCTCGCGGCCTGGGGGCCCAACCCCGGGCATCCCGCCGACCTCGACGGCGATCGCCTGGTCGGGATCACTGACTTTCTCATTCTCCTCGCCAACTGGGGACCGGCGTGTCCGTAGATACTGCACGCAATCCCTATGTCTTCGTGGTCGGGTGCCTTCGATCCGGTACCACGATGCTGCAGCGTTCTCCATGTGATCGAGCACCTCTTCGCGCGCCGCCGGCAAGCCCCGGCGACGTTGCCGAGTACGGTGCGGTCCGCGTCGAGGAAGAAGAAGCTCGGGATCGGCAAGACGTCGTCGTCGTTGATGTACAGCCCGTCGGGTGTCGCGCGAATGCCCGGGTTCGTGCGGCCGTTGCTGCCGATATCCCGGAGGAACCAGTACGCGTGGGGGCGCCGGATGATGATGCTCGCGAAGTCCCGCGATCCTCGACGACCCGGGGGTCGTCGAGGATCGCGATGAGCGCGTCGATCTCGAACCGTGTGAACGGGCAACAGGTGTCCGAACCCGCGAGACCCTCAAGCAGCGGTCGGCCCGTTGCCTTGACCACGTTCATCGCCTCATGGAGCTGGCCGAGGCCCGCGTACTGCCAGGCGATGCCTGATCGGACGCCTCCCGGCGACCGGCGTGCAGGTCGTTGAGAATGCAGGTGACCGTCCGGCGGGCGTCCTGCGGCGTTGGCCGTCCTGGTGCGAGTTCGCTCATCGTTGACCAACCCAACAGTAGCGCCCGGTTGCACGGGGGGGTGGCACGGTCGAGCGAGCGCAGCGAGCTCGCCCGTGGTGTGACGTCCAACCACGGGCGACGTCGCTTTGCTCCGTCGACCGTGCCACCCACTATGTACGGACCTGCTACAGTGAGATCATCGCCGGTGGCGCACACGTCTCGGAGCGAGCAATGGACGTTGAACCCGAGGTTGAACCCGTTGTCGAGATCATCGACCTGGTCAAGAGCTTCGACGACCAGGTGGTCCTCAACGGCGTGAACCTCACCGTCATGCCCGGGGAGACGATGGTCGTCATGGGCGGTTCCGGATCGGGCAAGTCCACGATCCTGCGGCACATGATCGGGTCGCTGTACCCGAACTCCGGATGCGTGAAGCTGCTGGGCAAGGACCTGGCAACCCTGAATGAAGACGAGCTGAACGAGACCCGCAAGAAGTTCGGGATCCTCTTCCAGTCCGGCGCGCTGTTCAACTCGATGACCGTGGCGGAGAACGTCGCGCTGCCCCTGCGGGAGCACACGATGCTCGACGAACACATCATCGACATCGTTGTCACGATCAAGCTGGAGCTGGTCGGTCTCCGGGAGCACGCCGACAAGTACCCCGCACAGATATCGGGCGGCATGAAGAAGCGGGCCGGGCTGGCCCGGGCGCTGGCGCTCGACCCGCAGGTGCTGTTCTACGACGAGCCGTCGGCGGGTCTCGATCCCGTCACCTCCGCCGAGATCGATCGCCTGATCATCGCCCTGTCCAAGGACCTGGGCGTCACCAGCATCGTCGTCACCCACGAGATGGACTCGGCCTTCGCGGTGGGTGACCGGATGGCCATGCTGGATGGCGGGCGAATGCTGATGATCGACACCCGCGAGGCGTTCGAGGAACTCCGCGACTGGCCGCAGGACCGGGTCGGCGAACTCGACGACAGGCAGTTGACGATCCGGCAGTTCATCCGCGGCGACGCCGAGGGACCGATCACGCGCCGCAAGGCGGCGACCAACTATGCCGAGGACCTGCTCGGCGGCGTCGAGCCTGATTCCTGCGCTGAAGACGGGCCGGCCGTCGAGTCGACGCGGCCGACGTGAACCCGCGGCGATCGAGACGCTGAAATACCGGATTCCGATCGGGGCGCCCTAGCCGAATCGACGGCTGCGCGGTATGACCGTAGCCCTGTCGATTGATCCCGGACATCGGAGCGTCCAACCATGGCGAGTCCCAACGAGCGCAGCCGCAACAACGTCAGGGCCGGAGTCTTCGTCACGGCGTCGCTGCTGCTCGCCGTGGCGACGATCATTGCGCTCACGGACGTCGTGGAGACGATGAGGCGAAATCCCAAGTCGTACATGGTGGTCTTCGACGTGAGCGAGGGCGTGAAGAACCTCAAGGAGGGCGCCCAGGTGCGGGTCGGCGGCGTGGAGATGGGCGTCGTCGAGTCGGTTGTTCCGGACATCACGCCCGGCAAGGCCCTGAAGCGGATCCTGGTCACCTTCAGCCTCGATGAGACCATCGAGCTCTACTACAAGCCGGCGGTGCTGGTGACGCCGGCGCTCATCGGTGCCGACGCATGGCTGGAGATCAGCAGCGTCGGAGATCCAGGACAACCGTTGTCGGCCGGCCCTATGCAGGGTTCTTCCCCGCCGGGCCTTCTCACCGCGTTGATGGGAGCGGACAACGCCCAGAAGGCCGACAAGATTTTCAGCGATGCATCGGACGCGGTCGAGAACATCAACGTGGCGAGCTCAGACGCGCGGGCGCTGATGGGCCGGATCAACGAGGCCGACTGGCCGCGCTGGGCAAAGCGGATCGATCACATCATGCAATGGGGCGCCGGCACGACCGATCAACTGGATCGGATCATCGCCGACGGCGAGTGGCTCATGTCCGCCGCCCGCAGTGTCGTCGACGACAACCGCGAGTCGATCGGCGCCGTCGCCACGAACCTCGAACTCGCCAGCCACGACATGCAGGAAGTGATGAGCCGGTTCCGAACCGAGAGCATGGAGCAGGTCGCCAGGCTGCTTGACTCCGGCCTGGAGGCGATGGACCGGGCGACACTGGTCCTTGCAGACGTCGGCGATGCGGTCGACGAATGGGTGCCCGACCTTACCGAAGCGATGGCCGACCTCCGGTTGACTGCACAGCAGGTCAAGCTGACCGCAATCGAGTTGCGGCGCGGGCCCTGGAAGCTGCTGTACCGCCCCAGCCAGGACGAGCTGGAGCATGAGTTGCTCTACGATGCGGTGCGGTCCTTCGCCTTCGCCGCCGCCGACCTGAAAGCCTCGGCCGCCTCGGTCGAACGCGTCCTCGCCAGGTACGGTGACCATCTGGGCGATGTCGACGCGCAGCGCTTCGACCGGATGACTCGCAACCTGATCGATTCGATCCAGGGCTACGAAGGCGCCCAGCAGGATCTGCTGGACGTGCTGCGAACGGAGTGAGAGAAAATAGACCGGGACTAATTTCCGGCCGGCAGCCCGCCGCTGCGCGGTGACCGCAGCCCGGAAATTAGTCCCGGTCTATTTTCTCTCACTCCGTTCACGGCAGGAACCGCACCTCGACGCGCCGTGCTCCAGCGGGTTCCTGTGGTCCAAGGTCGGTGTCGAGCCAGTCGCCGGGGCCGCTCCGGGCAGGGTGTGTGACGAGGTCCACCACCTGCACGAGGTACCCCGGCGCGACCACGATGATCCGGACAGGGTGCCTCTGGACCACGTTGAGCCGGACCGTGCCGTCCGGCCCGGTCATTCCGCGCACCGAAGCGGGCGGAGAGGGATCCAGGATCGCATCCCGCCCCAGCAGCGGGATGTCCGTCGCAACGAAGAAATGGAGGGTGCGGGCGTCGACGAGCGCCGACTCCACCGGCAGATGCGTCAGCTTGTCCCGCACGGCGACCGTCATCGGCCTGGAGGTGTTCGACCGGGAGCATCCAAGCCCCAGCAGTATCGCCAGCAGCAGAGAAACCGAGCCCGGCACTGACCTGTCATGCATGAGCGCATCTCCGGGCGACACTGTATGCTGGGCCGTCATGATAAACGCGAAATGGCGTGCCGTCACCGCGGTCGGGCTCGGGTTGTTGCTGGCCGGGTGCGGCGAGGAGGACCTGACGTCGATCAGGGTCTCGATCAACGCGGACGGATCGGGCACGATCATGGCAAGCGCCGTGTCGGTGCCCGACCAGCGCAGCGGCATCGAGGCCGGGACCGTGGGCGCGACCTGGTCGGATCGCGTCACGATCACCGCCGTGTCGGGGTCTTTCGCTGTGCTCTCTCAACTGGTGGTGGGGGGCATCTCGTTCGATCAGAACGTCTCCGCGTCAGGCATGGTGAGCCTTGACGTGGTGGTGCCGCTCGGCGCGGAGGCACGGTGGACGAAGATGATCTCGCCGATGACTCCGGACCAGCGCGTCCAATCGGCGCGGGCGTTCGACCGCGACGGCAGGTTGAAGTCGCTCGGCTCGACCTTCAAGATGGTGATCGAACTGCCGAGCGATGTGGTCAGCACTGGAGTAGCGCCTCGTCTCTCGGGCGTGTTTCCGTCGAGCAGGGACAACACCGTGGAGTTGCTGATTTCCGTGGACACCGCCCTGGCGGAGACGGGGTCGCTTCGGTGGAGCGTGACCTGGCTGAAGTAGCGGCGTCGCCCGTGGAGCGACGTCCAACACGGGCGAACTCGCTTCGCTCGCTCGACCGTGCCACCCAGTCAACGAAAAATCTCGACGAGCTGCGCCGGCATCGGCACGGGCTGATCGGCCGGCTCCGGGACATCGGCGTTGAACCGTTCGATCTTCGCACCCAGGGCATTGAGCGTCTCTTCCATGCGGGCGTAGCCGCGATCGAGGTGATAGACCCTGCTGACGGTGGTCGTGCCCTCGGCGGCCAGTCCGGCCAGTACGAGGCATGCCGAACCGCGCAGGTCGCTGGCCATGACCGGCGCCCCGACGAGACGCTTGACGCCCTGGATCATGACGGTCGGTCCCTGGCGGAACAGTTGCGCACCCATCCGGGCGAGCTCCGCGACGTGCATGAAGCGCTCCGGGTAGATCTTCTCGGCGATCATGCTGTTGCCCTCGGCGAGGCACAGCAGCGCCATCATCTGGGCCTGTAGATCCGTGGGATAGCCGGGGTATGGCTGGGTCGTGATCATCACGGGCCGCAGCACGCGCTGCGTGGTGACCTGGACGGTGCATCGCCGGGGGTCTTCGTCGGGGTGATGACGCTCGACGCGTACGCCCATCTGGCTCAGCCGGTCGATGACCGCGAGCAGGTTGTCGTAGGGGAAGTCGTTGAGCGTGACGTCGCCGTTGGTGATCGCCGCGGCGACCGCGTAGGTGCTTGCCACGATCCGGTCGGGTATGACCCTGTGGTCGGCGGGACCCAGCTCGTCCACGCCGTCGATGATGAGCCGCGGCGTCCCCGCCCCGGTGATCCGGGCGCCCATCGCGTTGAGCAGCTCCGCGAGGTCGGCGATCTCCGGTTCGCAGGCGGCGGACTCGATGACCGTCCGGCCGCGTGCCAACGTGGCCGCGGACATCACGTTGGCGGTCCCCAGCACCGTGGAGCCGAAAGGCCCGCCGAGAAAGATCGTCGTGCCGACGAGCCGATCGGCCTGGGCGACGATGTCGCCACCGCGAAGCTCGATCCGTGCGCCGAGAGCCTCCAGGCCGCGCAGGTGCAGATCCACCGGCCGTTCCCCGAACACGCAACCGCCCGGCATGGCGACCGAGGCTCGACCGCGGCGGGCGAGCACGGGACCCAGGACGCAGATGCTCGCGCGCATGGTCTTCACCATCTCGTAGCGGGCGTGGGTCGGACTCTCGTCGGTTGACTGGAGGGTGATCGTGCCGTGGAGGCCATGCACGGTCACGCCGAGTTCGCCCAGCAGGCGGCTCATATTGCCGATGTCCGCCAGCGCGGGGACACCCCGCAGCGTGATGGGCTGGTCGGTGAGCAGTGCCGCCGCCATCAGTGGCAGGCTGGCGTTCTTGGAGCCGTCGATCGCGATGCGACCGGACAGCCGGCTGCCCCCCTGGATTCGGAACGCGTCCATGCGTCAACTCTCACAAATGTCAGGGTTTACCGTGTTTCAGCATCGGCGGATCGCCCTGCGATGCGCCAGAAAACCGATGGTCGCCGCCGGATGCCTCGCCCTGCGGCAACTGACAGGTTTTCCACAGTGTCCAGTAGGGGTCCGGGCGATGTTCGACTGACGCGGTGCCCTTTTTCCGCCGACTTGTCGTTCATGGTCGTCCTCGCGCAACGCCGGATCGCGGTCGCCCTCGGCGCCGTACTGATCGCGGTGGTCCTTGCCGGGTCCGTGCGGGCCCAGGATGCCCCGGCCGACACCCTCGTGCTCACGGGAACAGTCCGCGACTTCCGCGAGCGCACCGTGGACGGAGGTCATCCGGATTTCGAGCACCGCCCGGAGCAGGGCTACCGGCTCTACACCGGCAACGTCGAGACCTTCCTCGGGGATGACGGCAAGCCGGTCTTCTCCGGCAAGGGCGTCGGGCTGCGTAAGAGCTGGGCCGATGTCAGGGGTCGCAAGGTCTGCCGGTGCATGGCTCGCCGGTATCCCAGGGCAGGCGACCAGGCCGGCAAGGTCGCCGAGCCCGGCACGGGAGGCATCCAGTCCGCCAAGAGCTTCGAGTTGTGGTTTCATGATCAACCCGGCATCAACATGGCCGCGCCGCTGGCGATCACCATGTTCCGGCGCGCCGACGGCGCATGGGTCTTCGATGACGAACTCGACGAGACATACCGGGACCTCGGCGGCTTCTTTCCCATCGACGGACGGCTGTTCGGCAACTCGGCCAGGGTCGAGGGGGTCGACGACCACAACTTTCACTTCACCGTCGAACTGCACGCTTCCTTCACGTGGACCGCGGGGACCGGCCGTTTCCTGGAGGTTCGCTCAGACGACGACCTGTGGGTCTTCATCAATGACGAGCTGGTGATCGACCTGGGCGGTGTCCACCGGGCCAAGAGCCAGTTTGCCGACCTGGAGCGACTCGGACTCGTCGACGGATCCACCTGCCGGCTGGACATTTTCTTTGCCGACCGGCACCGGATGCACTCGAAGCTGGGTTTCGTCACCAACGTGCGTGACCTGCGCGCCGTCGACAACGAGGCCGCCGACGGCATCACCTCGGCTGACGGGCAGTGAGGCGGCGCGACCCGTCGAGCCCGCACAGACCGCAACGCTTCACACCTCGACGCAGATACCCCGGTTAGCCGACTTGGATTCGGCCCGGGCGTTATCTACTCTTGCCGTTGACAGGAGGCGCATGAGGGACGAGTCATGAGCCACCCGCACACCTTCCTCGTATTCGTTCTCGTTGCGATCGTGTTCTCTCCGACGATCCTGGCCGATGGGCCGCCGCCGTCGATCGACCTCACGGGGGTCATCCGCGACTTCAAGCGGGACCACGTCGATTTCAACGTCATGCCCATCGGCGGTCCCGGCCACTATGCCGGCAACGTCGACCTGGCGATCGGCAACGACCAGCGCCCGGCCTTCCTGGGCGGCGGCTACAAGGTGGTGACGCAGTGGACGAACTCCGGCGCCGACCCGATCGCTCCGCACCTGTACATCGCGCCCGGAATCCCCGGCGTCGTCCAGGTCGCCAACGCGCCGAGCGTCCACGACAACGCCACCGAGGACACCTGGGACTCGTCCGCGGGCCCGTATGGTCCGGGAAACATCGGACCGGCTCCCACCTATGACGTCGGCGCGGACATGCCCACCATCACGGCGCCCACCGGCCTGGATCCCAGCGAGGGGAACCTCACCTGGGGGAGCAAGCTGCTCAGCAGCGACGTGCATTGCGACGACCTCTCAATCAGTACCGGCGGCACCGTGGTTGTCGTCGGCAGCCGGGTCATTCTCTGCGAGGGCGAATTCACGCTGTCGACGCACGCCGACCTCGTCTTGGCGCCAGGTGCGACCCTGCAGTTGTACGTCAAGCAGGGCATCGTCTTCATGCCGCACTCGACCTTCAACTCGCACCCGTTCTCCGGTATTCCCAGCCGGGCGACGATCTACAACCTCGGCACTACGGAGATGCGGATCAGCCAGCCCAACGGCGAGGTCTACGCGACCGTGGTGGCGCCGACCGCCATCATGCGTGTCATGCCCACCGGCCAGTTCTACGGCAACTTCATCGGCATGGACCTGGACGTCCAGGCGAACGCGGGCTTCCACGTGGACATGGCCGTCCCGATGGTACTCGACGCGTGCGGTGTCCTGATCAACGACACCGCCGGTGCGGCGGGTGTCGCCGGTGACGCGGCGATCAGTTCCCCGACGACGTTCGCCCAGTGGTACAGGGAAATCCTGGGCGTGAACATGGCCGCGAGCCACACGATCACGCTGAATCTCAATGGGGCCGGCGTCTACGAGTACCTCGACAGCTCGTTCTACCCGATCGACGACCAGCTCTTCGGCAACGATGGCGATCTCCGGAACAACTACTTCACCTATCAGCTCGAAGCACAGTTCGAGTACGAGTCGTGCACCGGCCAGTTCATCGAGTTCAAGGGCGCCGACGACGCATGGTTGTTCATCAACGGCGCACTGACGATCGACCTCTGCGGCATCGTGCCGGGCACGGAACAGGTGGTGGAGCTCGACCGCCTCGGGCTGCAGGACGGTGACGTCTATTCGATGCAGCTGTTCTACGCGAACCGCGCCCCGGACGATTCCGAGTTCCACCTGCGGACCAACGTCGAGCTGTTCAGTGACGACGTCGTCGTGACCGTCAGCCTCCCGTTCGATTGATCGACTCTTCGGGCTGAATCACCGTGCGCGATCATGCGCGTCTGCAACCCTCGTCAACTCGCAGACAGAAGAGCAGTAGAACAGTAGAACAGTAGAACGCAGGTGAGCAGGCTTTCTTTGCTTGTGGCACTCTTCTTATTCATCTACTGCTCTACTGTTCTACTGCTCACCTGCTCTGGATGACCGTGCACATTCGTGCACGGTCATCCAGTCCTCATAACCCGAACAGTTTCACCGGAACCTGTGGCTTGCCTGTCTTACCCGTTTGGAGGCCTTGGCGCGGATCGTACGCTTGGCCGTTCGGAGGAGAGACAATGTCAAGGAAAGCCGACATGACGACGCAACGGCTCGCCGCAGCGAGCTGTGCGCTGGGCCTGCTGGCCTACGCCGGGTTGACGACGCTGTTTTCGGGTTCGGAGGCGGCCGCGTTTCAGGCGGGCGGACCGCCCGCGCAGATCGAGCTGACCGGGATCGTGCGTGATTTCCGCGAGCGGACGGTCCCGATGGGCCACCCCGACTTCGAGGTCACACCCGACCACGGCTTCAAGCTCTACTGCGGAAACGTCTCGCCGTACCTCGGCGCCGACGGCAAGCCCGTGTATACCGGCGCCGGCCACAAGGTGCTCGAGGACTGGACGGACGACCACGATCGCCCGATCTGCTACCACGTGGCCCAGGCGCATCCCGCACCCGGTGATTCCGACGGTACGTGGGGCGCGGCCGATACCGGCGGCATCGACGGCCCGGACGGCTTCAGGCAGTGGTTCCGCGACATTCCCGGAATCAACATGTCGAAGCTGCTGACGCTGACACTCGTTCGCCAGGTTGACGGGACGTACGTGTTCGACAACGAGGTTGACCCGCTGTACTCGAGCCTCGGCGGCTTCTTCCCGATCGAGGACCAGCTCCTCGGCAACCCGGGCGGCTTCCCCGACCGCAACTTCCACTTCACCTTCGAGTTGTCGAGCGAGTTCGTCTACGACCCCGCCGGAGAGCAACTGTTCAAGTTCATGGGGGACGACGACATGTGGGTCTTCATCGATGGCGAGATCGTCATCGACCTCGGCGGCGTCCACTCCGCCAGGGAGCAGTACATCGATCTCAACCGGCTCAATCTCGTGCCCGGCGAGACGTACCGGCTCGACTTCTTCTTCGCCGAGCGGCACCGAACGCAGTCGAATTTCCGTATCGTCACCAACCTCCAGTTGCAGAACGTGGATCCGCCGACGGTGTCCAACATCTTCGACTGATCCGTCCCCGGCTCTTTCACCGTGGTCGCGTATCCATTACATTGTGCGGCCATGAGCGAGCAGGCAACCACGACCGATCCGGTCATGCCCGAGGTGAAGCTGAACCTCGTGCGGCCCAATGCCCCCGTGACCGGGCGAGTGGTCTCCAACGACATGTGCCTGAAGGGCAAGGCGAACGTCTGGGTGCGCCACACGGAGATCGATGTCTCCGGGACACCCCTGGAGGGGAACTTTCTTGTCGGCCAGTCGTTCGGGGTGATCGCTCCAGGCGTGGCCGCCAACGGCAAGCCGCACAAAGTCCGGCTCTACTCCGTCGCCTGCCCGAGCTGGGGCGAGGACGGCCGGGGCAGGATCGTCTCGACCACGCCCAAGCGGATGATCGACGAGTACAAGTCGCAGCGGTCCGGCGACCATCCCGATCGCCACACGCTGTTCCTCGGTGTCTGCAGCAATTTCCTCTGCGACCTGCAGCCCGGCGACGAGGTACAGGTCACCGGCCCGGCCGGGAAGCGGTTCCTGCTGCCGGTGAACCCCGCCGACCACGACTTCGTCTTCATCGCGACGGGGACGGGCATCGCGCCGTTCCGCGGGATGGCCATGGAACTGCTTGAACACCCCGACGGTCCGTGCCCCAGCAGGATCCACCTGCTGATGGGTTCGCCGTACACCAGCGACCTTCTCTACGACGACCTGTTCAGGAGGCTCGCTCGCGAGCACGAGAACTTCAGCTACCACACCGCGATCAGCCGGGAGCCGCACGGAGCAAGCACTCGCGGGATCTACGTCCCGGCGCTCATCGACGAGCAACTGGAGACGTTCCGGCCGCTGCTGGAGAGCCCCAGGACGCTCCTGTACATGTGCGGGCTGCTGGGCATGGACGCCGGCGTCTACCGGACACTGCTCGAGAACAATCTCGCCGGCCAGTACATCCGCGTCGACGACGAGCTACAGGCAATCGACCCGAAACAGTGGACCGGCAAGCAGATCAAGCGGCACGTGCACACCACGGCCCGGTGCATGGTCGAGGTCTATTAGAGCGGGTCCCGTTCCTTCTCGGACCCGGCCGCCAAGGTCCCATCAATTGTCAGTTGGCGATAGGTGAGGACCGACAGGTACGCTATGGCCATGCCCGTACGACCCGGCAGCCGTCGTTCGTGCCGCGAATCCGTTCGGGCGGGGCCGGTAGCCGCGGTGACGGCCTACCCCTCGCCTCTATCCTGCCTCTGAAGCAGGCGCCACACGATCCATCCGACGGCGGCCATCCCAAGCAACGACACCATCCAGTGCAGCATGATCGGGCAAGGCTCCTGTGGCGATCCGGTAACTCGTTTCGTGCAGTGTACCCTGACGGCTGCGCGTCCCAGCGAACCCGGCCGCGCCGGGTGGCACGGTCGAGGGAGCGCAAGCGAGCTCGCCCGTGCGCGGGCGTGTCCCGCGTTCGGACGTCGCTCCGCGGGCGATCCGCCGCAGGCGGACTCCGTCGACCGTGCCACCGGAGCCGACCGCCTATTCTTATGACCGATGCTCCAGGCTCTGCTGCTCGCCACGATCCTGTTCACCGCCCCGGACGCCCCCGATCCCCGGGACGTCGTCGAGGCCGCCGGGGAATACCGCCGCGCCCACGGCGCGGTGCCGATCGCCGACCACGACGACAACCAGCACGGGCCGGACGAAAACCTGCGCGTGGGCAACCTGTGGTACGGCATCGACCTCATGGCATTGATCCTGACACTCGACAAGACTGCCGATACCGGATTGACCAGCCCGTGAAGTCCCCTGCAGCGCACGTCGCGCGGCGGGATTACTGGGTCATCACGACCTCCCACGTGGTGGTGGACGTCTTCCCGATGTTCATCACGTCGCTGATGATCGTTCTCCAGGGGCGGCTCGCGCTCTCCGGGTGGCAGGAGACGGTGGTCTGGGTGGTCACGCCCGTCTTCGGCGGGCTCTTCCAGCCGTTGTTCGCATGGCTCGGCGACCGGTACGACACGCGGCTGGCCGGGCCGCTGGGGCTCGCGATCGCCGCCGTCTGCATCGGCTCGATCGGTTTCGCCGAGAACTTCCGGCAGCTCGTCTCGCTGCAGGTCGTCGGCGTGATCGGTGTCGGCATGTACCACCCCGCCGCCGCCGCCGTCGCCGGGCAGGCCGGCACCCGGATGCGGCACGGGCGGGCCTTCGCGATCAGCGTCTTCATCGCCGCGGGCATGGTCGGCCACACGATCGGCCCGCTGGTCGCCACGCGCGTCAACGACCTGGTCGGCATTGCCCACCTGGCCTGGATCATCCCGCCGTCGCTGCTCGTCGCGGCACTGCTGTACATCGTCATGCGGCACGCGCCGCACCGCCCGCCCAACCACCACGAGCTGCACGCCGCGATGAGTCCGACCGAGACCCGGGCGCGGTGGACCGCGGCGATACTGCTCTCGGCGCAGAACGCGATCCGCTTCATCGTGAACAACGGCATGTTCATCATGTTCAGCTACTGGGCGTACTCGAAGATCCCCGACGACCCCGATGCCGCGGCGATTCTCAACGGCAACCTCAACGCCGCCATGACGATCGGGATGGGCGTGGGCGGGCTGCTCGGCGGCAGGTTCATGCGCCGCGGCACCGAGAAGATCGCCTTCGTGACGACGGCGATCGGCGGCGCTGTCTGCGTCGGCTCCATCAACCTCGCCGGCGAATTCGGCATGGTCCCGATGTACATCGTGGTGATGCTGGCCGCGGTGGGGTTCTTCGGCACCGTGCCCGCCTCCATTGGTCTTGGCCAGAGACTGCTGCCCACCCACGCGGGCCTCGTGACGAGCATGCTCATGGGCGTCGGCTGGATGATCGGGGCGCTGGGCCGGCCGTTCTCGTCGGCGCTGCTCGGCGAGGTCACGCTCGACCAGGCGCACGCGCTCACCGGCGCCGCGATGAACCGTGCGTTCCTGGGCTTCGCGGGGCTGCTGGTTCTCGCCGGCGTGCTCGCCCTGCTGATCCCCGGCAGGACTCTCCGCGCCGCCGCGGAGCACGACTGAGCTTCACGACGAACGGCGGCCCCACCTCATGCAGGGCTCCGACACCGACGGCGTGCCCGGGTCGCGGCCGTCGGCCGGAGTCTCATTCGTGTGTCCCGACGTAGCCGAGCGCTTCGAGCTGGCGGCGCACGTCATCCGGCAGCGCCGCGGGCCCCCGGCCCGCCGTGAGTTCTCGCCGACGCCGGGACAGCTCGGCGACGATCTCCAGGTACCGCGTCCGGGGTGAATCACCCGACCCCGCGTCGCGAAGCCTGCGCTCGGCGGGGTCCTCGATAAGGTTCGTCCAGAACCGCCGCCGCTGCGTCATGAGGTCGTAGAGCTTCCACTGGAGCGTGCGCACCGTCCGCTCGCGATGACCAACCGAGAACAGCTCGCTCACCGCGGTGTTGTCGAAATCGAGGTTGCCCGAGGTGGCGAGCTCGACAAGGCTCCGGCCCATGATTCCGCCCGGCAAGGTGGACGGGGCGGGCAGACCTGCCAGTTCGAGCAGCGTGGGACCGACGTCGATGGCCCTCGTCTGCGGGGCGACCCGGGTGCCACCCGTGAGCACGGGCGGGTACCGGATGACCAGCGGCACGCGGATCAGTTCGTCGAAGAGCGAGTTGCGGTGCCCCTTCTGCCCGTGCTCGAAGAACGCGGTGCCGTGGTCCGATGTAACGGCGATCACCGTGTCGTCGAGCTGCCCCATCGCCTCGAGCTCGGCGATGATCCGGCCCACGTGCTCGTCGGTCCAGGCGATCTCGCCGTCGTAGAGGGCGATCAGGTGTTCCAGGTCGCGCGCCGGCATGTCGGGGTTGATCGAGGTGTCGAAGAAGAAGTCCTCCCCCGTCACGGACCCTTCGTAGCCGGGGTCGAACATCGTGTCGTACGGCGGCGGTGGAATGAAGTCGAAGTGAACGTCCCACAGGTGCAGGAAGACGAAGAACTTTCCGCGGTGCGGCTGGTGAAGCCACCGAGTGAAGCCCGCGAGAACCTTCGGGTTGGTGATGTCGCGGTGCGATCGGCGCATGACCTCAACGTCCATTGCCCACCGGCCGGCAGGCGCGTCGTCCAGGGCGGCGGCGTACGACGTGCAGTTCTCGTAGTGGTCAAAGCCCCGGCCCAGCCCGAAGGCGGGGTGCAGGTAGGGACCGGCGAAGAAGCCGGCGGTGTCGTAGCCGGCCGCCGCGAAGCGCTCGGCGAGGGTCGTGATCCCGGCGGCCAGGGGGCGATCGGTGTCGGTGCAGCCGTGCACGGAATCGGGCAGCGACGTGAACAGTGCCGCGTGGGCCGGCAGCGTCCAGCTCGTGGAGCTGATATGGTTCTCAAACAGGACACCCTCGGCGGCCAGACGATCGATGTGCGGGCTCGTTCGCCGCGCGTATCCGTACGCGCCGACGTGGTCGGCGCGCAGCGTGTCGACGGAGATCAGCAGCACGTTGGGACCGTCGGGCACGGGCCTGGCGGTGTTTTCGGCGCTCGGCGACGAGCCGCCGCAGCCGACGAGGAGCCCCAGCGCCGACCCGAGCACCGGCCGATGGCTCAGCGGCACGCTCATGGTCGCATTCCATCCGCGACGGCCATAGCCTGCCTCAGCGTCGCGAGGCGCTGCTCGGCGACGGTGATGCTGGAGAGAAGGTCCGGGTCGCCCGAAAGCGACCACGCCCGCTCGAGCGCGTCGACGGTCTGCTCGAGGTCGGCTTGCGCGCCCGGGTGGCCGGCGGTATGCCGATGCACAGCCCGCCCGGTCAGTGCGTTGGCCGTCGCGATCCAGGCTCGCGGCTGGGAGGGGTTCGCACGCAGCGAAGCGGCCAGCATCTGCACCGCGTGGTCATGCCAGCCCAGGTCGACGAGTACCCGCCCCACCAGCCAGAGCGCCAGCCCGGGGACCGGATCGAGGCGCCGTGCGTTGCGGATGAGGGTCGCGGTGTCGGCGGTTTCCGGCGACAACGCGTAACGCCGGGCGAGGTGACCGTCCGGTCCGTCACGGAGGACCAGCACGACGAACCTGCCCTCCGCGTGCACCGGCACCCACCGTCCCTCTCCGACGACCTGGCGAAGAAAGAGCCCGGACCGCGCCACCACGACGCTGACGCCGTAACGGTCGGCGACGGGTGAGAACGGCTGCGGGCCGTAGCTGGAGGTCGCGGTGAGGACCTGCTGCATCACCGCCGGCGGGTAGGCCCATGTGTTGGTGACCATGTTCAGCGGCGGGCTCGGATCCACGAAGCCGCGAATCGTGGAGGAGCACAGCGGCGAGGTCCAGATGCGACCCTCGACCTCGTGCTCGCTGATCCACCGCGCCGCCCCGATCGGCAGATGCAGATGCGAGAGCCCCGCGCCAAAGCGAATCGGGCTGTCCTGCAGGATGTACAGACGGTTGGTCACGATCGAGCTTCCGGTGACCACGGCCGCCGCCAGCACGGCGCCGGCGCCGAACCGGGCCACGCCGGGCCCGGTGACGCGACCGTGCATGACCACGGGCGCCCGGTCAACGCACCACGCCCGCGCCGCCGGCCACCACGGGGCGAGGGCCACGGCGGCCAGCGCAAACGGCACCGCGGCCAGCATGCCGACGGCCATGTTCCGCTGCGCCGAGAAGCTCACGAGGGTCATGCCCGCGATGAGCAGGAGCCAGTCCCAGCGGCGACGCATCAGCGCCGCCACGATCCCGGCCACGATCGCGGCCAGGCACGCTAGAAAGCTCAGGGCAACGACGTCGGTCGCCCATCCATCGCCGAAGAGCACCACGCGCTGCATGTCACCCATGCTCGTCCACGGGTGGGCCGCGAGCCCGTCGGCTATGTCGTGGCTTCGAAGGAACCTCACCGTCTGGACGGGAAGAACGGCCAGACGCCAGGTCCAGGGATTGACCAGGCACACGACGGCCTGACCGCCGGCGGCCACGGCCAATCGCAGGAGATGCCGGCGCCGACTCTGTGTCGGCACGTCGCGGTCCCCCAGCGATCCGACCAGGACCGCTCCGGTCAGGGCCAGACCGAGCAGGAAGTAGCTGTGCAGGTTGACGAACAGCCACTGCAGACCGATCAGCCCCGCCACGACCGCCCACGAGAGCGGCCCGTGGAATCGGCCGCTACGCCAGATGCCCGCGAGCAGGCACGCCTGCGCGGCGAGCACGATGTAGCCGAACAGCTCCGGCCGCAGCGTCAGACGAGGGTAGCTCACCAGCACGATGGCGAGCACGGCGGCGCCGATGGCCGCCGGTGGCACCTCGAGACGGTGCATGAGCACCACGATCAGCCCCAGCAGCGCCGCGACGAGCAGGACCAGTTGCACGTTGAGAGCGCCCACGCCTCCGACGCGAAACGCGGCTGCCATCATTACCTGGCTGAGCCAGTTGGCGTTGGCAAACCGGTAGCGCCCGTCGTCGTCGTACCAGCAGCCGGGCCCGGGTTCGGGACGTTGGTCCGGTGGTGTGTCAGCGGCGGGGAGTGTGTACAGCAGCTCGTCGTGGTCGACGGGACGCCCCGACTCCAGGAACCGGCCGCCGTAGTCCAGGTGATAGCCGAGATCCTCGGTCGTGAGAACCTGCGCGGACGCGAGCAGGCCGGCCACGACCGCCGCGAGCACCGACAGCCAGGCCAGGTTTAGCCGGAGGATCGACACCTCGGTGCATCGGCGGGCGGTTACCGGTACTTGAGGAGCCACTGACTGAGCTTCGCCACGAATGGCGGACACGCGCCGGCCACGGCGCAACGGAGTCGCCAACGATGAAATAAGCCGCTACCCCACCTGGCAGGCCAGGGGGCCATGGCAGTCATTCCCATGCAGATCGGCCACTCTCGGATCCATCGCGAGATCGGTCGCGGCGGGATGGGCGCTTCGTGGTCTCATCGACTGACGAGCAGAGCAGCCGGCCGGTGGCCCTGATCCTGAACTGGATGTCGGCGCTCGAGCCCTGACACCGGCGACGGGCACACGTGGGTCGTACAGCGCACAGGTTGGTCGTACACCGTACAGGTGGGTAGATGCATCCGGGGGGTGGCACGGGCGAGCTCGTCCGTGGTTCGACGTCCGCTCCGAACACGCACCTATGTGAGGACAATCGGCCATTCAACCGCGGACCAACCGCTGAACGCATTGTTACGCGCGTATCAGCGGATCAGGCGCTCGAGGCTGAGCCGGCATCGCTCGTAGCGGGTCATGACGTGCTCCGTTGCCGGCTCCGCTTCCTCGGATACTTCGAGAAGCGGCTCGACGAGTCGATGGTGGGACTGGGCCGATCGAGCAGGCCGGAGGGCATATTCACCACAGCCTTCGATGCCTGGTTCACGCCGTACGGCGTGGCCCAACTGGCGATCGTGTTGGTGCTGGCCGGCTGCGGATTCTGGCTGTCGCTGGCCGGCCGGCCCTTCTTCAAGGACATGCTCGCCGAGCCGAAGGCTGCGACTTGACTTGCCTGCCACTCGAACCGATAATATTATCATGTATGATAAACCTCTGCTCGAACAGCCGGCTCCTATCGGCCAGCAGATACGGCGGCTGCGACAGGGCCGCGGCTGGACGCTTGCCGAGCTCGCGCGCCTGGCGGCAACCAGCGGGCCGACGCTCCACAGGTACGAGAACGGCTGGGACCGCTTCGAGCTGGTCACGCTGAGGAAGATTGCGGCAGCGCTCGGCGCGCGACTCGATGTGCGGTTCGTCCCCCGGCCCGTCGTCGGGCCGAAAGCGTCCTGGAAGTCGCTCGCCAAACTGCTCTCCCCGCTGTTCTGGGACCAGGACCTCAGCGACAGGCCGGAGCACACGGATTGGGTCCTGGGGCGCGTGCTGGTCTTTGGGAATCGCGAGCAGGTTGCGGCGGCACGGAGCTATTTCGGCGACGACGCCATCCGTCGGGCGGTAGACCGTCGCGGCATCGACGGCCGCACGCGCAATTACTGGAATCTGATCCTCGCAGGAGCACGCGATGCATCCGAAGGTGTTGGGAGCTGACGGCTGGGCAGTCGTCAGGAAGCTCGTGTCGGCCGGGCATCTCGAGGGCTGGATCCTGGCGGGAGGGACCGGGCTGGCACTTCAGTTCGGCCACCGCCGCTCGGTGGATCTCGATTTCTTTCGCGCAGAGACGTTGGACTTGGACGTCTTGATCGACGCGCTGTCCCGGCTCGGATCCATCGCCGTCCAGGCACGGTCGGCCGGGACACTGCACGTCTCGCTGGACGGGATGCGGCTGAGCTTCCTGGAGGCCCAGGCGCCGTTGCTCTTTGCCGGCACCGCATACCGCGGCCTCGTGGTCGCCGATCCGCGCGACATCGCGATCATGAAGGTCGTCGCCATCGGCGGGCGGGGCAGCCGCAAGGATTTCGTGGATCTCTACTTCTTCCTTCGCAGCGGTGGCGCCCTTGATGCGTTGATGGCGCTGCTGCGCCGGCGCTTCACCAACATTGATTACAACGAGTATCACCTGCTCAAGTCGCTGGTCTTCTTCGACGACGCCGAAAGGGAGCCGATGCCCCGGATGCTCCGCCGCACTTCCTGGCGGGATGTCAAGGAGACGATCATTGCGGAAGTGAGGCGGCTGTCGTGAGTGAAACACCAGACCCGATGACCGCCGACCAGATCATCACGGCACTCGGGCTCGCGTCTCACCCGGAGGGAGGCTTCTACCGGGAGACCTATCGGGCCGCGGGCTCGATCGCGAAGGACGCGCTGCCGCCCGGCTTCGCCGCGGACCGCGTGTTCGCGACCTCCATCTACTACCTGCTGAAGGCCCACCAGGTGTCGACGCTGCACCGGCTCCGGTCCGACGAACTCTGGCACTTCCATTCGGGCGACGCGCTGGAGGTCATCGACATCGCATCGGACGGCGTGTTGACCACGACCGTCCTCGGCCACAACATCGCCGACGGCGAGACGCTGCAGTCCGTCGTGCCGGGGGGCCGCTGGTTCGGGGCGCGGCTTGCACGGCCGCGACCCGGGGCGTACGCGCTCGTGGGCTGCACCGTCGCGCCGGGATTCGACTTCGCCGATTTCGAGATCGCGCGGCGCGCCGACCTGCTCGCCACGTTCCCGCAGCACGAAGCGATCATCACGGCGATGACCCGGCCCGTCGACTCCCGCCATCGAGGTATACTGGCAGGCGAATGACTACGGAAACTCCCGCTGTGATCGACGCTCCGGAGCCATCGGATTTCTACAACGTGCGGTCGCTGTTCAGCGAAGACGAGCTGGCGATTCAGTCCGTGGTGGCGCGGTTCGTCGACGACCGGATCCTGCCGATCATCGCCGAGGCCTTCAATGACCACCGGTTCCCCGATGAGCTCGTCGGAGAACTCGCCGAGATGGGATTGTTCGGCTGTAACATCGACGGGTACGGCTGCGCCGGCCTGAACAACGTCTGCTACGGTCTGGTATGCCAGGAACTGGAGCGTGGCGATTCGGCGCTTCGGAGCTTCGTGTCCGTGCAGGGCAGCCTGTGCATGTATCCGATCCTGGCATTCGGCAGCGAGCAGCAGAAGCAGCGGTGGCTGCCGCCGATGGCCCGGGGCGAGGTCATCGGCTGCTTCGGCCTGACCGAGGCGGACGGCGGATCCGATCCGGGAAGCATGAAGACCCACGCCGTGGCCGACGGCGGCGACTGGGTGATCAACGGCTCAAAGAGGTGGGTCACCAACGGCACCATCGCGGACCTGGCCGTGGTGTGGGCGGTGACCGATGGCGGTATCCGGGGCTTCCTCGTCGAGAAGGGCACGCCGGGCTACACCACGCGCGACATCGAGCGGAAGTTCTCGTTGCGGGCCTCGATCTCGTCGGAGTCGTTCTTCGAGAACGTGCGTGTACCGAAGGAGAACGTTCTGCCAGGCGTGACCGGTCTGAAGGGACCGCTGAACTGCCTGACGCAGGCGCGCTACGGGATCGCGTGGGGCGCCATCGGCGCGGCTGTCGCGTGCTTCACGGAGGTGCTGGAGTACACCAGGGGCCGCGTGATGTTTGGCCGGCCGCTGTCACACACCCAGACCATTCAGCGTCGCCTGGCGGACATGAGCCGGCGAATCACGACCGCCCAGTTGATGGCGTTGCACCTGGGTCGCCTCAAGGACGACGGCACCGCGCATCACGCCCAGGTGTCGATGGCGAAGTGGAACAACGTTCGGATGGCGCTGGACGTGGCCCGCGACGCCCGCGACATGCTGGGCGCCGGCGGCATCTGCGTCGAGTTCTGCCCGATCCGGCACATGCTGAACCTGGAGAGCGTGATCACCTACGAGGGTACCGAGACGATCCACGAGCTTAGCGTCGGGCGCGAGCTGACCGGGCACACGGCGTTTTAGCAACAGGCGTGGCACGGTTGAGCGAGGCCGCCGGAGGCGGACTCGCTCAACCGTGTCCTGGAACGTCGCTCCACGGCCGGGTCCGCCTGCGTCGGGGTCAACCTTGCCACCCGGCGCCGGAGTCGGTTCACTGCGTACTGCTTCCTCAAGCAGTCGGCGGGGCCGGCACGCTGCCGGTGCTCGGCCCCGTCGCCCACACCGTCGCCAACGCCACCGGCGTCTGGATCAACGACCGCGCCAGGCAGGAAGCCGATCCCCGGTGCCTGTAGAGCTGCCCGTGCGTTGTGCAGCACGACCCGCGTAGGGCGCCACAGACCCGCGTATGGCGCCAGGAACCCGCGTATGGCGCCGGTCACTCTTGCCTCTATCGGGGCGCGGCCTTCCGTGATCTGCGCAACTCATCGGCGCGGGCGATGCCGGCGAGGTAAATCCGCTCGAACTCGTCCCCGGTGATGCCGAGCGTCATGGCGACCCGCACGATGACTGCGCGCTCCTCCTCGCTGATACGGCCGTCGATGCGGGCCAGCCCGACCAGCAGTTCGAGCGCGCTGCGCGCTTTCGCTTTTGACCGAATGAGAATGTTGTCGGCGAAGGACTCGTCCTGCCGGGCGGTGTCGAGCATGGCCTCGAAGGAGACCGTTCCCACCCCGACCCGTTCGGCCAGGCCTCGCGCAACACCCATCTCGGCGCGAAGCAACTTACCATCGGCCGCCGCTACGGCCATGATTGCCTTCAACAGTTCGAGATCTTCCATGAGGACCTCACAGACTCTTGCCGCCCATACGGTGACGTGCGGTGATTAAGGTTCAGCGCGACCCCAGTGTTACCTCCGGGGCGAGTTGGCGACCCGACCGCAGGATGACGATCTCGACGACGTCGCCCGGCACATGACCGCTCATGATCTCGCCCAGGTCGTCGCGGGTCAAGGATGATGGTCCCATCGAGACCTCGTATCACGTCACCGGCAAGGAGCCCGGCCTGCCGGGCCGGCGTGTCCTGCATGACCCGGTCGATGGAAAGCCCGTTGTCGCTCTCGCCGAGCAGTCCTTCGACGGGACAGTGTCCTCCCGTTGACTACCCCGCGATGGTGTACTGGTACTTTCCGCGGACAGGATCGTTCTCCGCGTACCGGGCTGCGCGGAACAGGTGCGGGTCGAACTCCGGATCGCTGGTACCGGTGAGCATATCGGCGACCATGAGCCCGACGGCCGGGGCCAGCTTGAAACCGTGGCCGCTGAAGCCGGCACAGATGTACAGGCCGCTGTCCGGAACCAGCTCATCCACGATCGGATGCCAGTCGGGCGTGATGGCGTACAAGGCGGCGAAGCCGCCGGTGCTGTGGCTCTTCTTCATGGGCGGGCAGCGCCGCATCAGGCGCTCGCCGAGTTCCAGGACGAACTCATCGTCGTGCAGTTCGTTGTAATCATCGGGGTCCACGACGGCATTGGACTCGGAGGGGTCGATCAGCCCCGCAAGCGTGAGGTTGCCGGTCTCCGGGCGAGAATAGGTCCCCAGAATGAAGTCGCCGACGATCACACTGCACGCGTTGTGCCCCTGGGGGTAGCCGAACAGGGCGACCTGCGTCCGGCAGGCGTTGATGGGGACCTTCACACCCGTCATGGCGGCAACGTGCGCGCCCCATGGTCCGGCGCAGTTCACGACCAAAGGGGCGTCGAACCGGTCACCGGGCGTGTCCACCCCGACAACCTTGTCCGCGGCCATGCGCACTGCGACCACGTCGGTGCCGAGAAAGATCTTCGCGCCGTGCCTCCGCGCGGCGTCCGCGTAGGCGTTGACGGTCAGATGCGGGTCCGCGTAACCGCTGCCGGGCTCCCAGGCGGCGGCCGCGACGTCGGTCGTCTCCAAGAGGGGTACGAGCTCTCGCAGTTCGTCCGGCGAGAGCAGCTCCGTCTGGATACCGGCCTTCTGTTGAAGGGCGACGTTGGCCTTGAGCCCCTCGCAGTCACTCGCAGACGCCAGCGCTACGAAACCAGTCCGCGTGAAGCCGCACTCGTCGCCGAGATCCTGGAACTTCCCCAGGCTGAACAGCGCCATGCGGGCGGTCAACTCGTTGGAGTAATGCATCCGGATCACCGCCGACGACTTGCCGGTTGAACCGGCGCCGATCGTGCCCTTCTCCACTATGGCCACCTTCAGGCCGCGCTGTGCCAACTGCAGCGCGGTGCTGCACCCCATGATTCCCGCACCGACGATCACGGCATCAAATGTCTGACCCATTGCGTCTTGAATCCTTGCGAAGTTGACATCCCGGCCAGGCAGATCCGTTCAGCCCGCGCAACACCTCGCTGAGCGGTGGAACACGTGTCATCAGATCGACCACGCACCCGCAGGTCGGCACGCCGCCACGCGCGAGAGGGTCCTGTCTGCCCGCTGTTCCATATATAAGGATGGCGCCGGCCGGCGTCTGCATCGAGAGCGTCAAGATCTTCATGAACCCCCGAGTATAGAGGTTCGCAGATCATGACGGCGGCTGAATCACCGTACCACGTCCGTGCCGCGGTACAATACCCGGGGGCACTCTTACGCGTGTGTGGGAAGCCGCGGTGTGAGCACAGAACCGTCCAGCGAGAACGCGACACCGGCCGATCCGGAGACTGCCCGGCAGTTGTTTCCGCTGGTGTACGCCGAACTGTGTGAGCTTGCCCACCGCAAGATGCGCCACGAGCCCGCCGGCCACACGCTTCAGACCACGGACCTGGTCCACGAGGCGTACGTGAAGCTGGCCGCGACCGACGTGCACTGGGACAACCGCAGCCATTTCTTCGGCGCCGCCGCGGAGGCGATGCGGCGGATTCTGATCGACCGGGCGCGCAAGCACGCCCGCCCCAAGCATGGCGGCGGGCGGCGCAAGGTACCCCTGACGGAGGTCGACGTCGCGGCGCCGGCACTCGGCGATGACGTGCTGGCGATCGACGAAGCATTGAAGGTGCTGGAGCAGCGCGACCCCGTACGCAGTTCCGTCGTCAAGCTCCGCTACTTTGCCGGGCTCTCGATCGAACAGACCGCCGATGTGCTGGGCATCTCCGAGGCGACGGTGTCCGGCCACTGGACCTACGCCCGGGCGTGGCTCTACCGGGAGATCGCCCGTCGCGATGAAGAAAACTAGAGATTCTTCAGGTGTTCGAGCGGGTTTCGTCGCATGAGTATCCGGAGCCCTGCCCGGTGGACCCTTCGGTGACAGGGGGGGTCGGGGGTCTGCGGGTAGGGCCCGTCGGGGTGTCCGGCTGTGAAGCAGGTGGGAATCTCCTATGGCCGATGCCGCAGGCAACCGGGTTGAGGAGATCTTCCTCGCGGCGATCAAGTTGCCGCTGCAGGAGCGCCTGGCGTTCATAGACCGCGAGTGTGGTTCTGACGCGACTCTCAGGTCCGAGGTGCTGACGCTGGTGGCGGCGCACGAGGCGGCCGGCCCGTTCATGGGCAAGCCCACCGGCGACCCGACGGCGCCGTTGCCCGGGCCGGGCGAGCCCTCCATCATGGAGGGCACTCGCATCGGCCACTACCACATCCGCCGGGTCATCGCGATGGGCGGGATGGGCATCGTGTACGAGGCGGTCCAGGAGCACCCGCACCGCACCGTGGCTCTGAAGGTGATGAGGGTGGGGGTGGCGTCGAAGTCGGCGCTGCGGCGCTTCGAGTACGAGGTCCAGACTCTGGCCCGCCTGCGGCACGCCAACATCGCCCAGATCTACGAGGCGGGGATGCACGAGGACCCGTCGATCCCGGGCGACCCGGTGCCGTATTTCGCGATGGAGTACGTCCCCAACGCCCGCCCGCTGATCGAGTATGCCAATGACAAGAACCTGGACGTTCGGCAGCGGCTGGCACTGTTCACCAGGATCTGCGATGCCGTGGATCACGGCAACCAGCTCGGCATCATCCATCGCGATCTCAAGCCCGGGAACATTCTCGTGGGCGCCGACGGCGAGCCGAAGATCATCGACTTCGGCGTGGCCCGCGCCACCGACTCGGACCTCACGCTGACCACGGTGCAGACGGACGTGGGGCAGATGATCGGGACGCTTCAGTACATGAGCCCCGAACAGTGCGAGGCGGACCCGCACGCGCTGGACACCCGCAGCGACGTGTACAGCCTCGGCGTGCTCCTGTACGAGCTGCTGTGTGACAGGTTGCCGTACGACGTACAGCGTGTCGCGCTGCACGAGGCGGCCCGGGTCATACGCGAGCAGATGCCGCCGCGGCCCAGCTCGATCAAGCGAGTGCTGCGCGGCGACGTGGAGACGATCACGCTCAAGGCCCTGGAGAAGGATCGCACGCGCCGCTACCAGACTGCGGGCCAGTTCGGCCGGGACATCCAGCACTACCTTGACGACGAGCCGATCCTCGCCCACCCGCCGAGCATGCTCCGCCGGCTCGAGCGGATCGCGCGCACGCACCGCCGCCAGGTGGCGGTGGCGGCGATGGCGGTCGTCGCGCTCGGGGTCGGCGTCCTGATCGCGCGGCACGTCATGAATCGCGACGCGACGCTGACGGTGACCGCCGGCAGCCCCGGTGCGCGCGTGCTTCTTCGATCCGTCGACCTGCGATCGCGAACCGTCGGTTCCGCGCGAGAGCTTGGCACGACGCCGCTGGCGGATGTCTCGGTTGCCCCGGGCTATTACCGCATCGTCGTCGACGCCGGGCCCGATGGCTTCGGGGAGTCGGCCCTGTACCTGCGAGAGAGTGGAGTCCACGAGGTGAACGTACCGATCCGGCCGACCGCCGACGTGGTCGCCGGGATGGTCTCAATCCCCGGTGGCTCGACGACGGTCGGCATGGTGCCGGCGGACGGCTTCACGGGGTTCCAGCGGCGCCGGGTGACGCTCGACGCCTTCTGGATCGACGCCACCGAGGTCACCAACGGGCAGTACCGGGCGTTCCTCGAAGCGACCGGCCACGTACCGCCACTACTCTGGGATGGCACGGAACGATCCGGGTGGGACGACCTGCCCGTCGTCGGTGTCAGCTGGGACGATGCCCAGGCCTTCGCGGCGTGGGCGGGCAAGCGGCTGCCGACGGACCTGGAGTGGGAACGGGCGGCACGCGGCACGGACGGTCGCGTGTACCCGTGGGGCTCCGACAAAACCGCCGTGCTTCAGTGGGCCAACGTCAATCGGGCCGAGCGGGGTGAATCACCCCTGAAGAACCCGGACGCCGCCCGCGCCGCCTACGAGGCCGCAGTACTGCCGGCGGACCGTCTGCCTGAAGGCAATCGCGACCTGGGCCCGGCGGGTCTCTACCACATGCTCGGCAACGTCGCGGAGTGGACGGAGTCCATCCCGTACACCGTGGACGACGCTGGCATCAATCCAATGCCCGGATGGCGGATCATCAAGGGCGACAACTGGATCAAGGAAATCGAAGGCGCACTGAACCTCAGCGACTACCGCATGCATCCCACGCATGTCAGGGGAACCGCCTACGGGTTTCGGTGTGCCAAGAGTGCAAGTCCCTAGTGCCAATGGGAGGTAGAAGTCATGGGCATCATCGTGAGACCGGAAGTGAGCTTCTTCTTCAGCGTCATGGACGCTCAGGAGAACGATCGAGACCAGGTCAAGTCCGACCTCAAGACGAAGATCAAGCTGATCGACCCGATCCCGATCGATCCGGCCGGGACAGTCCGTTACAAATGGGATTCGTTGCTTCCCGTGCACGCGGACCCACAGGGAGAAATCCAGAACGTTACGCAGATGCTCCAGAACCAGGTGGACGCGCTGCAGGTGAATGATCCAAACACCGTGGGCGCACTGACCGAATGGTGCTACCTTGTTCGCGGCGGTGAAATCTATTGTTATCACTGCTACGCCCTGCAAGACAAGAATGGACCCGTGACGGTGAGAGTCGGCGGCTCTGATGTCCGATTGTCGGTCGCCTACAGTTGGGCCAGCCCGTTCTAGCGGTGCAGCGTCGGCGCACGCATCGATCACGACAGTCCGGTAGACTGCCGCCGTTGTGAGCATGACAGGAGCCAAGGGAACGATCGGGATTCTCACCGGCGGCGGTGACGTGCCGGGGCTGAACCCGGCGATTCGCGCGATTACGGTCAGGGCACTGCGCGAGGGATACCGCGTACTGGGGATTCGCCGGGGCTGGGCCGGGCTCATCGACATGGTGCCCGACACGGTTGCCGACAACTCGCAGCACGTGCTGGTGTTGACCGAGGACATCGTCAACCGCGCCGGCCGCACCGGGGGAACCTTTCTGCACACGTCGCGGACGCGGCCGAGTCACCTGCCCAGGGCCATCGTGCCGCCGCACCTTCGGAACGAGCACGACCGGGATCTCAACGACGTGACGAGCACGGTGCTGGAGAACCTCCGCGTCCTGGACATCGATTTCCTGGTGCCCATCGGCGGCGATGACACGCTGAGCTACGCCCTTCGTCTGCACGAGGAGGGCGTCAAGGTCGTCGCCATCCCCAAGACCATGGACAACGACGTGCCCGGTACGGATTACTGCATCGGGTTCAGCACATGCGTGACGCGGACGATCGAGCTGACCAATCGGCTCCGGACGACCGCGGGCTCTCACGAGCGCTTCCTCGTGATCGAGGTCTTCGGCCGGTACGCGGGGTATACCGCGCTGCTGCCGGCGATGGCGGGGGCGGCGGACCGGTGCGTGATCCCGGAGCACCCCTTCCATATAGAGTTGCTGGCCGAGCTGCTTTCGCAGGACCGGGCGAGTAACCCCAGCAATTATTCGGTCGTGCTCGTCTCCGAAGGCGCCCGCATGCAGGAAGACGACATGACGTTCGAGAGCCACGAGATGGATCAGTACGGCCACCGGCGGCTCGGTGGTGTCGGCGACCGGGTGGCTTCACGGCTCAAGGAGCTCTCGCCCAGGTTCAACAACGGCCGGCGGGTCAACGTCCTGAACCAGCGACTGGGGTATCTCGTGCGCTGCGGCGACCCGGATGCGGTGGACTCGATCGTGCCGATGGCCTTCGGCAACGTCGCGATGGACCTCATCCTGTCGGACACGACCGGCCGCCTCGTCAGCGTACACAACGGCGTGTACGACAGCGTGCCCATCGAACGCGTGACCGGCCACAAGAACGTCATCGACCTGGCCAGCTACTACAGCGCCGAGCGACTGCGGCCGGAGTACAAGACACTGACCGGTCGGCCGCTGTTCATCATGACCAGCGAGGCGTGAGACGCTTTTGGGTGGCACGGTCGAGCTCGCTCGCCCGTGGAGCGACGCCCAACCCCACGGGCGACGTCGCCATCAAGGTGTTGCCCGAGGACGTGGCAAGGGACCCGGAGCGGCTCGGCCGCTTCGAGCGCGAGGCAAAGCTGCTCGCCACGCTGCACCACGCCAACGTGGCCGCGGTCTACGGCCTGGAGGAAGTCGACGGCGTGCGCTACCTGGTCCTCGAGTACATCGAGGGCGAGGACCTCGCCGACATCCTGATGCGCGGCCCGGTGCCCGTGGACGACGCGCTGCCGATCGCCCGGCAGATCGCCGAGGCCATGGAGGCGGCCCACGCCAAGGGCGTTATCCATCGTGACCTCAAGCCGGCCAACATCAAGATCACCGCTGACGGCACCGCGAAGGCCCTCGATTTCGGGCTCGCCAAGGCGCTGCACGAGGAAGTGACCACCGCCAGCGGCCTGGTGACCTCGCCGACCGTCGTCGCCGTGACCAGCCCGACCAATGCCTCCGTGATCCTGGGCACCGCCGGCTACATCAGCCCGGAACAGGCAAGGGGCAAGACCGTCGACCGGCGCACCGACATCTGGATCCTGGAACGGCAGCGCGACATCCTTCGACCGTTGACCTTCGACCCGGCCGACGACGAACAGCCGGTGTGGAGTCCGGATGAACGGTGGATCGTGTTCGGTTCGGATCGCGATAACGAGCATGACGTTCCCAACCTCTTCCGGGTCCACGCCGACTTCACGGGCACGCCGCAGCGCCTGACCACGAGCGAGTACCCGCATATTCCCAACGGCATCTCGCCGGACGGAAGCTTGCTGGTCTACATGGAGGTTCACCCGGAGTCCGAGGGCGATCTGTACATCCTGCACCTGGACGAGACCGGGGTGGTCGGAGAGCGCGAGGTTCTCGCGAACCGGCCGGTCTGGGAGTGGGGCGCGACGTTCTCGCCCGACGGTCGGTGGCTCGCGTACAGCTCGGTCGATTCGGGGCGCGCCGAGATCCATGTCCGGCAGGTGTCCGGCAGCAGCGCCCCCGTGCAGGTGTCAACCGAGGGCGGATTCACGGTCCAGTGGTCCCCCGTGAAGGATCGATTGTTCTATGCCTCCGTAGACGAGATGCACTCCGTCGCGTACGCGGTCAAGGATAATGCGCTCACACCCAGCCTGCCGGAACTGCTGTTCTCACTGGACGACAGTCGTCGTTGGAGCCGGTTCAACGTCTCCGCGGACGGCCAACGTTTCTGCTGGCTCGAACCGAAGGACGACGACGGCCGGCCGGACCAGCCCGTGTTCGTCTTGAACTGGTTCGAGGAACTGAAGAACAGGGTGCCCATCCAGGCCCGCTGACAGGCTGGTCCGGTTCCGGCGCTCGATGACGGAGCCGGGGATGGAAAGCCCTGACGCGGTCGCCGCTGCGGCCTAAAGGATAACGAAGTCGGTAACCGGATTTCCCATCTTCAACCTTGACTTCCGGTCCATTCTGTGGCATAAAGTCGGCACCGGGGCAAGGATGGCTCTTGCACAGAAGGGAAGGGGGCAAGCATGCCTTTCCGCATCGATCGCACCGTCGTGGCAGCGGTGTTCGCCGTCGCCGCGTTGACCACGACCGCGTTCGCCGGCCCGTGCGGCCCGGGCAACGGCGACTGCTGCCAGGGGGGGCGGACCCCCGGCTGCGACGACCTGCGCTGCTGCACGCTGATCTGCGGGATCGACCCGTTCTGCTGCGACGCCGCGTGGGACGGCATCTGCGCGGACCAGGCCTCCAAGCTCTGCGGGATCTGCGCGGGGCCGCTGCTCACCCGCGCCGAGGCGGCCGCCATCCTGCTGAGCGACCTGAGCGGCGTTCCCATCAACCTGATCGATGCCAACGTGTGGTCGCCGTTTCGCGACTATGGCTTCGGCCCGGGCCGCGAGGGGCTGCTGCCGCCGGGCAGCCGCGTCGATCCGGGCAACACGCCGCTCGACCCCGGGGCGGACCCGGGCATGCTCGTCGGACCGCCGTCATACCTGTTCTGGATCAACGACGGCAACCCGGCTGCCTTCGCCCACGACACGCGGTTCGTGCTGATCGATGCCACGCACCCCAACCCGACCAAGGGCAAAGGCATCCTGGTCCAGCCCTACCGGTGGTGGCCGATCGTCGTCCTTCCCGACAAGACGTCGGAGGGCTTCTTCGAGACGGTGGACGAGCGCGTCACGAACAGCCTTGGGTCCCCCACCAACCCCGAGGGACTGATCGAGGGACCCGCGACCTCGCCCGGTGACATCACGGCCGTTCCTCCGGCCAAGACGGTGCCGGAGCCCAACAACATCTGGGCGCTGGTGTGGCGCGGCTCGTCCGGCTCGAACTTCGAGGCCAACCTGAACCGCTTCAAGAAGGACCTGAAGGATCACTACGACGTGCCGGAGGACAACACGGTCACCAAGGGCGACCGGGGCCAAATGCCCGGCACCAAGCAGGACCTGAAGGACGCCATCACCGAGCTGTGCCGGAAGATCGAAGACTCCGGCAAGCCCTGCGACAAGATCTACGTGCGCCTGACCGCCCACGGTGACGCCGGTGGCAAGCTCATGACCAAGGACGGGCACTTCACCAAAGCCGAACTCGCCACCGAGATGAAGCGCCTCGCCAAGAAAGGGACGCCCATCTGCCTGCTCATCCACGCCTGTCACTCCGGGGGCATGCTCGATCCGCACAACTGGGATTTTCCCGCCGGCAGCAGCGTCATCACGGCCACGGACGCCGCCGGCGCGGTGTGGTCGGACAACTGGGTGGACCAGGACACCGGAGATGCGATCAGCGGCGGCCTCTACGGCATGGCGTTCTCGGAGTGCCTCAACTCCGACGTCAACGCGATTCCCAGCGCCGACAAGAACGACGATGACTTCATCGACGAGTGCGAGGCGCACGACTGGGTCATCGCCCAGAATCCGTCGTGGCAGTGGCCCGGCAATGACCAGAAATACAACGGCACGCGAGCCAACCCGCAGAAGCGCGTGGTGGGCCTGAGCGCTTCGGGGCTGAACGTCAACGTCTGCAATAACACCGGCGCGACCAAGACTGATTTCCACATCGTCTTCAAGGGCGACGTCACCGGCGGCATCCAGCACGCCTGGCGCTCCACCGCCGACGACAACATCGGCGATCGCTGGGCGGTGGCGGGCGAGTCGGCCGTCTTCGATGCGGCCGAGGACGAGACGACCGTCTCCTGGGAGGACCCGAATGATCCGATCCTGCCGGGGCAGTACGTCCACTTCGGGTACTTCAAGTCCGGACTGAAGCCGATCAGGCAGCGCTGGACGCCGGGGGCCTCGCTCGACGGCGGGCTCGGCGAGCGCGCGCCGATCTCCGAATCGAGCCGCCACGCGTCCGGTGACGAGAGCGAGCTGATCATTCGCACCATCACGCGATCCGATGCCGCCGGCGGAACCGGTTTCGACGTTTCGGTTGACCTCTTCTACCGCGTGTCACCGGTGCCGCTGGAGCTGGTGGAGCTGAACCTGGTCTCCATGGACGCCAGCGGCCTGACGCCGCAGCCCTTGGGTACCGTTACGCTGACGCCGGACACGCCCCTGATCTCCGTGCTCCAGATGCCCGCCGACATCGGTCCCGCCGACACGCTTATCCTCGAAGCGCACTCGTCGTGGGGCCTCAATGCCAACACCTCGATCGAGATCCTCCAGTTCCGCGCGATCTTCGTCCCCTGCCCGTGGGACTGCGAGCCCGCGCCGGACGGCCAGGTCGGCATCACCGACTTCCTGGCGCTGCTCGGTCAGTGGGGCCAGGTCAACGCGATCTGCGATTTCGACGGCGGCGGCGTCGGCATCATCGACTTCCTCGGCCTGCTGGCGAACTGGGGCGCGTGCCCGTGACCAATCGGAATCCTCGACCTGCTGAGCCTGCTGAATAAAAGGAGTCCGTCCCCGTTTATTCGCCAATACGCACTGCGAAGAGAGTGCGGGAACCGTACGTTCGACGAGTTCGGGTTACTTCAGCAGACAAAGGAGATTGCAATGCGATCTGAACCGACCGGGCATTGGGACCTGTCAGGACGAATGTTCGTTCTGACCTTCGCGGTGGCATTCGGATCCTCATCGGGGTCCTTCTCGCCCAGTCTGCCTCTGACGGCATGACGCAATCGATCGTTCGGCAACAGCTTCGAGGCTCCTCCGGTTCCGATGCGTTGCCTTCCGGCACCATAGACATTCTCTTTTGCGGGGACATCGACACGTGCGAATTGAGCATCCCCGCAGGCGATCCACCTTCCATCAGCGACTTGCTCAACGAGTTGGTGCGCGCCCTCGATGATGCGAAGGACGTCTTCGGCGACCAGGTGATTCCCGAGGTTGAAGACCTCCTGGCCAACGTGATCGGTGTCCTCATCATCGACGATCCCGCGGCGAGTGTGGTACCTTTCTCCGTCGGCGGCGCGATCACGAATATACCCGGTGTGGCGGGCAACCAGGTTACCTTTTGCGAGTCGGGCGGCAAGATGCACGTCATCAGTACGCATCTTTGCGAAGCCGCGAACGCCGCCCATCGCCTTACCGTTCAGCACGGTCTTCCGTTGTCCGGGCTTGCGCAGCTTCTTCGGGTGACCTCAGACGTGGCTGATGGACTGGGCGTTGCCCTCCCCTGCCTGTACTCGGTCCTGCTCACGGCCGAGATGTACCTGTGCGGCGCAGTACAAGGTTTCGAAACCGGTTTCATCGTGGGCTGTGCCGCCTGCGGCCTCTCGGAGCCCGGCGCATCGCCTGACGCGGGCAACGGTTCGCCCGCCGCTCCCGGTTTTGATTTCCTGATCGACTTGATCGTTGAGCCGGATGAAATTGAGAGTGAACTCGTGGCGGCGCTTCTCGAGATCCAGGTCATGGCTTTACAGTTTACGGGCGAGGCGGGTGATCCGCCGGTCCTGCCGGCACGGATGGCGGCATGGCAGTACAGCTGTCACGACGCGGGCGGGGTCCCCGAATTCAGCGCGCATGCGTATTTTGACGCGGCATTCAAGCCGGATGGAACGACGCAGTTCTTCGGCCTGAACGACGTCGATCCGAGTTCCTTCCGAATCAACGGCGAGCCCGCGGAGGCGTTCATCCAGCACGACGTGTGGAAGGTGAGCAAGACCGGACCAAACGAGGATGACGGGGTCAGCAAGGCAACGAAGCACGTATCGCAGATTCTTGGCGATCTGGCTCGACGCAGGAGCGAGTTTGACGCCGTGCGTCGCAATGTGGTCGACACGGTCGGTCGGCCAGATGAGGCGATGGATCTGCATTCCGGCATTCTACTTGGAGCAGCCGTGCTGACGCCTTCGGGCGGTCTGCTGCCAGGCAGTGTGGGCCGGCCGCTCGACAACCACTTCGGCTCGTCGCGCGGCCGCGCATCGACGCCGGTCGTCTGCTCGAACCGGTCACGTGCCGAAGTGCTTGTCGAGCAGCCTGGCCAGTGACGAGTCGCCCGGCAGTGCGCGGGAGCCCTTGTACAGCGCCGACTGGATGTTGCCCCATCGCTCACCGGCGACGCCGCGCACGGGCCCCGAGCTCTGGGTCGGCCAGTTCCCCGTGCGCCGGTGGTGCGCCTCGGCCCACTGCAGGATCTGCTTGATGGTGAGATCCGTCGCCTTGCGCCGGTAGGGACGGCCGCGATGTTTCGCCAGCAGGTACACGAGCGTCGTGCCGCCGGGCAGCCCGCGGCGGCCGCAGAGAAGTGCCCCTTCGATGCGAATCCACGTCTCGCCGTCGCTGCCGTATATCGCTCCCGAATCCTTGGCGGGCCAGCTTCCCCTGCGCCGGTGGTGCCGGTCGGCCCACTCCAGGATCTGCTTGATGGTCAGCCGCGGTCTCTTTTGAAGGTGGTGATGCACGCGCCGATACCTGGACAGGAGCGTGGCCAGCGACGAGTCGCCGCGAAGTCCGCGGTTGCCCACCCTGAGGGCCGCGTCGATGTTCGCCCACGTCTCGCCGGCCGTTGCGGGCACCGGGCCCGACTTGTGCACGGGCCACCTGCCGGTGCGCCGGTGATGCCGGTCGGCCCATTCGAGGATCTGCTTGATCGTGAGCCGTGGCAGGTACCTGGCGCTGCGCGTGCCGCGGCACTCCGTGAGCAGATGCGCCAGGCTCGAGAAACCGCGGACCTCGGCGCCGGATCGCTTCATCGCCTTGTCGATCGCAAGCCATGTCTCGCCGGGTGCTCCGACCACCCGTCCGGACATCCGCGTCGGCCACCGGCCGGTTCGCCGGAAGTGTCTATCGGCGAGGGAAAGGATTTCGCGCGGCGAGCAGGGTGGCCGGTTGGTGTTGAGCGCCTTGTTGCGGTGCGCGACCAGCAGCCGGGCCAGCGACGTGGCGCCGCGGAGCCCGCGGTGACCCCGCTGCAACGCCGCCTCGATTCGATCCCACCGTTCACCGGGCGCAGCGGGCACCCGTCCGGACCTGGCCGACGGCCACCGGCCGGTGCGTTCGCAGTGCTCGTCGGCCCACTCCAGAATCTTCTTGCGGGTCAGCCGGTGCCGTGGTCTTGTCGGCCGGCGCCTGTAGGTATCGAGAACCTTCGAAAGTGACGAGCCGCCGGGAAGGCCGCGGTGCCCGCGAGCCAGCGCCGACTCGACGGCGGCCCAGGTGATGCCCGCTCCGGCAATGCGCCCCGCGCCTGCGCTGGGCCATCGGCCGGTGCGCCGGTGGTGGGCGTCGGCCCATGCGAGAATCTGAGTGATCGTCAGCCTCGGTCCTCGAACGGCCATGACCTTCCCCTGGTATGCGCAGTGCGCACCGTGCACCCTGCGCCGCCGGTTGAGAAGTTCCGAGTGTACCGGCCCAGCCCCTGAGGAGCCGACCTGCCATGTCCGAGACACTGTCTCAATGAATGACGACGATCCGGGAGATCCGCTCTCGGCCGTACGCGACCTCATGAGACCGCACGTGGAGCGAGCATGTCCGCGAGGCCCGGTCTCTGCTCGCCGGTGTGCCGAGCATCGCGCCGACGGCCATCGACACGTCGTCGCCGTGGGCTACCGATTCGTGCCGGGCCTCCGTCAGGCTGCTCCACCACGCGCCCAAAATCGGCCGGAGCGCCCGAGCGATCAGACGCCTGCGCCTAACAGCCCGTTGAAGAAGTGCTTCGATGGCGAGAGCGCGACCAGATTCGTCAGGTCAAGGAGCCGGATCGAAGGCATATCCCGGAGATACGGCGAGATTCGGCGACGCCGAGCTGGCGGATCTGGGCCGCTCGCAGCCCGAATGACTTCTTCAACGGGCTGCTAAGCGCGATAGAGCGCACCGTTGAAGGCAGACTCGCAGGACGCGACGGACCATCTCCGACCGGTCGCACCGTCCAAGACCCTCCGGCGTCATGAGCGCCGAGCCGTATCGCAGGGTCAGGTCCTGCACGAGGTCCACCGCGGTCGGTCGATCGATCCCGATCACCAGGCCGGTCGACATGGAGAAGCCCTCGGCTTCGAAGTACCGGCACGCGCAGGTTGCGCCCGGCTCGGCGACCCCGGCCAGATCGATATCCGCCAGCAGCACCGACCGCCCGGCACCCATCATCTCATCCAGCACGACGCCGAAATCCGGCAGGACCTCCGCGACGCTCATGAGGGAGAACCGCGTTGCAGCCTTGTAGCGACGCAGCGCCTGCTCGAGGTCATCCAAGTCTTCAGCCTCCGGTCAAAGGCCGGTGAAACGAACCGCTCGATCGTGGAGGGCGCCCGGCCTTTCCGGTAATCGTGCAGTGCGTAGTCGAGAATGACGTTCGCCTCCAGCATATCGGCGAGCACGATCTCGCCACTGTGGCGCAGCCCCAGCGCGCGAGCGCTTTGAATCAACGCTCCGCGGGGCAGATGATCAAGGATCCGGCCATTGAGCCGTTGCGAGGCCTTGCGGAGTTGCACGTAGCGCTTCCGCAGACGCTTCTGCTCTTTGCCCAGGTGCGCAGTGCGCGTTGCAAGCTGGAGCATGGGGACCTCCTTGTCCTGTCAGGGTCTCCCGTGACGAAGGTCAGTCTACACGTGCCTCCAAAACAGGGCAATGTCACCTCCGACCCGACACGGGCGACTAGGATCCTGCATTGCAAGGAGGTCTGCCATGCGTCAGATCCTTCCGCTGCTCGCCGCACTTTTCGTGCTGCCGGGCCCGGCCGCCGCCCAGGACACCCAACCGACTCGTCCGCCCGACCCTTCGACGTCGCACGCGGATGGCTTCATCCCGCCTCGCCCCGCCGCCGGCGCCCAACGCACCGACGAGCGGAACGCGATGGTGCTGCGCCAGATCGCCCGGCCGCCGGACGGGCGAACCAGGGTCACCGACGACAAGGTACTCGACGCCATGCGGGCCGTGCCGCGGCACGTCTTCGTGCCCGAGACCAACCGGCAGTACGCGTACCGCGACCGGCCGCTGTCAATCGGCC
This sequence comes from Planctomycetota bacterium, assembly GCA_022562915.1. Lineage (GTDB taxonomy): Bacteria > Planctomycetota > Phycisphaerae > Phycisphaerales > SM1A02 > JADFOJ01. The sequence continues at coordinate 20,758 of JADFOJ010000001.1, read as the reverse complement.
ACGGCCAGACCATCTCGCAGCCGTACATGGTGGCGTTCATGACGGAGCTGCTGGAGATCGACCCCCGCACAAAAGTGCTCGAGATCGGCACCGGCTCCGGGTACCAGGTTGCGGTCCTCGCGCACCTGACGCCGCACGTCTACTCCATCGAGATCGTCGAGCCGCTGCATGCCGTCACGTCGCGGGTGCTCCGGGAACAGGGCTATGACCAGGTCACACTGCGGGCGGGCGACGGGTACTACGGCTGGGCGGAGCACGCGCCGTTCGATGCGATCATCGTCACCTGTGCGGCCGGTCACCTGCCGCCGCCGTTGTGGGAGCAGCTCAAGCCCGGCGGGCGCATCGTCATCCCGATCGGTGGCCCGTTCGAGGTGCAGCGGCTGGTGGTCGTGACGAAGCGCCCCGACGGCACGCGACGCTCGAAGACCATCATGGCCGTGCGGTTCGTGCCCATGACCGGTGAGGTCGGCGAGCCCGAGGCGGGGCGTTGACGGACGCTTCGGCCACGGGGGTCTCAGGCGATCGGGGCGACCATCACTTGAGCGTCGGCCGGCTGTCTCTCGTGGTGGCGCTGGTCTCCGGCGCGGTGCTGCTGTTCGAACTGTGCCTTATGCGTCTGCTGCTCGTGGCCGTGGCGCATCACTTCGCGTTCCTGGTCATCAGCGTGGTGCTGCTGGGCTATGGAGCCAGCGGGACGGCGCTGGTCTTCGCCCGTTCGCGTGTCATGCGACGGCCGGGCACGGCGCTCTTTGGGCTGTGCCTGTCCGCGGCGGCGGCGATGCCGATTTCCTGGGCGGTGTCGCAGCACGTCGGCGTCGAGGCGCGCATCGTGCCGGGTACCGCCGCGCGGCAGGTCGCCGCGTGGGTGCTGTTCTGGGGGATGCTCACGGTGCCGTTCTTTCTCGGTGCCATGGCGGCGGGGCTGGCGCTCATGCTCGTGCCGCGTCGCAGCGGCGCGGTGTACGGCGCCAACCTGCTGGGCAGTGCCGCCGGCGCCGTGGCGGCGCCGTTACTCATGCTCGCGGTGCCGCCGCCGTGGCTGCCGCTGGTCGCGGCGGTGCCCGCGCTGGCCGCGGCGCTGATCGTGCCGGTGCCCGCCCGTCGCAAGCTGGTCATCGTCCTGACCGTGGCGGGTGTCGTGGGCGCATGGTTACTTCTCGACCCGCCGCGGGTGCGCGTGGATCCGTGGAAATACCGCGCGTTCATGCAGCGGCTCGAAGACCAGGGCGACGTCGAGCGCGTCGGGGTGGCATACGGGCCGCGCGGCGTGATCGAGGCGTTCAGCGGGCCGCGGCTGCACGATGTGCCGTTCGTGACCGGTTCGATGACGCCGCCACCGGTCAGCCGGCTGCTCTCGGACGGGAACGCGATCGGCTCCGTGCTGGAGGTTGCGGATGTCGATGCGGCGGCGATTGTCGACCAGACGCTTCTTGCCACGCCGTACGAGGTGCTCGGGCGTTCTCAAGTGGGACCGGCCGTCCTGTTGCTGGGCGAGACGGGCGGTCTGCACGTGTGGCTTGCGGCCCGCCACGGTGCCCGGACGATCGACGTCGTGCAGCCGGACGGCAACGTGATCGCCTTGATGCGCGGGCCGTTGCGCGCACGCGGCGGGGCGGTGCTCGAGCGGCCCGAGGTCCGGGTGCACGTGGAGAGCCCCCGGACCTTCGTCCAGCGGGCAGCCGGGCCTTACGACCTGATCCAGCTCTGCGGCCTCCAGTCGATCGCGGCCGGCTCCGGAGGCGCCGGCGGGCTCGCCGAGGACCACCTGGCGACCGTCGAGGGTGTGGCAAGGTGCCTTGCACTGCTCGGCGACGAGGGAGTGGTCACGGTCTCGCGCGCCATCCAGACACCGCCGCGCGACAACATCAAGCTCGCGGCGCTCATGGTCGCCGCACTGCAGAGGGCAGGTGTGACCGATCCGGGCGCGCACCTGGTCGTCGTGCGCGATTACCTGGCCGTGTGCACGATCGCCAAGGCGACGCCCTGGTCGCCCGAACAGATCCGGAGATTGCGCGCCGTGTGCCGCGCGCGGCAGCTCACGCCGGTGTGGTTCACCGGCGTGCAACCGCACGAGCTGAACATTCCGGACGAGCTGCCTGCGGCGCCCGACGGCGTCGGCGACCTGTACCACCACGCAATACGCAGGCTCGTCAGCGGCGGCGCGGACGAGCTCATCGACCAGTGGGCGTTCGACGTGCGCCCGCCCACGGACGACCGGCCGTTCTTCGCGGACTTCTGCCGCCTGGGTGCGCTCGGAGCGATGCGGGCCGTCTATGGCGAACTGTGGCTGACCAGGGCCGAGGTCGGGTTCCTGTTCGTGCTGACGGCGATGGTGCTCGTCGGCGTGATCGGTGTCGTGGCGATTGTTCTGCCGCTGCGGCGTGTCGCAACCGACCGGCGGAGACAGGGCGCCATCGTGCTGTACTTCGGTTGTCTCGGGCTGGCGTACCTGCTGGTGGAGATGGTGTACCTGAGCAAGGTCACGGTGATCCTGGGCCACGCGGTGCCGGCGACGTCGGTGACGATCGGCAGCTTCCTCGTCTTCTCCGGGCTGGGCAGCCTGCTGAGCCAGAAGTTGACGCGGCGGCCGGTCTTCGGTCTGCGACTCGTGCTCAGTGGCGTGGTCGTGACGACGCTGGCCGGTCTTGTGTGCCTGCAGCACATCCCCGCCGGCGCACCCGCCGCGCTGCGCTGGGTGATGACGATTGCCGCGCTCGCAGCGCCGGCACTGCTCATGGGCTTCCCCATGCCGATGGGTCTGACCCGGCTCGGCTCCTCCGGCGGCGCAGGACGCATCGCCTGGGCATGGGGCATCAACGGCTTCGCATCGGTCCTGGCCCCGCCGCTGGCGATCGTGATGGCGATGACCTGGGGATACGGCGTGGTGGCCGTCACGGCCGTCCTTCTATACAGCGCCGCCGCCGTGGTCTTCGGTCGGCTGCCACGAACCTGATCCGCTCGGGGTGGCACGGCCGAGGGGAGAAAATAGACCGGGACTAATTTCCAGCCGGTGACCCACCACAACGCGGCGCCGGCGGCATGGAAATTAGTCCCGGTCTATTTTCTCCCCTCGGCCGTGGAGCGACGTACCAGGACACGGCAGAGCAAGCTCTACCGTGCCACACCCGCAACAGGACGCCGAGACCCTCCCGTGGTAACGTGGCAACTCGTGCCGCAAGAGAACACGATGGGTAACGACTCGGCCCTTGCCGCGTCCGAGGGCACTCGGGCCTTGGAGATCAGCGGTGACAAGGCGACCGCGTACAAGGACGTCTTCACATCCGCCGCGGTCGCCGCGCTCAACGCATTGGCTCGCTTCGACGCCCTTCGCAAGGCGCTGATGTCCGCCCGGGTGGAGCGCCGCGCGGACCGGGCTCGCCACCGGCGGCGCATCGGGTTTCTCGAACCCGACGCCCGTATCGGCCGAATGACCCTGACGGTGGCGGACGCCCGGGCCGGGGCCTTCGCCGGCAGCGAGATCCCGCACGACCTGCAGCGCCAGTGGATCCAGGGCACCGGCCCGGCGGCCAGGCCCAACGCGCCGCTGAAGAAGAGCATCCGCAACGCGGCGTACGCACTGCTCTCCGGGGCGGATGGCTGGATGTTCGACGGCGAGGACGCCCTGGGCCAGGTCTCCACGATGTCGCTGGACAATCAGCGCAACCTCACCCTCGCCATCGAACGGTCCGGCGTGTTCCTGGAGGCCGCCGAGCAGGTGGCGGCCGAGATGAACCGGTGGGGACACGGTTACTTCGGGCATGCCATCATCGACGACTGGCGGACCCAGCTCGATTTCACCACGACGATCTTCCGGGCGCGCGGCCTTCACCTGGATGACCGCCACGTTCGCGTCGAGGCCGGAAGCGGCTTTTCGGCCTCCATCGTCGACATGTGCCTCTACGTCGTGAACAACCACGAGTCGCTGCGCCGGCGCGGGGCGTCGGTCGTGCTCTACCTGCCCAAGATCCAGACCGCCCAGGAAGCGGCGTTGTGGAACGACATGCTCCGGGCTCTCGAAGAGCACCTTGGGCTGGTCGAGGGCACGATCAAGGTCTACGTCCTCGTCGAGCAGCTCGAGGCAACGTTCCAGCTCATGGAGATCCGCGCGGCGCTGGGGCTGCACTTCGTCGGCTTCAATACGGGACGCTGGGACTACATCAACAGCGTGGCGGATGCCATGGCGTGGGACCCGGGGTTCGTCAATCCCAACATCGACGCCATCGTGATGACCTGGGGCTACATGCGCAACTACGAGGACCGGGTCCGGCGCGCGGTGAACACGCCCGATGCAAACGGCCGATGCGCGTTGTGGCAGGGCGGCATGGAACCCAACATTCCGGTCGGTTCCGCGAGCGGTGTCGCCACCAGTATGGAGCGGGCGGTGGCCGGGGCCCGGCGCGAGCAGCGCGAGGGCGCCAGCGGCAAGTGGGTCGCGCACTGGAAGATGGTGCACATCGTCCGCCCCGTGTGGGAGAAGGCGGGCGAGCTCAACCAGCTTGGCCGGCAGTTCCCCGCGCTCACCTACACGCCGGCCGACGCGGACGGCCTGACCGAGTTGGAACCGGCCCCGCGCACGATCCGCGGCGCCAGAGATCTCATCAGCGTCGCCCTGCAGTACGGCAACGCCTTCGAGCAGGGGTTTCAGGCCGCGGCCCTGAAGCCGGCGGACTTCTTCGACGACGACGACGTGCTGTACCTGATGGAGGACATGGCCACCGGCGAGATCCGGCTGAGCATTCTCTGGGAGTGGCTCCACAAGGCCGCAGCTCTCACCGAGCCCGACGCGGCGACAAGCATGGACGTGGGCGATCCCTTTACCCCCGAACTGTTTCAGCGACTCCTGGACGAGGAGTACGAGAAACTGCTCGCCGCCGGCGACCGCAACGTCCATGACGATTCCAAGACGACCACCCTTCCCATCGTCCGGGAGATCGTCGAGACATACGTCACCGCCGATGCCAAGCTGCCGTGGTACATCGATCTGCTGAACATCAACCTCGACAACCACGATCGTGCCGTCGCCCGGCAACGCATACAGCGGTTCCTGGAGGCGTTCAATGCCGACGGCACCAGGATCACGGAGAACCTCAACTTCGAGAGGTCCGCGCCATGAAGTCCTTCGAGCAGGAGGTTACCGAGACCGCCCAGTGGATGGCGAGCGCGCGTTTCGATGGACTCCTCCGGCCGTACGCGGCGCGTCAGGTCGTCGAGCAACGGGGCACCTTCGACAGTGATTTCACGGTGGCCAGGACGGCCGCCGAGGGGTTCTACGCCCGGTTGCAGGAACTGTCTGCGCTGGGGCGGGCGATCACGACCTTCGGTCCCTACTCGCCCGGCCAGGCAGTCGCCATGAAGCGGGCGGGCATCGAGGCGATCTATCTTGGAGGCTGGGCTACTTCTGCAAAGGGTTCGTTGAGCGAGGATCCGGGGCCGGACCTGGCGAGCTATCCGCTCAGCCAGGTCCCCGACGAGGCCGCGCCGCTGGTCCGTGCCCTGGTGACGGCGGATCGCAACCAGCGCTTCGCCCGCGCCCGGATGACCGAGCAGCAGCGCGGTGAGTCACCGGAGATCGACTACCGGCCGTTTGTCATTGCCGACGCGGATACGGGTCACGGCGGTGAGGCACATGTCAGGAGTCTCATCCGGAGGTTCGTCGAGGTCGGCGTGCCGGGGTATCACATCGAGGACCAGAAGCCCGGGGCCAAGAAGTGCGGCCACCAGGGCGGCAAGGTGCTCGTCAGCCAGTACGAGCAGATCAGCCGGCTCAACGCGGCCCGCTTCCAACTGGACGTCATGCGGGTGCCCGGCATCGTCGTGGCGCGGACCGATGCGGAGTCGGCCACGTTCCTGGAGGGGCGCGGCGACGAGCGAGATCAACCCTTCATTCTGGGGGCCACCAGCATCGAGCTGCCGAGCTACAAGATCGGGTACCTCGCGATCTTGAAGCGCTTCTTCGATGCCGGCGTCGATGACGTTCGCGGGCACCTGGTCTTCGCCGTCTCCGACACCGAGTACCTCGACGCGTCGGCGTGGCTCGACCGGGCCGGTCTGGGGTCGCTCCTGGCCGATGGCGTGACGGCTCTCACACGAAACGGCGAATCGAGCGTCGACCCGGTACTGGACGCGATCACCACGCGCTATCTCGAGGCGTGGCAGGCCGAGGCCGGCCTCAAGACCTACGCCCAGGCCGTCGCCGACGTCATCGAGTTCCGCCGCGACGAGGGTGAGAGCGTCGATATGACCGTTGACGAGTGGCTGGCCTTCGCCACCCGGGCATCGTTGCACGACGCGCGCGGGAAGGCCGGGGCGATGGGCGTGAACGTCACCTGGGATTGCGAACTCGCCAAGACGCCCGAGGGCTATTACCAGATAGAGAGCGGCATCGACTACGCGATCTCCAAGTCGCTGGCGGCGGCGCCGTTCGCGGATATTCTCTGGATGGAGACGAAGACCGCCAACCTGGCGGACGCCGCGAAGTTCGCCGAGGCGATCCACGACGAGTTCCCCGGCAAGCTGCTCGCCTACAACCTCTCGCCGTCGTTCAACTGGGACACGACCGGCATGAGCGACGAGGAGATCCGGGACTTTCCCCAGCAGCTCGGCACGCTGGGGTACGTCTTCAATTTCATTACGTACGGTGGTCACCAGATCGACGGCCTCGCCGCCGAGGAGTTCGCGACGGCACTGCGGCAGGACGGCATGCTGGCGCTGGCGCGGCTCCAGCGGAAGTTCAGGTTGCTCGACTCGCCCTACCGGACGCCGCAGGCGCTCGTGGGCGGACCGCGCGCCGACGCCGCGTTGATGGCGGTCTCCGGTCGCACCGCGACCACCCAGGCGATGGGCAAGGGCTCGACGCACGCCCAGCACCTGGTCCAGACCGAGGTGCCGCCGAAACTCCTGGAGGGCTGGCTCGAATTCTGGACGGCGCATTACAACATCCCGCGCCCCCTGCGCGTCGCCCTGCGGCCGCACACGGCGGGATCCGACCTGCTGGAATTACAAGTCCTCAACGACGCGAACGAAACACTCGCCAACGTCATCTTCGACTCGATCAAGGACCGGCGGGCAAGGACGATCCTCTCGATTCGCGACCAGAACACGTTCGATACGGCCCTGCGCAAGAAGCGCCTGATGACGTTGATCCACCTGTACCTGATCCACCGCTACAAGACCGTCTCGGTGCACTACGTGAGCCCGACCGAGGACAACCACTACCAGACGCAGAAGATGAAGGCCCACGGCATCTTCAGCGACGTCCACGACGAGGTCGGCGACATCATCGTCGCCGACGTCAACGCCGAGTGCATCAAGGCATTGCTCGCCCCGGACCAGGTCGCCCTGCGGGAGCTGATCCGGAAGCGGCATCCGTAACGCCGGGGCCGTGCGCATCACGAACGCTCCGGGTGGCACGGTCGAGCGAGTCCGCCGCAGGCGGACGAGTTCGCCCGTGGGCGGGCGTCGCACCACGGGCGACTTCGTCCGCCTCCGGCGGACTCCGGCGACCGTGCCACCCGAGCGCGTGGCGTGGAGCGATGCCCAACCACGGCCGACGCCGCTGCGCGTGGATGCAGCCCACGCAGAGCGTTACATATGGACCGGGGACGCTCTACCGCCGATAGACGTCGCGGCGATGTCGAATCCGAATGATCTGGATGACCAGGACGGATTTCATGATCGTGTAGACGACTCGCCAGTCGCCGACTCGGATCCGTCGCCGATCGTCTGCGCCTTCCAGCTTTTCTGAGTGTCGTGGCCGCGGCGAGGTTCTCAGTCTGTCGATCGCGGCGGTGATCCGCTGTTGGACATCCGCAGCGAGCTTTGTGAGTTCCCTCTCAGCTGACCGCTTTACCTCAATGTCGTACCGCTTTGATCGAGCTGGACTACCGGTCTTCTTGCGTGGGCGCTTCTTCGGTCGCTTAGAGGCCAAGCTTCGACTTTACGTCATCCCAAGGGGTAGTCGGCTCTTTGGCACGCTTTCTGATGGCCTTGAGATCCGCCGAGTCCTCGATCGCCTTCAGAAGCTCAAGGTCGGCGATCGGCACGAGTGCCATGCGAGGCTTGTTGTTGCGAGTCACGACGAAGCGCCGCCCTCGCGCGACCTCATCAGTGACGTCGGAGAGGTGTCCCCGAAGCTGCCCAACGGGGATACTCGCAGGAATCGTGGCCATGGCTGTTGCTCCCGGGTTGCCAAGCGGTACATCGGCCCAAATCGCGACCGAGGCGTACAAAGTGTACATATTGTACGTTACTAGTCGCGGTCGGGATAGGGTTTCTTCAACATCATTCTGGGTATCTGGTCCTCCCTGAACCGGTCAAGGGCGGAAACCGTTCGGTCCGGACGGGGACACCTGCGTACATCGCGCCCGAGCAGGTCGCCGGCCGGCCGGCCCATTTTTCGGGACGAACTTCTTGGCGCGGTGCCCGCTCTCGGGCGTCGCGTCACGGGCGACGTTGTCCGCCTCCGGCGGACTCCGTCGACCGTGCCACCCGAGCGCGTGGTGTGGCACGGTTGAACTCGCGAAGCGAGTTCGGCCGTGGAGCGGCGCCCAACCACGGCCGATCCGCCGCAGGAGGACTGCGCGTCGTCAACCGTGCCATCCGAGCGCATGGTGTGGCACGGTTGAACTCGCAAAGCGAGTTCGGCCGTGGAGCGGCGCCCAACCACGGCCGATCCGCCGCAGGAGGACTGCGCGTCGTCAACCGTGCCATCCCGGAGTCGCCGGCGCAGGGTGGCACGGTCGAACGAGTCCGCCGCAGGCGGACGAGTTCGCCCGTGGGCGGGCGTCGCACTACGGCCGATGTCGCTCGAACGGAGCGTTCTCCGGCAGCCCGTGAGCATCTCTGGTATCGTTGCCCACATGGATCCGGAGATTTCCCCATCGGACTACAGTGAGATCGAAGAGCTGATCGTCAGCGAAGACAGCCCCGTGGGGATCGACGCCAGGAAGACCCACGTCATCATCATCCACAAGCTGCTTCAGATCGAGCAACGGCTCGAAAGGCTCGAGCGCCTGGCCGCCGGCGAAGGTACCTGACTCCGCTCCCGCAGATCGCCTATCGTCACCCTGCAATCGAGTCGCTGCCGTCGAGCCCACGTGCGGGCCAACCGTACGGCGGAGGCGTTCCGGGCATACGTCAGCCACACCAGACCGCCGGTAAGGAAACAGGACAATGTCAACCGAACGAAAACCAGGGAGCAGGGGTGTCAAGGAACCATTCGCTCGCGGGGGAGCGAACCCGACGCCACCGGTCGGCACCGAGCCGGGTACACGCGAGAAGGCGAAAACCAAGGGCTCGACCAAGACCGTCTCCCCTCGGCATTCATACAAGAAGCGGAAGCCGCGCAAGTGAGCAGCACCGCTCCCTTTTCATGACGGACATCGATCAGTTCGAGAGTTTCTTTCGGTCGGCCGACAAGGCGGTCTTCGTGTATCAGCCCGTCGAGGTTGAGTCGATGCTCGTGGTGACCGACCTTCCGGATGCCGATGCGAACCGGTTCGCCGACACCGTCCGCGGCTTTCTGAGCGTGCTCACCGAGCCAAGGGTCACCGTGACTACCGGCGGCGAGTTCGAGACCGTCGGCGACCTGCTGGGCGTCGTCGATGCGGCGCAACCCGACCTGGTCTGCACCTACCGGCACCTGCACACGAGCCAGTGGCAGGATCCGTTCACCCTCGGCGAGTACGTCGAGGTCCTCACGCAGGCGACGGCGCACCCGATCCTTGTCCTGCCCCACCCGGACGCCGAGCACGCCGCCCACGCGCTGCAGGACACCGACATGGTCATGGCGATCACCGATCACCTGACCGGCGATCACGCGCTGGTCAACCGGGCCGCGCGGTTCACCGCGCCGGGCGGCCGGCTGATCCTCGCCCACGTCGAGGACGAATCGACCTTCGAGCGATACCTCGGGGTGATCTCCCGGATCCCCGAACTGGACACCGACGTCGCGCGGGAGAAGATCCGCCGGCAACTGCTCAGGGAACCCGCCGACTACATCGAGTCGTGCCGCCGCGGTCTCGCCGAGGCGGGCGTGGACCTCGAGGTCGAGGCCGTCGTCGCGATCGGCCGGCGGCTCTCGGAGTACCGCCGGCTCGTCGAGCAGCGCCAGGTCGACCTGCTCATGCTGAACACCAAGGATAACGATCAACTGGCCATGCACGGCCTGGCCTATCCGCTGTGCGTCGAGTTGCGAGACATCCCGTTGTTGCTGTTGTGATGGAAGAAGGCACGAAGTACCTGGCATGACACTGTTGACCGCGACCGCCGAACAGAGCACCGCCGTGCCGATGGGCACGACGCTGTTCTTTGCCGCCGTCCTGGTGGCGATGATCGTGTGCCTGGCCTTCGAGGAGATCCTGCACGCGAAGAAGTCGCTGATCGTCGGGATGTTCGCGATGGTGACCCTGCTGCTGGGGGCGTGGCTGCTGCCCATGCCGTTCGACCCGGTGCTGGTCGTGCTGCCCGACGGTCACAACGTGCGGATCCCGGTCTTCATCTCGGCGATTGACTGGGGCGTGATCGGGATCATCCTCGGCTCATCGCTGTTTGTCGACGTCATCGCGCGCAGCGGGCTGTTCTCGTGGATCGCCATCCGCCTCACCAAGGCGAGCCGGGGCGATCCGGCGAAGCTGCTATGGATCTACGGCGTCATGACCGTGATCTTCTCAGCGGTGCTCAACAACGTCACCGCGATGATCATCGTCGGGTCGCTGACGGTGGTCTCGCTCCGCAAGCTTCGCCGTGACGAACTGCTCCTGGGGTTCCTGCTCATCGAGGGGCTGCTCACCAACGTCGGCGGCCTGCTCACGCTGATCAGCTCGGTGCCGAACATCATCGTCGGGACGACCGCCGGCATCAGCTTCGTGGAGTTCTTCATCAAGGCGGGCCCGTACGTGGTGGTCGCCACCGCGGCGACGATCTGGCTCGGCGGGCGGATCTTCGGCGTGCGCCCGCTGCAGAGCACCCACGAGCGCGACCAGGCCGCCTTCCTGGTCTCTGGATTCGACGAGAACGACTCGATCGAGAGCCGCGGGTTCTTCTGGTTCTCGGCGGTGATGCTGGTGTGCTTCATTCTGACGATCGCAACTACCTCGGTGCTCCCCTTTGTCCACGAGCTGGGCATGGCGTTCGTGGCGCTGTCGTACGCCGCGGTCATGCTCATCCGCTACAAGCACGAGGTGAACACCTTCTACCGGGCGATCGACTGGGACCTGCTGGGTTTCTTCGCGGCGCTGTTCGCGGTCATCAGCGTCATGGAGCACGCCGAGGTGCTCGCGTTGATCGGCCGGGGCCTCGAACAGCTCATCGCGCTCGGCGACGTGGCGGGCCCCGGGGCAATCCTGGTCGCCGCCGCGGCGGCCAGCTCGGTGACGGACAACATCCCCCTCGCCGCCATGCTCGCCAAGATCCTCGCCGCGCTCGACACGCCGGGCGACTCGATCCTGTGGTGGGCGGTCATCTTCGGCGCCAACCTCGGCGGCAACATCACGCCGATCGGGTCCGCCTCGACGCTGGTCGCGGTGACGATCATCCACAAGCACGGCCTGCACCTGTCGTTCGCCGGCTTCGTGGCCAAGGCGCTGGTGTTCGCCCTGATGCAACTGGCCATCGCCCTCGTCTACGTGCTGTTCGTGTTGCCGATGTTCGGATGACCGCTCGAGTCATCGGCCGCCACGCCGTGACGCACACTGAGCCGGCGATCGCCATGCTTGCGCCGCCGCCTGGTACGCCCCTGATGAAGTTCATCGTGGGCCCGACCATCGGCAACCCGTCGTCGCAACCCTTCCCCAAGGCTGCGAACCCAGGCGGCTTCAACGGTGACGCCACCATCGAGCCGGGCGACCCGCTGCGCCCCCATACCCCGATCACCGCGGCTGAGATTGTCCGGACGAGACATTTCGTCTTCGACCGCGAGGACGGCGCCTGGACGATCAACGAGCGATTCTTCGACCCCGACCGCGATGACGCGGACCCCGATCTCGGCACGGCCGAGCGCTGGATCCTCGAGAACGATTCGGGAGGGTGGGTTCATCCCATTCACATTCACCTTGAAGCCCACCAGATTCAGAGCCTCAAGGAGCGTCCACTGGAGCCCCAGGACGCGGCCAAGAAAGACACGGTCCTGCTGGGACCCGACGAGGTCGCCGAGGTCTTCATGAAGTTTCGGACGTTCCCCGGCAGGTTCGTCTTTCACTGCCACAACATCGAACACGAAGACATGCGGATGATGGGAGTCTTCCATGTGTACGAATGATGCACGGCGTCACTCGCCTGCTCGCCGGGCGGTCATGCTCGGCATTCCCGCCCTGTTGGTGGCCGGCTGTGCCGGGTCCCAGCGGCGCCCCGTGAGCGCGGCCCGCGGGTTTACGGAGGCGGGGCCGGATGGGCAGGGCCGTGAGAGTGCCTACACCCGTCGGGCCAGGGAGCACATGAGAAGGAATCTTCCCAACATCCTGCTCTACACGCAGGACGGCAAGCCGGTCCGCTTCTACGACGACCTGGTCAAGGACCGGGTCGTGTTGATCAACTTCATGTACACCCAGTGCACGGGCAAGTGCCCACCCACCACCCGTGCGCTCGTGAAGATTCAGGAACAGTTGGCCGACCGTGTCGGCACCGATATTCTGATTCTGTCGATCACCCTGGATCCGGAGGTCGACACGCCGGAGGTGCTCAAGGCGTACGCCGACGATTTCGGGGCCGGGCCGGGCTGGGTCTACCTGACGGGGCAGTTCGACGAGATCGACGAGCTGCGCCACAAGCTCGGCGTCTTTGATCCGGACCCGATCCTCGACGCCGACAGGACCAATCACGCCGGTATTCTGACGTTCGACAACGAGCGCACCGGACGGTGGGCGGCGCTTCCGGCACGTATGGACACCGACGAGATCGTCAAGGCCGTTCTCCGGATCACGCGGGAGCCGCGAAGGCGGGGCGATCCCGTCCCGGTCGCGTCGCGTTCACGCCTGTAGCCACCGCGACGAGTTCAGCGAATCCTGGGGCGAGACGCACGACTGCTGCTCCTTGGCGGATCCGCGAGAATCGTCGAGATCGTTGATCCCGACAGTGACGCGAATGCGCCTGACAGGTGTAGAGGCCGGACGGAGCCGGTCCACGGATTGCTCTTCATGATCGCAGAACTGCCGGCCTGTCAGGCGCGTTAGAATGAGCGCAGCGACCAACTCCGGCACGATGGCGCGCCCGCGAAAACCCCCGAAAAGGAGCTCGACCATGCGCACCTCACATTCGAGACGGACGACCGCTCTGGCCCTGATCGCGCTCGGCAGCGCGGTAACATTCGTCGGACCCGTCGGCGCGACCGACCTCTACCTCGCCGGGACAATCGGCGAGGTCTACGTCGGCGACTCGGAGACTGGAGGGTTTCAACCGCTCGCGGGGGCGTGCCTCGGCTCGATCCAGGCCCTGGCGATGGACGACTCGTACATATACGCCGGCGACAACATCGGGGGCATCATCACGTTCGACCTCACCACCGGCGAGTTCCTGAACCTCTTCTTCGCGCCGGACAGCATCACCGCCATGGTCATGCACGACGGCGACCTGCTCGTCAGCGAAGTCTCCGGCAACATCCACCGCATCGACCCGTCGACGGGCGTGGTCGAATCGACGCTGGTGGGTCCGGAGGGCATCGAGGCGATGCTGGTGCTGGGGAACGACCTGTTCGTCTCCTCCGCGCTGGAGGGAATCGTGTTCAAAGGTGACGCCGTTGCGGGGAACTTCGAGTACTTCGGCTGCGGCTGCTCCGGACCGGCGCAGGGGATGGCGAGCGATGCCGAGTCGCTCTACGCCGCCGACGGGTTCGGGCAGTACGTCCGGTATGACCTGGCGACCGGTCTCCTTATGGACGAGGGGTTTCTGCCGTTCGCCATCTCCGCGATGGTGCGGGATGGCGATGACCTGCTGCTCAGCGAAAGCAACGGGACGATCCACCGGATCGACCCGGTCACGTGGCAGGAACTGGGCACGCTGATCAGCCCGATTGCGGTCGAGGCGATGCAACTCGCTGCCGGAGTCTCCTGCCCGTGGGATCTCGACAACACCGGCGACGTCGGCATCAACGACTTCCTCGTGCTGTTGGCCGCCTGGGGCCCCGTCCCTACCCCCGACCCCCCTGACTTCGACGGCGACGGCAGCGTGACCATCACCGACTTCCTGGAGTTGCTGGCCCACTGGGGCGCGTGCCCGTGACCTCGCGTTGAGTGCCGCGGCCGAGCATCGCCAGCATGTCGACGATGCCGACGAACCCGTCGAGATCGAGGTCGCCCGGTGAGCAGGACTCGACCGCGACGACGGGCCTGCCGGAGAACGCGACGGCCAGTGTGGCAACCAGTCTCGCCAGGAGAAGTCCGCGTGGTTCGGGCATGAGGCGTCGAGTCTGCCACGCTCGTCTCACGGATCGTGGCCCAAAATGATCATTGCCTCGGAACTCAGCATCTCGACGCCCCGGATCGCCCGTACCTCAAGGCGGAGCCGAAGAGCCGGACCGGACCTCTACAGTGAAGCCACGAGGGACTGAAGCCAGTCCCGCTGATCCGCGGTATCGGGAACCTCGAAGCCGCGCGCGTCCGAGATCCGCCGAAGTGCCTCGTCGAGCTCCACGCCCGCCCGCACCAGCAACGAGGCGGCGACGAGCGTCGAGCGCCCGATGCCGGCATAGCAATGGGCGACGATGCCGCGGTTCCGTGTGGACTCTTCATGAAGCTGATTGATCAGCTCACGGAACGTATCGACGGAATCCGGTATGCCGCGATCCGTGATCGGCAAGAGACGGAACTCGATGCCGAGTTCCCGGCAGTGCTCCTGCTCGGCGTCGAGACCAAGGCGTTGCACCTCGCGATCCGAGAGAAGCGAGACCACGATGTCCGCACCCTCGTCCTTCCACGCCGCAAGGTCGTCGCGGAGCCACTCGTCCGGCGCCGGTCGCGTCGAGGTGGCGAGGCGCCCAAGCGGAGCGTTCCGGATCCAGAAAGGGGAGGTAAACACTCGGTGTGCTCGCCCTTACGCAGCAGGCCGCCGCCGTTGCACCAGGCGAGCCTCCTCCCGTCAGGGCTCCGTGATCGCAGCATCGACCTTCGCCGCGAAGATGAAGTCGCTCTCGGTCAGACCCTTGATCTTGTGCGTCCACACGTCCACACGCACTTTGCCCCAGGCCAGGTAGATGTCGGGGTGATGGTTCTGCTGCTCGGCGATTCCCCCGATCCGGTTGACGAAGGCCAGGGACTTCGCAAAGTCCGGCAACGTGAACGCCCTGGTAAGGTGATACTCCTGCTCGACGGTCCACCCGTCCAGTTCTCGCAGTAGATCTTTGACCTCGTCGCCGGAAAGCGGGGGTGTGCCGCCTCGACAGGGCACGCACTCTTTGTTGGCCAGTTCAGAATCCATACGGACCTCCGTGTGTGTTGCCTCTGATCAACGATGACGGCGCGATAATCTCATGCGCACGCAAGAGCAGTATGATCGAAACGGGCGGAGAACGCGAGAGACCCCGTTGATCGGCCCGTTCGCAACGACCGGAGGCTGCAAGGCATCACCAACCGCGTACCATTCGCTGACCCCGCGGATCACAGGGAACTCGCAGATTGTCAACGTCCGGAAGTACCAGGCCCCCGTCCGAGCACCCCTGGGCCGCTCCGGGCGGGCTGGAAGCTGCCTTGGAGTACCACCAGCGCACCAAGCACCACCAGCACCGCTACGCACCATCACCAGGCTACATGGACTGGCCCAACCAACCGAATCCGTTCCGCCAGTACAGCGGCGCAAAGCGCGTTCGTCTGGACCACCTGCCACCGGAAACAGCCCAGCGACCACGCTACGACGAGCTGTTTCGTCCGGTGCCCGGCGGACCCGTGCGGGTGCCCGACCGGCAAAGCCTCTCCCAGCTCTTGTATGACAGCCTCTCTCTCTCCGCATGGAAGGAGTATCGCGGTTCACGTTGGTCACTGCGCGTCAACCCGTCCAGCGGTGATCTGCATCCGACCGAGGGATACATCATCTGCGGCGCCATCCCCGGCCTTCACGATCGCCCCGCCGTCTATCACTACTGTCCCCTCACGCACGCCCTCGAGGTGCGCAGCGAACTGACGGAACAGCTCTGGCACGGTGTGACCCGTGGTCTTCCGCCACGAGCGGTTCTCGTGGGGCTCACTTCCATTTACTGGCGCGAGTCATGGAAGTACGGCGAGCGCGCGTTCCGCTACTGCCAGCATGACCTGGGACATGCGATCGCGGCGGTCGCCCTGGCAGCCGCGGTGCTGGGATGGGAAACGCGTCTCCTGGAGACGATGACCGACGATCTTCTGGAGAGACTTCTTGGGGTCCACCGGCAACAAGGCATCGAGGCGGAACATCCGGAGTGTCTTCTGGTCGTCTATCCCAAGGCGCCCAAGCCGTTCACGCTCGATTGCCAACGTGCCTACGAGCCCTCGCACGATCTGTTGGAGGACATTGGAGACGGTCACTGGCATGGCAGCCCCAACCGTCTCAGCGCCGATCACCGCGAGTGGCCGATCATCGACACCGTCTCGCAGGCAACGCTGAAGCCGAAAGCGCCCGACAAGGAGTTCTGGACCCAATTGGCGCCTCCCGGCCGCGAGATCGACCTGCCGGATCGCACACTCTCCGCCCGGCAGATCATTCGCCAGCGCCGCAGCGCCGTGGCTCTTGACGGCAAGACCGCTCTCGACCGCGGGGCGTTCTACCGGATGCTCCAGAGGGTGCTGCCCGGAGCCGTTCCCTTCACGGCCCTTCCCTGGAGACCCTCGGTGCACCTGTTGCTGTTCGTACACCGCGTGACGTCGTTGGCGCCGGGGCTGTATCTGCTGGTCCGGGACCCGGCTCGGACGGGCGACCTGCGGGCAGCGATCACGAGGCGTTTTGAGTGGCGCCGGCCGGCGGCGTGCCCGGCAGGCATGCACCTCTACCGGCTGCGCGAAACCGACTGTCGGCAGGCGGCACGGATGAGTTCCTGCCATCAGGAGATCGCCGCTGACGGAGCGTTTGCCGTGGCGATGCTCGGCGAGTTCGAGCCGCGCCTGTCCGCGCACGGCGCCTGGTTCTATCGCAGGCTGCACTGGGAAGCCGGCGCCATCGGTCAGGTGCTTTACCTGGAAGCGGAAGCCGCCGGTGTCGGCGCCACCGGCATCGGGTGTTTCTTCGACGATGCCACCCACGAGATCCTGGGCCTGACCGACCGGCGATACCAGACGATCTACCACTTCACCGTCGGCGGTCCGGTCGAGGATACTCGACTGACTTCCTTGCCGGGCTACCCGGCGCATCCACCGAAGGAGTGTAGTTGATGGTTCGGTCACCCGAAGATGTCAAGGCCGTGACGGAACAGCGATCCCTGGAGATCACCTGGGAAGAAGGTCACATCGGCCGGTATCCGTACCGAACACTGCGAGGAGAGTGTCCCTGCGCAGGATGTGTCGACGAGTTGACCGGCGTTCGGACGCTCGATATCGCGTCCATCGCCGAGGACATCACGATCGGCGACATGCAACTGGTGGGGAACTATGCGCTGCGGATCAACTGGTCCGACGGGCACTCCACCGGCCTCTATTCCTGGAAGATGCTGCGAGCACTGTGTCCCTGTCCCCAGTGCGCGGGGCGAGAACCGGGATCTCCGGGCTGAACGACCGGGCACCTTGGCGTGAAGGAAACCGCTCGGCAAGTCATCGGCGATCCTCCGGCAGGTGAGGAGGATCTCCGGTACCGTCGCCCCGATGGATCCAGAGGTTCCCGCATCTGACTACGGCGATATCGAAGAGCTGATCACCAGCGACGACAGCCCGGTGGGGATCGACGCCAGGAAGACCCACATCATCATCATCCACGAGCTGCTGCAGATCGAGGAATGGATCGAGAGGCTCGAGCGCCAGGTCGCCGGTAAAGGCACCTGACTCCGCTCCAGCACCTCGCCGATCGTCACCCTGCACTCGCGTTGCTGCCGTCGAGCGCACGTGCGGGCCCGCAGCACTTCGAAAGGTGTCGGGCGAGGGCAGGAAGGCAAAGTGCCTGTCCAAGATCGTCTCGCCTCGGGGCCAGGTTGCCCAGGGCGCCGTTGGTACGATGGCCTGGCCGTGGCCCTTGCGCAGACGGTAGGACGGGGTTCGTTTCGGCATGGTGCGGTCTCATTGAACGCTGTGCGCGGTGTTGACGCCGTGCAGTGTCGCGTCCCGAGCCGCACCGCCGATCTTGGCGGGTCACCCGTACTTCGAGTGTCGACGTGGTTTACGTCGAAAGCGGGTGAACGGATTCGAACCGTCGACGTTGACGATTGGCAAACTGTTTGCGCGGGAGAGGCAACCTGCTGCGGTTCAGAGGGTTCCGCCAGCCGCGATCGGTACGCGCAGCAAGTATGCCGCAAGAAACAGACTGCGCCTCAAGCGCATCAGTGCCTTCGCGGTTGGGCAGTGGCTGCGTGAACCTGACCACGTGCCAGCGGTCCAGACTGCGCTATCGGCTACAAAGACTCAGGCGAGCCCGCACGTGAGAATATGGCAGCTTTGTTGGCCTGTCGAGAAGCTGCCGGCAGCGGTGGGGGAGCGATAGACTCAGATGGCTTGTTCGCTTGTCCGGTGCCGCTGGACCGCTTGACGTCGTAATCTTGAGAGACGGTGTGTTCAATTTGAGATTGTATCGGCTCAACGGCTTGCTGCTTTGTGCAGTTCTTCTCGTCACCGCCGGCTGCATGTCGACGACGAGGGATTACGAAGGCCACCGGGTGTTCAACCCGCACTACCTGTGGTATCTCGAATCACCCAGGCGCGATCGTTGGCAGAGGCCCGATGACGTTCTTGACGCCCTGGAACTGGTTGAGGGCGACGTGATTGCCGACATCGGAGCCGGAGGAGGCTACTTCAGCGAGAAACTGGCCGGCCGCGTCGGACCCACCGGCCTCGTGTACGCGACGGATGTGCAGCCGGCCATGATCAAGGCGTTACGGAAACGGGTTGCGAAACGCGGTCTGACCAATGTCACCGTCATCCATGGTGGGTTCCATGATCCCAACCTGCCGCCGGCATCGTGTGATTGGGTCTTTCTCTCCAGCGTGTACAAGGAGATCGACGAACGCCCGGCGTACATGCGGAAGGTCCGCGATGTCCTCAAGAAGAACGGGCGCGTCGCCATCCTGGAATACCGTCCGGAGACCGGAGGGACCGGGCCGCCGCGTCAGGATCGGTTGCCGGAAGCCCAAATCATCGCGGAAATGAAAGCTGCCGGTTTCAGTCTGCTCAGCCGTTTTGATTTCCTGCCCCGGGAATGGTTTCTGGTCTTCGGCCTTGCGCCGGACTCGGTTGATTGAAACTGTGGCGTTTCTCGTTGGAGGAATGACGACGACCACGCTCGGCGATCTGAGGCGAAGCCTCGTTAGAATGCGATCGTGACCGTCGTGTACATCGGATCGACGACTCGTCACGCCGTTCGAAAGTTGAATAGGGAGCACCTGCCGCACCGGCGACGATCCGACTCCATGGCGACTATGACCAGCAAAACACGCATGACGGCGGGATTGTGCGCCTGGATCATCCTCGGAACGGTCGCGTGCCATGCCTCCGATCCCGACGAACCGCGGACCACGGCGATCGAGGGGCGCTCACGAGCGTCACGGGACGACGAGGTTTCCGGGTCGACCGGGCGGACGAGCCCTGCGCGTAGGGAAGACGCTCCATTCGGTCTGGCGCCCGACGTGCCGACTGGACCGCTCGCCCCGGAAGTCTCCGACGCGATCGAAACCGCCTTCGGTCCGAGGGTGCGAACAAGCGAGTGGGACGAAGCGCAGCTCGATGCCCTGCTGGTGATCGGTGAGTCGGGCGATGTGCGAGTGGCCTGGATCCTCTCCGACCTCATGCGATTCACCACGGATCCGGGGCTGAACGCGTTCCTCTCGACGGCGGCGGTCGAGCTCATGGGGCTGGACATCGACGTCGGCAATTCCTGGCGTTCGATCACGGATCACCTCATCGCGTGGGATGTGGCTGCACCTCCCGGTTACCTGGAGGTGAAGCGCGGCATCTACACCCTCATCGTTCCCCAATGGGAGCGGATCTTCCAACCCGGCGATCTCGACTGGCGCCACGTGACCTGGGGTGGCGTCGGGATCGACGACCGCGCATTCGGAACCACGGATGAGCCGTGCAACTGTATTCCCGCCGTGGACAACCCCGAGGTCACGTTCGTGGAGGGCGCCGGTTGGCTCGACGATGACGACATCGTGTTCGGAGTCGTCGTGGGCGGAGAATCCAGGGCCTATCCGCGCCGGATCATGGACGTGCGCGAGATGGTGAACGACACGCTCGGCGGTCGCGACCTCGGCATTCCCTATTGCACGTTGTGCGGTTCGGCTCAGGCCTACTTCACCGACGAGATGCCGGAGGGGGTCGAACGTCCGGTTCTACGAACCTCCGGGTTGCTGATTCGATCGAACAAGGTCATGTACGACCTCAACACCTTCTCCGTCTTTGACACGTTCCGCGGCAACGCCGTGACGGGACCGCTCGCGAAACGTGGCATCGTCCTCGGACAGGCCGGTGTCGTCACGACGACCTGGGGCCAGTGGAAAGCCGCCCATCCAGGGACGACTGTTCTCGTGGAGAGGCTCGCCCTGGATCTCGACCTCGACTTGCGGAACGGTCGCGATGCCTACGGCCCCATCTTCCCGATCGGTGATGTCGATGGGCGCCTGCCCGTGCACGAGGATGTGCTCGGACTCCTCACGGAATCGGGCCGGGCT
>JADFOJ010000057.1 GCA_022562915.1 Planctomycetota bacterium | reverse complement strand
GTGTCATGGATGGATCCTCCGGAGTGGGCAGGGTTGGTCTCTTCCGGTAGATGGCCCGACGCGGGCCGCTGTCTCCGGGAGAGTCTCCGAAAGATCAGACAATTGTCGCGAGGGGTCGCCTGTCACGTCCGTGTAAAATTGGTGTGGCACGGTTGAGCGGGAGAAAATAGACCGGGACTAATTTCCAGACTGCCGTCGCGGCGTTGCAGTAGGCGACCGGCTGGAAATTAGTCCCGGTCTATTTTCTCCCGCTCGGCCGTGGTTCGGCGTCGCTCCGCGGCAGCGCGCCGGCACCAGGCAACGTTGGGTGGGGAAGGTCATGCATCGATATCGCCGCTCTCCGACGGAACCCGAAGCGGCGGACGTCCGGCATGACCCCGCAGCCAGTTGATCGAGCGAGAGACCGGTCGTAGTCGCGCGATGCGGCGCTCGAGCCGGTACTTGCCGGGAAAGTTCAGGAGCATGATCCCGACGAGGATGGTCAGGATCCCCTGGCCCGGCAGGACGAGCATCGCGACTCCCGCGAGGACGAAGAAGACGCCGCACGCGTTCTTGGCGACGAGCAGCGCCACGCCCGGCACCGGGTGCAACGTGCGCCAGTGGCTCCGGTGACGCTTCCTGGGAAGGAAATAATCCTCCGGAATCCGGATGACGAGGATCGGCACCACGATCAACGTACCGACGAAGGTGACCGCCGAGCCGGCCGCCAGCCACCACAACAAGGCGTCGTGTGCACGGAACTGTTCCAACATCGCGGCGCGGGTCATGCCTCACGGTGCGAGCCCCGCTACTCGGCCGCGGGGCTAGTCGTTGACGCCGGCGTGCCTGGGAGCCGTGCCCCCTTCGACGGCCACGACGTAGAACTCGTCGAGGGCCGCGAGATGGGCCGGATCGAACGTCCGATCGAGGTGTATGTCCGTCGCGTTGACCCGGATCCTGACCTCGGCTGCGCCGGCGAGCGTCGCGAGGTCCTTGACGTTGATGGGATAGTTGGCCGAATGCTGCTTCGGATCGGACTCGTACGCGCCGGCGCGTGCCAGCGAGATCCGCGCGCCGTCGGCGATGAACTCGAGCCGGTTGTCCTGCAGGTCGTAGATGTCCCTGGACGACAGGATCGTCACGTGGATGTTGTACGGCGCGACCTCGGGCCGGTGTTCCGCGACATTCTGGCACAGGGTGACCTCGACCCACGGCTCGCCGTGGCTCCTCTCGAAGACCAGCGGCATGTGCCGTCCCACGTGCCCGTCGAAGTGCTCGGACATGCCGTAGAGTTCGCCGGTCTCGTGGCTGGGTGTCTGGCACCCGCCGGCCGCGAGCAGGACACCGGCCGACAGAACAAGGCCGACCCGTACGTCCGTGATTCCGTGCAACATGTTCTGATTCCTTTCAGAAGGTGCAACGCGTCGCGCCGCCGCCGACCGACGGCACGGCGGCATTCTAACGGGAAAAATAAAGGGGACAGATCTATTTCCGGCCCTTCCTCGGCAGGTGAATGACGAAGTCGCTGCCGCGGCCGACGTCGGAGTGGACCGTGATCCTGCCGCCGTGCTCCTCGATGATCCGCCGGGCCGTGGACAGACCGAGCCCGGTGCCCCCCACCGTGTGCGAGACGTAGGGATGAAAGATCTGCTCGAGCCGATCCGCCTCGATGCCGGGGCCGGTGTCGATGACGTGGACGCGCGCCTCTTCGTCGTCTGCGTCCACTCGCAGGATGAGCTCGCCGCGGGTCTCGCCCACACCGGCGTCCGGTGTGCCGTCGACCATGGCCTGGGTGGCATTGATCATGAGGTTCAACAGTGCCTGCTTGAACAGGCTCTCATCCAGCAGCGCCCTCACCGGGGTGTCGGGCAGCGTCATGCGCATGACAATGTGATGCTTGTCGCATTGCGGATGAAAGAAATCGCGCAGCTCGGCGACGATTCTCGCGAGGTCCCTGGGCTGGGCATCGAGCTTGACGCGCCCGGCGAACTGCAGGAAGTCGGTCAGGATGCCGCGGAGCCGCTCGGCCTCGCGCGACAGCGAACCGAGCCTGTTGAGCAGCCGGACTCGCTCGTGCGGCGGCAGCTCGGCGTCGTTGAGGCCCTCGGCCAGGAGCTGCGCGTTGAGACCGATCGTCGACAGCGGGTTCTTGATCTCGTGGGCGAGGCCCGCCGTCATCGAGCCCAGCTCCGCCAGCCGCTCGGCGTTGCGGGCTCGCCGCTCGGCCAGCCGGGCCCTGTGCTCGGCCCGGCGCAGCAGCACCCGCAGCATCGGCACGGCGCACACCGCGCCGATCACGAAGCCCATCAGAATCCACAGGACCCACACAGGCGTTCCCCCTGTGACCCGGCTTGCGTGCCTGTCTCTACGCCCCGACCGGCTGCGGCTTGTCGTCCTTCATGGCTGCCTTGCGCGACAGCCTGATCTTGCCGGACGCCTGGTCCACATCGATGACCTTCACCTTGACGACGTCACCGACCTTGACCACGTCGGTCACGGACTTCACGTAGCCTTCGGCCAGCTCGGAGATGTGGCACATCCCGTCGGTGCCGGGCACCAGTTCCACGAACGCACCGAAGTCCTTGGTGGAGACGACGGTTCCCTCGTAGACGGCCCCGATCTTGATCTCGGCGCCGAGCGCCTCAACCTCGGCCTTGGCCCGCTCGCCACCGGCACTGTCAACGGACGCGATGTAGACGGTGCCGTCCTCTTCGACGTCGATCGTGGCACCGGTACGCTCCTGGATGCCGCGGATCGTCTTGCCTCCCGGCCCGATGAGCTTGCCGATCTTCTCCGGGTCGATCATGACCGTGAAGATGCGCGGTGCGTATACCGACAGGTTCTCGCGCGGTCCCTGCAGGACCGATTCCATCTTGTCGATGATCTCCAGCCGCCCCGTGCGGGCCTGCGCGAAGATCACCTCGATCTCGTCAACCAGGAGCCCGCGGGCCTTGAGGTCCAGCTGCACGCCGGTCACGCCGTCCCTCGTGCCGGAGACCTTGAAGTCCATCTCGCCGAAGAAGTCTTCCTCGCCGAGGATGTCCGTGACGTGCGTGACCTTGCCGTTGGCATCGGTGAACCGGCCGACGGAGATTCCCGCACAGGTGGCCTTGATCGGCACGCCCGCGTCCATCAGCGCCAGGCATCCGCCGCAGACCGAGGCCATCGACGAGGAGCCGTTGCTCTCGGTGATGTCGCTGACGATCCGGATCGTGTAGGGAAACTCCTCCAGTTCCGGGAGGATCGCCAGCAGCGACCGCTCCGCGAGGGCGCCGTGGCCGATCTCGCGGCGACCGGGCCCCATGATCCGCCTGACCTCACCGACGGAGAAGGGCGGGAAGTTGTAGTGCAGGTAGAACTTCTTGGCGTACTCGGGCATCAGCCCGTCGACGATCTGCTCGTTGCGGGTGGTGCCAAGCGCACAGACGCACAGTGACTGCGTCTCGCCGCGCTGGAACATCGCCGAGCCGTGCGTGCGTGCGAAGACGCCGACCTCGATCTCGATGGGGCGGATCTCGGTGCGCCCGCGCCCATCGGCGCGGATGCCCTTCTCGGCGAGCAGCCGGTGGGTGACCTTCTTCTCCAGCTTGCGGAAGGCCTCCTTGGCGTCGGCGCGCTGCTTCTCGACGGCCTTGTATTCGGGGTAGCTGCCGGAATCCGGAATCTGGAACAGCTCTATGGCCCGCTCGCGCAACGCGTCGATCGCGTCGATGCGATCCTGCTTGCCGGGAATCTGGCGGGCGGCGGTGAGCTCCTGTTCGAGTTCAGTCCGGACCTTCTCGACGACGTCCTCGGCGGGCAGGGACAATTCGCCGACGTTCTTCTCGGTGGCGCCGGCCTTCTCCATGAGCTCGCGCTGCATCTCGAGGATCGGGGTGATCCCTTCCTCGTAGCCGAACTTGATGGCCGCGACCACGTCCGCCTCCAGCACCTCGGCGGCGCCGATCTCGATCATGTTGATGCCGTCGGCGTGCCCCGACAGGATCATGTCCAGGTCGGAGAACTCCATCTGGGCATGCGTCGGGTTGAGCACGAACTGCTCGCCGTCGTCGGTGACGATCCGGCCGACACGGACCGTGGCCACCGGTCCCTGGAAGGGGGCGTCCGTCAGGCACAACGCGGCCGACGCCGCCGTACACGCCAGGACGTCCGCGTCGTTCTGGCCGTCGTGGCTCATCGTCCACGCCTGAAGCTGAATCTCGTCGATGAACCCCTCGGGAAACAGCGGACGGATCGGGCGATCCATCATCCGCATCGTGAGGATCTCTTTCTCGTTGGGCGGCCCCTCGCGCTTCCGGAAACCTCCGGGGAACTTGCCGGACGCGGTGAGCTTCTCGCGGTAATCGCACTGAAGGGGGAAGAAATCCAGCCCCGGCCGCGGATCGGCCCGCATCGCCGAGGCGAGGATGGTGGTGTCCGCGTACGTCGCGATGACCGCCCCGCTGGCCAGCTTGGCGATCTGGCCGGTTTCGAACCTGAGCGTGCGGCCGCCGATTTCTCGTTCAACAAATACTTTTGGCATGGTCTTCTGTCCTCAATGACTGAGTCCGCCCGCGCACGTGCTGCGCGGGCCATGGTCGTGCGACCGCCGACTCCTCAGAGGCAGAAGGCAAGCAACAGTGTCTCCGCCGGACTGTGTCTTGCCTACTGCCACCTGCTGCCGGGCAGGCCGCGTCTATTTCATTCTCAAGCGAAACACCTTACTTACGAAGGCCGAGTCGCTTGATCAACGCCTGGTAGTCCTCTCGTCTGGTGTTCGAGAGATACTTCAGCAACCGGCCTCTTTTTCCGACCATGAGCAGCAGGCCGCGACGCGATGCGAAATCGTGCTTGTGGGTCCGAAGATGTTCGGTGAGTCCCCAGATACGCTCGGTCAGGATGGCAACCTGCACTTCGGGCGAACCGGTGTCGCTGTCGGTACGTTGAAAGTCCTTGACCAATTCCTGTCTGCGGGCCGCGGCGATCATGTGCGAAGGCTCGAAAAAAGTAGACTGGGTAAGCTCTTGAGAATCGACTAGTGTAGCCGCTGGCGTTGCCGCCGTCCAAGAGGTTCCCACCCACACCGCCCGGCGGCCCCCGCGGCCGCCGTCCAGGAGGCCCTGATGCGGATCCTCATCGCCGACACCCTCGCCCCCGAGGCAGCCGCGTACCTCGGCGGCCAGCCGGACACCGAGGTTACCACCCGGACCGGCCTGGCCGGCGACGACCTGGCGGATGCCCTGCGGGCGCACGACGGGGTGGTGATCCGTTCGGCGGTACAGGTGACGGGCCCCGTTCTCGTACGGTGCGCCGCCGGCGACGGCTGGCGGCTGCGGGCGATCGCCCGCGCCGGCGTCGGGGTGGACAACATCGACCTGGAGACGGCGACCCGCTTGGGAATCGCGGTCATGAACACCGCGTCCGCCAGCACGATCACGACGGCCGAGCACGCCTTCGCCCTGATGATCGCGCTCGCCCGGAACATACCGTGGGCGCACGCTGCGATCGCCTCGGGCGGCTGGGACCGCAGCAGGTTCGTCGGCACCGAACTGCACGGCAAGACCCTCGGCGTGGTCGGGCTCGGACGCATCGGGCTCACGCTCGCCCGGCGCGCCCTCGCCTTCGGAATGGAGGTGTGTGCCTACGACCCGTTCATGAACACCCCGACTGCACTGGACGGTCACGTCATACTGCTGGAGTCGGTGAACGAACTGCTGGCCCGGAGCGACTTCGTCAGCCTGCACGTTCCGAAGAACGAGTCCACCGCAGGAATGATCAACGCGGCTGCGTTCGACGCGGCCAGGCCGGGCGTGCGGATCATCAACGCCTCGCGCGGCGGAATCATCGATGAGGCCGCCCTGCTGGCGGCGTTAGCCGACGGCCGCTGCGGCGGCGCGGCGCTGGACGTCTTCGACCCGGAGCCCCCACCGCCGGAGTGCCCGCTGCGCAACCATCCGAAGGTGCTCACGACGCCCCACCTGGGAGCGTCCACCACCGAAGCCCAGGAAGCCGTCGCGGTGGACGCGTGCCGCGCGGTGGTCACGTACCTGCGCGGCGAGGGGATCATCGGCGCCGTGAACACCGCCGGGGTGAGCCTGGATCTGTCCGAGCGCCAGCGGGCGTTCGTCGACCTGGCCGGTCGAATGATCGCATTGCTCCAGGCGGCCGTGAGCCCCCAGGGGCTCAGCCGGGTCCGCTTCGTGGTCCGCGGCGAGGCTCTCGCCGGGGGCGCCGACTCCGTGGCACGCCATGCGCTGGTGGAGTTGCTCCGGAGCCACCTGGACGAGCCGGTCAGCGTGATCAACGCCGCCCTGATCGCCGAGCAACGGCACATCGAGACCGAGACGGTGATCGGGGCCGATCACGGCGAGGACCGCCTGGCGATCGAAATCGAGATCGAGCCGGACAGCGAGCCCCGCCGGGTGGAGGGCGCGATCTACGCCGACGGCCTGCCGAGGATCACGAGCCTGGACGGGTACGCCATGGACATGGTCCCATCAGGGGCGATGGTGCTGTTGACCAACACCGACGAGCCGGGGCGCATCGGCCTGGTCGGCGGCGTGTTCGGCGACGCCGGCGTGAACATCGCGGAGATGGTCATCGGACGCAAGCAGGCCCCGGCCGCCGGCGACACGATCGCGATGATGATCCTGAAGCTCGACGCCGCACCGACCAGGGAGCTGCTGGAGGCACTGCGCCGCGGCCCGGGGATCGTGCGCGTGGCGAGCGTGGAGTTGGGGCCTGCGTAGTTCCGGTTATGCGGCCCTCCGGCGGCAAACTTTTCAGTCTGCAACGCCACCCAGGCAACTCATCCCTCCCAACGGCCGATATCACCCTCGGCGAGCACCCCCTGCGGGCACGCCAGGGAGGGCGCCGTTCATGAAGAATCCACGATCGACCGCGGAGCGGATAAGGCCCATTCTGGAGGCCATGGAAAGATCCATCGACACCGCACGGCGCCGTCGGCTGCACGAGACCGACACCCCGGTCCAGGAGCGACCGAAGGCAATCGATACCCACGCCAACGCCAACGCCAACGGCGATGGCGAGATGCCTCGCCGCAAGGCCCGCCCCAAGCGAGCGACCCCCACGCTGCGCCATCCCGGCCACCCGGAATACCGGGCCGAGGCCAGCTGACCGGGACTCAATTCGCCCACGTGCCTCAGGCGGCGCGACTTAACCGGAATCCCACGATCCCGGTGGGCCATAATCATCCGCTGCATGTGGCGTGCCGATGATCAGCGTGGAACCAGTGCACACAGCAGACATCCGGGAGGCAGTGGAGACCACGCCATGTGGACCCCCTTCTCGCGCAGGAAACACCCTCGCTCACCCAAGGCCCGCACTGCTTCCCGCTCCGACAGACTGGCCTGGGCCCCGACCGCCGGCAATACGATCGCCACGATCGATCGCATCGGCCCCACGGCCGTGGCGACGCTCACGGTGACCGCCCTGGCGACGTCTCACGGCGTCGGCCTGCTGATGGAGCTCTTCGACGACGTCAGCCAGTCCGGCGCTCGCTCGCTGGTGCTGGACCTGCAGAACCTGGAGTTCATGGACAGCGTGTGCCTGGGCTGCCTGGTGCAGGCGCTCAATCACGCCGTGCAGGATGGAGGGCGGATCGCGCTGGTCAACACGGACAGCAACGTGCAGGAACTGTTCCGCATGACCCAGCTCGACCGGCTCTTTCCAGTCTGCCACGACGTGCCATCCGCGCTGACCGCCATCGAGCGCGCGGCGTAGAAGCACACGGACCCCGGGTCCTTTTCGTTCTACTCGTCGGCTGTCGCCGTCGCCGCCTCTGCGACCTCGGCATCCGCCGGCTCGGTGGACTCGACCTGCTCGACCTGCTCGGCCTGTGCGGGCTTGCGCGAGTCCTCGGCCCGGACGTGCTTGAGACCGCGGCGCTGATCTCGCAACCTGCGGCTCCTGCCGATGCGATCGCGCAGGTAATAGAGCTTTGCCCGCCGGGCATCACCGCGACGAACAACCTCGATCTTCGCGATGCGCGCCGAGTGCAGGGGAAAGATTCTTTCGACGCCCTCGTTGGCAACAATCCGCCGGACCGTGATCATGCGATTCACGCCCCGGCCGCGCTGGGCGATGAGGACGCCCTGGAAGACCTGGATCCGTTGCTTCTCGCCCTCGATGATGCGGACGTGTACGTTGATGGTGTCGCCGACGCTGAAGACGGGGAATTCCAGGTCGGGCTTGAGCTGGTCGGCCACGACCGATTCGATGAGGTGCTGGCTGTTCATGGTTGGTGGGTCTGCTCGGCAGGCGGGGCATGCCGGGGCATGCCGGGTTCGTGGTCAGTTCTCAGCGTCCGGCTCCAGTAAATCCGGGCGGCGCCGGCGGGTTCGGTCGAGCATCATACGCATTCGCCACTGCCGGACAGCCTCGTGGTCCCCGGAAACCAGCACGTCGGGAACCAGTCGCCCGTTCCAGTCCCGCGGCCTGGTGTAGTGAGGCCCCTCCAGTAACCTCCGGCCCTGCGAGCCCCTGGCAGAAAAGGAGTCCTGGCGGGCGGAGTCCGCGTGGCCCAACACGCCCGGCAGCAGTCGGACCACGGCGTCGATGAGCACCAGGGCGGGCACCTCGCCGCCAGAGAGCACGTAGTCGCCCACGCTCAACTCCAGGGGATCGATCTCCTCGATCACCCGTTCGTCCACGCCCTCGTAGTGCCCGGCGATGAGCAGCAGCCGGTCGTGCGTCGCGAGAGACTCGACGCGGGACTGCCCGAGCCGCTCGCCCTGCGGGCTCAGCAGGATCCGGGTGGCCGGCCGGTCGTCCAGTGCTTCGACGGCGGTGACCGCGTCGTGCAACGGCTGGCAGGTCATGACCATCCCCGGCTCGCCGCCGAAGGGGCGATCGTCCACGGTGCGGTGCTTGTCCCGCGCCCAGTCGCGCACGTTGTGCAGGTGATAGCTGGCGAATCCCCCGGCCGCGGCCCGACCGATCATGCTGGAGGCGAGCGTTCCGGCGAGCGCGTCGGGGAAAAGCGTAAGAATATCGATGCGCATGCCGACCGTGCCCGCAGCCGTCAGACTGCCGCCGGCTGCTGCTCAGTGACCGCCGGCAGCTTCTTGCCCGACGTCGGATCGCACCCGACCCGCTTCAGCAGTGTCTTCACGGTCCGGCTCGGCTGGGCGCCGACGCTGAGCCAGTAGTCCACCCGCGGCACGTTGATGCTCAACTGCCGGTCCTCGGGCGCCAGCGGATCGAACCAGCCGAGGTTCTCGATCACCCGGCCGTCGCGCGGGGACTTGCGGTCCATGGCGCTGACCCGGTAGAACGGCCGGTGTTTGCGTCCCAATCGCTTCAACCGAAGCACGACCATCGCGATCTCCTGGTGCACCCCATGCCGGGGCAGGTAACTGCACAGGATAGCAGCCTGCACGGCAGGATCAATTCAGGGTGGCGCGCGTGCCTAAATGATCTGCCGGATGGACGGATTCCCCGTCAGCGACCCGACCAGGTCGACCAGGACCGCCGCGCCCCGCCATCCGAACTCGAAGAACAACCCCCCGATCGGGGTCATGAAGAAGATCGCGATGAAGATGAACAGGCCGAAGATCTGGGCCTGCGGTCGTTGGTACAGCTCACGCATGCGCGGCGAGAAGCCCGCGAGGATCCGGCTGCCGTCCAGCGGCGGGATCGGCAGCAGGTTGAACGGGGCGAGGATCAGGTTCAGGGCGACGCCGAAGTAGAGAAAGACCGCGCCGTTGCGCCAGAGGCCCGACCCCGCCGGCACGAACCGGAGCCACCCCGTCAGCAGGACCACGCACGCCGCGGCGATCAGCAGGTTCATCGCCGGGCCCGCCGCGGAGACGTAGACGTCACCCCTGTGACCGTCCCTGAACCGGTACCGGTCCACCGGCATCTGCCCCCAGGCGATTCCGCACAACGCGAACATGAGCAGTGAGTTCGTGCCCATGTGCACCAGCGGGCTGGCGGACATTCGCCCGAGGCGCACCGGCGTGTCGTCGCCCTGCCAGATCGCGGCCCAGCCGTGGGCGAGCTCGTGCAGCGTGATCGAGAACAGCACCCAGAAGATCCAGCTCACCAGTTCGATGTACAGCCCTTGCTGGGCGTAGCTGCTGACCCACCAGTTCATAGGCGTGGCTCCGGCAGAAGAAACAAACCCTGCGAGAAACAAACCCGGTGTGTTTTTCGTACCGGGTATGTCTTTCGACCTCCTCAGAGTAGTCGAACGCGATCAGTGACGGCGGGCAGGTCGGCGCCGACGATTTCGAGGCTCTGCTGGAGTCCTGGGGCCCCTGCCCGGCAGTGGGTCCGTGCCCGGGCGACCTCGACGGCGACGGCAGCGTGGGCATTGTCGATTTCCTGGAGTTGCTGGCGAGTTGGACGTGAGGCGAGGGGGTCAGAGCTTGAATAGTGAATAGCGAATCGCTATTCAAGCTCTGACCCCCGTTCGTTCTGACCGCGGCAGGATATGGGGTCAGAGGTCTACTGCACCGAGACTGTCCGGCGGCCACGCTGATAGGTGATGTGGACGCCGTTGTCCACGTCAAGATTCCGGAGGGCCCGCTCGAAATCGCCGAGGGTCTCGATGCGCTGATCGCCCAGGGCAATGATGACGTCACCGGCCTGGATGCCCATGGTGTGGGCAAGACCGTCAGGCATGACCGCGATCACCACCACGCCCCGGGGGATACGAACGTCGAGGTCTTCGGCCTGTTCGGCCGAGAGTTCCCGCACGAGGATTCCCAGCTCTTCGGAGGCCTGGGCCCCTACCTGGGCCAGTTGCAGTTCGCTCAGCGGCGGGCGCTCGCCCAGCAGAACCGGCACGCGGCGGTCACGGCCGTCGCGAAGGACCGTCATCTCGACCCTGGTGCCGGGAGCGCGACGTGCGACCGCGTTCTGGAGCTGGCTGGAACTCTTGACCACCTTGCCGTTGAGATCGGTGATGATGTCGCCTTCGCGCAGCCCCGCCTCGTCGGCGGGGCTGCCGCTGGAGACATTGATGATCAGCACACCCTCGCCGGTCAGGCCGGCTCGCCGGGATTCCTCGGAGTCAAGCGGGCGCATCGTGATGCCGAGCCAGCCACGGATGACCTCGCCGTGCTCCAGAATGCTGTTCATCACGCTGAGGGCCATGTCGGAGGGGATCGCGAAGCCGATGCCCAGGTTCCCGCCGTTCTCGGTCGTGATCGCATTGTTGATGCCGAGAACCTCGCCGCGGAGATTGACCAGCGGGCCGCCGCTGTTGCCCGGATTGATGGCGGCGTCGGTCTGGATCAGGTTGCCGTACTCGGCGAGGCCCATGTTCCCCCGACCGATGGCGCTGATGATCCCGGCGGTCACCGTGGAGTCCAGGCCGAACGGGTTGCCCACGGCGAGCACCCACTGCCCGACCACGATCGCGTCGGAGTCCGCGAAAGACGCCGCATCGAGGTCCCGGGCGTCGATCTTGATCACCGCCAGGTCGGTCTCGTCGTCGGTGCCGACGATCGTGGCTTCATACCTGCGTCCGGTGGTCAGTGTGACCTCGATCTCCACGGCGTTCTCGACGACGTGGTGGTTGGTCAGGATGTGGCCGTCGGGCCGGATGATCACGCCGCTGCCCTGGCCCCGCGTCACGCGGCCGTTGCCGGGTGCCTCGCCGGGACGGCCACCGCGGGGCCGGCCGAACTGATCGAGGAAGTTCTCGAGCTCACTGCGGCGGCCGCGCCGGGCCTCGACTCGCTGGACCACCCTGATATTGACCACCGACGGTGCGATGACCCGGCTGGCGTACTGAAAAGCGAGCGAGAGGTCCGTGGCGTGCTTCAGCGACTCGCGCTCGGCGCGGCTCTGGGCGGCGGCCGGTGGCCCCGGCAGCACCCCGGCGGACAGACCGAGCAGTACGAGAACCCTGGTGATCGTGCGTGTCTTCATGGTGGATTGTTCCTGTCGGGGAGGGCGGTCTTTCCGTTGAACACCCGAATCGGCAGGAAGATTCTAGGAATCCACTCCGCCGGCGGGGTCCGAGGCTCCCCTACGCGGCACCGACCCTTGACTTCACGTCGTCGGCGAGCCCCAGTTCCACCAGGCGTGCGAACGGGCCGTGCGGCCGGGTGGCCTCCTCGGCGAGCTTCCGCCGGGCGGCCGGGCTCGCATAGCGATTGAAGACCATGGCCTTGATCGTGCCGAAGAGCCCGCCGAAGCTCGCGAAGGTGTGATCGACGGCGGTCGGCTCGTAGCCGCAGTGGACCATGCACTGCTGGCACTGGGGGTTGCCCGAGGCCCGCCCGTAGCCGTCCCAGTCCGTGTCATCGAGGAGTTCCTGGAAGGTGTCCGCGTACCCCTCCTGGAGCAGGTAACACGGCTTCTGCCAGCCGAAAATGTTGAACGTCGGGTTGCCCCAGGGCGTGCACTCGTAGTCCCGTCGCCCCATGAGAAACTCCAGGAACAGCGGGGACTGGTTGAACCGCCATCGCCTGGAGCGGTTGGCGAGGATCATCTCGAAGAGGTCGTTGGTCTCCTGCCGCTTGAGAAAGCTCTGCTGGTCCGGCGCCTTGTCGTAGGCGTATCCGGGGCTGATCATCATGCCCTCGACGCCGAGGTCCATCATCTCGTCGAAGAACGCCCGGACGGAGTTCGGATCGGTGCCCTCGAAGAGCGTCGTGTTGGTCGTGACGCGGAAGCCCATGTCGATCGCCAGACGAATTCCCGCTGTCGCCTTGTCGTAGGTACCCTCGCGGCAGACCGTGAAATCGTGGTGCTCGGATTGCCCATCCATGTGCACCGAGAAGGTCAGGAACTTGCTGGGCCGGAACAGCCCCTCCTGGAGCTTCTCCTTGAGAAGGATGGCGTTGGTGCACAGGTAGATGTATTTGCGCCTCTTGATGAGACGTTCGACAAGCTCGGCAATATGGGGGTACATCAGCGGCTCGCCGCCGGGAATCGACACCATGGGGGCCCCGCACTGGTCAACGGCCTTCATGCACTGCTCGACGGAGAGGTCCTGCTTGAGAATATGGGCGGGGTACTGGATCTTGCCGCACCCCGCGCATGCGAGATTGCAGCGAAAAAGCGGCTCCAGCATCAGGACCAGCGGATATCGTCGCCGGCGCAGCAGCTTCTGCTTCACCACGTACCACGCCACGGTCGACATCTGTGAGACGGGCACACCCATGTTCAGGACGATATACGATTTCCGGCGTTCGGGGGGAAAAGGCGGGTGGTGCCGCTTCCCGGGCGGACCGGGCAAAAAGAGGCACGGGAAAGCGCGAACGCCCTGTGGCGCAGAGTCGTAACACCCGCATCATGCTCGCGGTTGCGGCCTTTCAGTGCGCGATTCCCGGACCCTCCCTGCGGCGGTCGGACGATACTCCCCAGCGTATCATGACCGTTCGGAGACCCGCGGTGAGCGACCGGACCGACGAACTGCTCCTGGATGACTACGTGCATGGTGATCGCCCGGCGTTCACTGAGCTTATCGGTCGCTATCAGAACCAGTTGCTGCATTTCCTGATCCGGTTTCTCGGCTCGCGGGCCGCCGCCGAAGACGTCTTCCAGGAGACCTTCGTGCAGGTGCACCTTTCCGCCGAGACGTTCGATACCAGTCGGCGTTTCAAGCCGTGGCTGTTCACGATCGGCGCCAACAAGGCGCGCGACTACCACCGCAAGCACGGTCGCGAGCCGAAGATTTCGCTGTCGGCCCCCATGAGCCACGACCAGGACGGCCGGCCGTACGTCGACCTGCTCGAGGCGGATCTGCCGCACCCGTCGGCGCCGATTCTCGACGCCGAGCGGAGCCGGCTGGTCAAGTCCGTCGTCGACACGCTGCCGCACCACCTCCGGGAGATCCTGCTGCTCAGCTACTTCCAGCGGCTGAGCTACAACCAGATCGCCGAGAGCCTGGAGATCCCGCTGGGGACGGTCAAGAGCCGGCTGCACACCGCCGTCGCCGCTTTCGCCAAGAGCTGGAAGGCATCCATGGTCCGGGAGGGACGAACCACACCATGACACACGACCACCCATCGTCCTGCGAACTCTCCGGCGATGACAAGCGCATCCTCGATGCACTCGTCGAGGCGGGCTTCGACACCGACGCGCTCGAAGCGCAGGCCCCGGCGGACAAGCGCCGCACCCGCGCCGCGCTGAGCCTCTTCGAACTGCTGGAGGACTACCCGGTCGAGGACGCCGAGGAGACACTGGTCCACGCAACGCTGGCACGCGTCGACCAGTACGAGGACGAGCGAAACAGCCGGATGTCCCTTGACGGCGCTGAGAACGCCGATGGCCCGCGCCGGCGGCTGCGGCTGCCCGATTTCATCTCGGTCGCGGCGGTGATTCTCATCGGCGCCAGCGTGGTCTGGCCGGTGACCACGCACCTGAGGCAGCGCTCGATCGACCTGGGCTGCGCGACCAACGTGCGAATGATCGGCCGCGCGTTCAGCCAGTACGCCCTCGACTACAACAACGCGGTGCCGACGGCCAGGACGGGCCTCTTCAGCGAGTGGACTCCGGGCACCCGCAACGTCATCAATCTCAATCCGCTCATCCAGAACGGGTATTGCGACGCGAGTCACCTCAACTGCCCCGGCCACGAAGGCCAGTACGCCGAGAGCTACAGCTACCAGTTCCAGACCAAGGGCAAGCTGCCGCGCTGGGGCATCGGCAGAATCACCATGGTGCTGGGCGACCGCAACCCCCTCATCGATACGGCCCGCAGGCACCAGAGCAGCTCGGCACTGCTGAACTCGATCAACCACGGCGGCCGCGGCCAGTGGGTGCTGTCCACCGACGGCACCACGCTGTGGCTGACCGAGCCCATTGTCCCCGGCTCCGACGACAACATCTGGCTACCCGGTCGGGTGCTCTTCCTGCGGTCGGGAGACCGGCTGACCGACGCGGCGGATGTCTTCCTGACGCAATAGGGGTGGCACGGTAGAGTCCGCCGCAGGCGGATTCTGCCGTGGAGCGACGTACGAAGACACGGCAGAGCAAGCTCTACCGTGCCACACTCTTGACAATCCACCCCGCGCCGCTACCCTTCGCCGTCCAGAGTTTTTCGCTGTTTCTCAGCCACGGTGGACCATTCGCGGGACGGTGTCGTTGCCATGTCCAAGACCAAGACCAAGACCAAGAACAAGCCGCACAAGGGCCTGCTGAAGCGGGTCCGGGTCACCAAGAGCGGCAAGATCAAGTTCCAGCGGGCATGCGGCCGCCACCTTCGCAGCCACAAGTCCGCTTCGGCAACACGGAGCTATCGACTGCCCGCGTTCGCCCACGCCGCCGACAGCCCGCGACTGAGGGGCATGCTGTGCCTGCCCAGCAAGGGCAAGCGGTCGAGGCCGGCAACTCCGGCCGGAACGTCGAAGCAGACCGAGGACAAGGACTCGTAACCGTTGTGAACATCCGCCGGCGCATGGCGGATCGTATGGAGTTGACCAATGCCCCGTGCACGCAAAGGCGCCGCACGAACCCAGGCCCGGCGACGGCTGCTGAAGTCCGTTCGCGGCTATCGCGGCACCCACAGCAGGCACAAGCAGCAGGCCAAGGTCGCCATCCTGAGGGCGGGCCGGTTCGCCTACAGGGACCGCCGCGCGCGTCGCCGTGACTTCCGGCGGCTCTGGATCACCCGGCTTACGGCCGCATGCCGGATGCGCGGCACGCGTTACAGCCGGTTCATCCACGGCCTCCAGACAGCCGGCATCCTGCTCAACCGCAAGATGCTCAGCCAACTGGCGATCGAGGAGCCGATCGCCTTTGACGACCTCGTGGCGCTCGCCGGTTCCGGTGTGGACACGGCCACGACCGCGGCCACGGTCACCGAGCCCGCGCCCGAGAACGCCTCCGTCTGACCGGCGCGATGGCCCTCGTCAACGAGCACTATCTCAAGCTCGCCGGTGGGTATCTCTTTCCCGAGATCGCACGCCGCATCGAGGCGTACGCCGTGGCCAACCCCCAGACCGCCGGGCGGATCATCCACTGCGGGATCGGCGACGTCACCGAGCCTCTTCCGGCCGCGGCGATCGCGGCGATTCACACCGCGGCGGACGAGCTGGGCCGCCGCGAGACCTTCCGAGGCTACGGCCCCGGCAACGGCTACGAGTTCATCCGGAACTCGATCGTCGAGCACGATTTTCACGGCCACGGCCTCGATATCGACGCCTCGGAGGTCTTTCTCTCGGACGGGTCCAAGGGCGATTGCGGCCACGTCCTGGAGATCCTCGGCCCCGGAAACCTCGTTGCGGTCACCGACCCGGTGTACCCGGTCTACGTGGACACCAACGTCATGGTCGGCAACACGGGCCCCGCCAACGACGCCGGCGGCTACGACGGGCTTGTCTATCTTCCCTGTACCCCCGACAACGGCTTCGTCCCCGAACCGCCGGCGGACCGGGTAGACCTCGTCTACCTGTGCTTCCCCAACAACCCCACCGGGAGCATGATCACCCGCGAACAGTTGCGCGCGTGGGTGCAGTGGGCGATTCATCACGACGCGATCATTCTCTACGACGTCGCCTACCAGGCGTACATCACCGAAGACGGCCTGCCGCGCTCGATCTACGAGATCGACGGCGCCCGCCGCTGCGCAATCGAGTTCCACAGTTTCTCGAAGAACGGCGGCTTCACCGGCCTGCGTTGCGGCTACACCGTCTGCCCGAAGACCGTCGAGGCAACAACACGCGACGGAACCCGTGTCGCGCTGCACGACCTGTGGCTGCGGCGGTGGAACACGCGCTCCAACGGCGTGTCGTACCCGGTGCAGCGCGCGGCCGAGGCACTGTACTCGCCCGAGGGCACGCAGCAGGTCGCGAGACTGGTCGAGCATTACCTGGCCAACGCGCGCCTCCTCCGGCAGGCGTGCGAGGCCCTGCGATGGCCGGTGTGGGGCGGGGTCAACGCGCCGTACGTCTGGGTCGCCTGCCCGGACGGGCTCTCGAGCTGGGACATGTTCGACCGCATGCTGAGCCGGGCGAACGTCGTGGTCGTGCCCGGCCGCGGGTTTGGTCGGCGCGGCGAGGGGTTCTTCCGGATCTCGGCGTTCAACTCGCGCGAGAACGTCCAGGAAGTCGTCCACCGGCTCAAGACGTTCGCCGCGGTGCGAACGTGACGCGGCACACCGCGACATACGCCGCCGACATCGGTGCCGTTCGTGACGCGGCCGGACGCATCGCACCGTATGCCCACCGCACGCCGGTCCTGACCAGCGGCGCGCTCGACGACCTGGCGGGAAGAAAACTCTTCTTCAAGTGCGAGAACTTCCAGAAGGTCGGCGCGTTCAAGTTCCGCGGCGCATGCAATGCGGTCATGAAGCTGCCCGATGAGCAGGCCACCCGCGGCGTGGTCACGCACTCCAGCGGCAACCACGCCCAGGCGATCGCCCTGGCGTGCAGACTGCGTGGGATCGCTGCGCACATCGTCATGCCGAAGACCTCGATGCCGGTGAAACGCGAGGCCGTTGCCGGCTACGGCGGGCACATTTACCTGTGCGAGCCGACGGAGACGGGGCGTCACGACACCTGCGAGGACATACAACGGCGCACCGGCTCGGTGATGATCCCCCCCTTCGACCACCCCGACATCATCGCCGGGCAGGGCACGGCAGCCCTGGAGCTGCTCCAGGAGATCCCCGACCTCGACGCGATCATCGCGCCGGTCGGCGGCGGCGGGCTCGTCTCCGGCACCTGCATCGCGGCGACGGCGCTCACGCCGGGTATTCGCATCTTTGCCGCCGAGCCCGCCGGCGCCGACGACGCGGCCCGCTCGCTGGCCGCAGGACGGCTCATCCCACAGACCGCACCCGACACGATCTGCGACGGCCTGCTGACGAGCCTGGGCGAACTCACCTGGCCGATCATCCGCGATCACGTTCAGCGGGTGTTCACGCCACGCGACGAGCAGACCCTCGCGGCGATGCGACTTCTCCGGCAACGCATGAAGATCGTGATCGAGCCCAGCGCCGCGGTCACCGTCGCCGCGGTCCTGTCCGACGAGTTCGCGTCACTGGCCGGTCTCACTCGCGTCGGCGTGATCCTCTCCGGCGGCAACGTCGCGGAATAGATGTCCCCGCTATCCTGCGAAAACGTGCCAAGGCAAAGACGAGGACCAGCCCTTGACTCGGAGCTTCGACCTCACGAGGCTCATTTGAGCGACGGTCGCTTTCCCGCAATGACACAATCGCGAAGGTACATGTCGATGAGGTTCTGATACGGAATCCCGGTTTCCGCTGCAAGTTCCTTGAAGTACTCGAGGACATCTATACCAACGCGAATCGTGATCTGCTTCTTGAGTTGCTTCGCGTAGGGGTTTCGTCACCCCTTCATCCTGCTGAAGTCGTATTCTTTTCTCATGGCTTGCCCCTGCGCGCATACATCAATAAAAAGAGTCTCTGCTTCCTCGAAGGCAACGCCGTGCCTCCGCCGGTTCGCCTGATTCTTGCGTTCATTCCGGGCGACCGGGAAGTGGGCGCACGCCGCGATCACCGTCACCTTTATCCCTGATCGCCGAACGTGAACGTTTGCCTGTCGCGCTGGCCCGCCTGCTTGTGGTGCTTGAACGCGTCGGTCTTGTCCGCGAACTCGCGCTCGTAGAACGTGATCGTGCTGTCGCCGATCCGGATCATGTCACCGTCTGCGAGGGTGATGTCACCGGTGATCGAGCGGTTGTTCACCATCGTGCCGTTCTTGCTCTTCATGTCCAGCGCGTGATAGCACCCGTCGGAAGGGTCGAAGCGGATCTGAAGGTGTTTCGTGGAGACGTGATCGTCCAGCACCTGGACGGGGACCTGCTCTCCGCGACCGATCACGATGGGGCGTTTCGGAAGCGGGTAGTGGTTTTCCTCGCCCGTCGGCGACGTCACGATGATCGATGCCATGGACAAACCTCCAGATCGGGCCCCGCTGTCCGGCCCAGCGGCAATCCATTATACAGACCGCGTGCGCCAGTCCCGTGCGGGCACGGGCACTCGCCCCGGGAGAGGGACCGGGAGAGAGCCCCGGCGTTTTTCTTCTTGAAGCCGGTTGCCTGCTCATTACAATGGGCCCGTTGTGGGAAGCGTGGTATTTCCGGAAGTTCCAAAAGAAAGGAGATCTTGATGCACACTCGCATTCATGCGGCCGCCGTCTGCGCGACGACCGCCGTTCTCGTCACCGCCGGGGTCCGAGCCGACCCGACCGTCTCCAACGCTCCGCCCGTGTTCTGCATGCGGATCACGGACATCGAGCGGTGCCCGGACGACATCTCCGGTGCCTCGTTCATCATCGAGTTCGAGGTGCTCAACTGGACGGACAAGCCGGCGTGCGGCCTGACGATGGTCGGCAACCTGGGCGTCTTCTTCGTCGGTCCGCAATTGATGCCGCCCTGGTTCAACGGCGTGCCGCTGATTACCAAGGCCTACGTTGACGAGGACGGCCGCGGTGGACCGATCGGCGGGTTCGATATCGGTCTCGGCGTGTTCGACACTCCGGCCATCCACAGCGGCCGGGGCCGCGGTGACATCGCCGGTCACCTCAACGATTGGTTCGTGGCCCCTGTCGGAACCGGCCTGACCGGTCACTACACGGTCACCTGGGTCGCGCCGGGTCTGCCGGCGGTGGGCTCGTGCATTCCCGAGCGGGACCTGCTGGATCGTTTCGAGGAGTTGCCGTTTCTCAACGCCAACGATCCCGATGACCTGATCGTGATCAACGAGATCCTGGGGGCGTCCTGGGCGAACGTACCGGGCGTGGGCACGGACGATCTGGGTGACAGCGCCGTCGACGGCGGCCCCGCGCCGTACACGGAATCGGTTCCGCCGCCGCCGTTCCCGACCGGCGGCCCGCCCGTCCCGGACGGATCGGGCAACGTACTGGACGGCTTCGTGATCGAGGTGTGCGACTGGCACCCCGGCGAGATGCTGATCCTGAACTGGTGGCTGCTCGACGAGAACCTCGTTCCGCTCGGCACCGCCGTGACCGGCAATTCGTTCGGCTTCGGCACCATGGCCCTCATCCGGCTGCCGCCGGGAGTGCCTCCACCGCCGGGTGCGCCCTTCGCAGGCAACGCCGGGTTCGCATCCGGCGGCGTGGACTTCTTCGACAGCGTCTGGAGCGTTCCCGCCCAGCCCGGCCCCGGCGGCCATCCGGCCGCGGACTTCGCCGTCGAGTTCGGCGCCGGGATCACCGCGCCGGAAATCCCCGGCGACGAGAACCCGTTCGGCGCTCCGGTGAACACGATCTCACTGTGGCCGGATCTGCACGAGTGCGACCCCTTTGCAAAGGGAGCTCCCCCCTGCCCGTGGGACACCAGCGGGGACGGCCAGGTCGGGATCGTCGATTTTCTTGACCTGCTTGGCCACTGGGGTGACTGCCCCTAGCACCCGGTACCACCTGCAGACGACGACGAACACTCCCACCCCCCCGGGCCTGGCTCGGGGGGGTGTTCCCATTCCAGGACCCTCCTCCAAAGAAGAACCTGAGGGTTCTTCCCGTCATGCAGCGCGTCGGAGTTGCCGGTGCGAGCACGCGGACGCCACCGGCGAGCAGATCCTGCACCGCGATGTCCGCGACAGCGGCGCGGCGCGATGCCGGGACGGCCTGTTCGCCTCAGGGTTCGGCGAGCGTCGGGATCTCCAGCCGTCGGACCTCGACGGGAAAGCGCGCCCTGTTCTTCTGCCACCACTGGCGCCACCACGGGCCGTCGTGCGACTCGGCATATGTTACGGCAGTCAGTTTGCCGAGGCCGAAGTAGCCGACGCCGTACACCGTGTCGTAGGTGTTGTCGGCGTCGATGGCCGCGATCATTGTCGGGATCACCCGCGGGTCACCGATCGCCGCGAGCGCCCCGGCCACGTGCCACAACGCGGGATGTACGTCGGCCCCGTCACGAGGCGCCGTCAGCAGGTCCAGCAAAGGGTCGATCGCCCAGGCGTTCCCGGGCCGGCCAAGTGCGCGCACGGCCGCCGAGCGGACCTCGAGCGACCCTTGGCGAGTGGCCGCCGCCAGCACGACCTCACGCAGGTACGCCTCGCCCGCCTCCATGTAGCCCATGACGCTCAGCAGATCACCGAGCGCCCGGCCATCGGTGTCCGGATGGGCGGCCCACGCTGCGACGACGTCGA
This sequence comes from Planctomycetota bacterium, assembly GCA_022562915.1. Classification (GTDB taxonomy): domain Bacteria; phylum Planctomycetota; class Phycisphaerae; order Phycisphaerales; family SM1A02; genus JADFOJ01. Next base: position 6,294 of record JADFOJ010000057.1, on the reverse strand, counting down.
GATAGCCGGCGTCGAGCGCCGCCTGCCGTACCTCCGGCGTGTCGCGGAAAACCGACCACACCAGGGGCAGTATCGACGCCAGGGTCCGTTGCTGGTCGGGTTCAACCTCGGCGAGGCGGCCGACGTACTCACGGCAGGACTCGGCCATTACAGTCTTGATCGGCCTCACACGGTTGGCGGCGTACCAGGCGCGGTACGCGTCGAAGTCCTCGGCGAAGTCCCGGAACGCGATGCATTTGAGGTAGCTCAAGGACCACAGCTGCACGTCCGGGTCATCGGTGACACCAAGGTGCATCACGTCGAGGATCCGCCCGTGCATCCGCGCGTGCAGCGGGTAGGGCATCGCGTAGTTGAATGCCTTGAGCAGTTGCTGTTTGGCCTTGACGTCGATCGTCGGCCACGCTGCCGCCAGGACGTCGTAAGCCTGGTCCGGTGGCAGGTCCGCAAGTTGCTGGCCGACGTTGAACGCCTGCCGCCATTCGGCGCCGCCAAGCCGGGCGAGTCGCTCACCCCAGTCCGGCGCCTCCTGCCCGGAGGCGACCGCGATGATCAGGACACCGACGGTGGTCGTGATCGAATTCATCGGGATCCCCCTGTTTGGACAGTACACCATAGGCACAAGCCGGCTACCTTGGAGGGGCGGGGCTGTGATACGGTGGCTCACCATGACGAGAAACACATCGTTCGGCCCGATGTTCGCCGTCGCGGCGGTGATGAACATGTCCTGCGGGTGCAGTGAGAACGCCGCGCCTTCGGCGCGCGCGGTGACCTACGAGAAACCCGACACGGTCGGTCACGGGCTCCTGCTGTCGGTGGCTGTGTTCGGCGAGAACGAGGACGGCTCACCCAGACCGCTACCTGCCCGCATGGGCATCCTCACACGGCACGATGGCCGATGGAGCTGCGGCTGGATCGAGGACCCCGACAGCAACGTCTTCCACAAGGCGATGGCGTATCGCCCCGCCGATGGCCCGGTGGGCATCCTCACGTTCGGCGGGACCGGGGCCGTGGTGAAACTCTGGGACACCTCCGGTCAGGCGACGACGTTGTGGGAGGTCGATTTCGGCGGCGCGTTCAGCCGGATCCGCGACGCGGAGGTCGGCGACATCTACGGCGACGGCACGCTCGCGATCGCCGTCGCCACGCACGACCAGGGCGTGGTCGCCGTCCTGCGGCCCGACGGCTCCGGCGGGTTCGCCGTGGAGGAGCTCGACCGGCAGCCGGACACCATCGTCCACGAGATCGAGCTCGGCGACCTCGACGGCGACGGCGTGATGGAGATCTACGCCACGCCGTCGGCACCCAACCGCGCCGACGGCTCCGCGCAGCCCGGCACGGTGGTGCGGTACGTCCCGGCCCTGGGCCTGGGGCGCGTCGAGGTCGCGGACCTCGGCGCCAGGCACGCCAAGGAGATCCTCGTCGCGGACGTCGAGGGCGACGGGCGGCAGGAGCTCTACGTCGCGGTCGAAGGAGTCGCCGGCGTGCGCTCGGAAATCCGCCGCTACGAGGCCGGCACCGACCCGGCCGAGGGCGTCGTCGTGGCCAGGCTTCCGGGCAAGTTGTGCCGTTTCCTGACCGTCGGCGACGTGGACGGCGACGGCCTCCTGGAGATGGTCGCGGCGACTCACAAGCGCGGCATCTGGCTGCTGCACCCCGGACCGGACCTGTGGGAGATCGAGCTGATCGACCGCGATTCGTCGAGCTTCGAGCACGCCTGCACGCTCCTGGACCTCGACGGGGACGGCCGCGACGAGCTGTACGTCGCAAGCGACAACGAGAAGGAGTTTCGTCGCTACGACTGGACGCCCGACGGATGGCTCAAGACGGTCGTGATGAAGTACGACGACGATTTCGGCGGCTTCACCTGGAACATCATGCCGGTACCGTTGGACTTGCTGCCGGCCGTCGAGACGTCGCCGGTCCGGGTCGTGGAGGAAGAACCCCAGGAGCCGCGCGGTCTGCTTGTCAGCACGCACCGGGCCGCGCCGGGGTACGTGCTCTTCGCGCCGCTGCTCTCGGGCACGACCTATCTCGTCGACGGCGAGGGCAGCGTCGTACACACGTGGCAGAGCCCGTTCGCACCCGGGGGATCGGTGTACCTGCTGGACAACGGCCACCTCCTGCGCACCGGCCGGGCGTGGGACGTTCCCGTCTTCAAGGGCGGCGGCCAGGGCGGCCGGATCCAGGAGTTCACCTGGGACGGCGAACTCGTGTGGGATTACCTGCTGGCGACCGAGCACCGTCTGCTGCACCATGACATCGAGCCGCTGCCCAACGGCAATATCCTGGCGATCGCCTGGGAGAGCAGGACCGCCCTCGAGGCGCGTCGCGCGGGGCGACGGCCTGAATACATTCCGGAGTCGGGACTCTGGCCGGACATGGTGATCGAACTGGAACCGCTGCCGCCCGATGACGCCCGCGTCGTCTGGGAGTGGCACATGTGGGACCACCTTGTGCAGAACCGGCTCCCGGATGCGCCGAACTACGGCGAGCCGTCGATGTACCCGCACCGCATTGACGTCAACGGCGACGGCGAACCCGAGGAGATCGATGACAAGGAACTCGAACGGCTCAAGGTGCTCGGCTACGTCCCGCTCGACGCCACCCGCGACGAACTCAAGAGGGACCTGCTGCACACCAACGCCATCGCCTACAACGCCGCGCTCGACCAGATCGTCCTGAGCCCGCGCCGGTTCAACGAGATCTGGATCATCGATCACGGCACGACGACCGAGGAAGCCGCCGGCGGCACCGGGGGCCGCCGGGGCCATGGCGGCGACCTTCTCTACCGCTGGGGCAACCCGCTCGCGTACGGGCGGGGCGACGAGACCCTCCAGCAGTTGTTCGGCCAGCACGACGTCCGCTGGATTCCCGATTCTCTGCCGGGCGGCGGGAACATCCTGGTCTTCAACAACAGTATGGGCCGGGAAGAAGACGATTACTCCGCCGTGCTCGAGTTCGTACCGCCGGCGGATAGTGAAGGCCGTTACCTGCTCGCCGACGACGAGCCCTTCGGCCCGTCGCAGCCGTTGTGGCGGTACGAGGCGCCGGACAAGGCGTCGTTCCACGCAAGCTTCATCTCGGGCGCTCACCGGTTGGCCAACGGCCACACGTTCGTGACCTCCGGGCCGCAGGGCCGTTTCTTCGAGGTCACGCCCCGGGGCGAGATCGTCTGGGAGTACAAGTCGATCTTTTCGGGCAATCTTCGCGATGCCGACGGGTCGCCGCCGCACCCGGTCGGCAAGGCAACCTACTCGACGTTCCGCGCGACGAAGCTCGCACCGGATCACCCCGGCCTGGCGGGCCGCGATCTCACACCGCTCGATCCCCAACCCCCGGTCGTCCTGCCCACCGGCCGGGCAGCGCAACCGGACTGAAGCCCCGGAGAGGTCGCGGACGCGCCCGGCCGGTGTACCGCGCGCTCGTGCCGCCGGCCCGGGCAGTGTAATGCCGGTCTCAGCGTGCCGCGCGCGCTACGGGCACGGCCCCCACGCGGCCAGCAGGGCGAGAAAATCGTTGATGCCGACGATGCCGTCGGGCACGTTCGGGATCGGGCTGGTGAAGTCCGCGCATCCGTCGGGGCCCCACTTGCTGAGCAGGAACAGGAAGTCGAGGATTCCGACCTCGCCGTCCGGTACCCCTGCCAGTCCCGTCAGGTCGGCCGGGCACGACAGCGTCTCGCACTCGTCGGGCACGGTGTTGAAGTTGCAGTCGCGGCTCGTGCCGTCGGCAATGTCGCAAATGTCCTCGACGTCGTTGCCGTTGCAGTCGGAGGTGACCCCGACGACCTCGAGTATGAGCGGCAGGATCGGCATCCCCACGTCATCGGAAATGCGTGTCGGCGGATCGTGGTCCCGGAAGGTGACCGTCGGCAGGCAGAACTCCGACACCGCGTCGAAGACGAGCGTGACGAGGTGCGAGTTGGAGATCGTTCCCGACTGGCCGCCGGCGATGTCGATACCTGAAGCCATGTCGATGTCCTCCCCGTTGGCGACGATGATCGGGATCACCGGCAGCCCGAACGGGACGGGCACGTAGCTGGCCGCGACGAAGACGAGCTCGCTGCTGTCGAACGCCAGGAACGCCTGGAAGCCGACGGCCTCGATCGGGCCGACGTCCGTCATGAACAGCTTGATAACGACCTCGTCTCCCACCTGGAATGGCGGGACGTCCTGCAGCAACATCCTGAGCCTGACTGCGTCGGCAGTCGCCGTGCACGCACCGCACAGGACGATGCTGATCGCCAATGCTCGGAATGGAAGGTGCATACGACGCATGGATCGGCTTTGGTGGCGGCTCATGATCGGATCCCGAAGGAGGTACGAAAGACTGTGCGCCCGCTTTCGCGAACGCACAGTACAGGTTTCGAGGACGGCTACGGTCGAGCACCGTTGGCAAACGCCTGGACATCCTGGAGGTCCAGCCAGCCGTCGTGATTGAGGTCGGCGATGGCCAGGTGGCCAAGGCCGCGCCTTTGCAGCTGCGCGATCGAGATCCGCGTCACCGGCTGCGGCGCGAACTGCAACGTCCGGCCGGACGGCGAACCCATCGCCAGCGGTGCGCCGCAGCAGTTGGCCTCGTGCGACTCGAGGAAGTTCGTCGTGATGAACGTGAAGTCCTCGGAGAAGACGACACCGTTGCCGCTGATGTCGGCGTGCGTACCGACGGGCGGACAGAGCGTGTCGGACCCGACCGTGGTCCCGAACTGACCGACGAAGATCCCGAAGTCGAGGATATCGACGAAGAAATCGTCGTTCAGGTTCCCGCCGACCAGCGCGTCACCATCACCGGCGCTCGTGAAGTCCGCAACGTACTCGGTGCCGGAGATGCCGAAGTGGTCGAGATCGGTCTGGCGCAACGTGTGCAGCGCATCCCTGGCGGTCACGCACTCGTAGTCACCGCACGGGATCTCGATCGTGGCGGCGCCGATGCCCACGGCGAAGGTAATGTCCGCCTCGACGGTCGCCACCGGCGCCGTGTCCGGGCACTTCCAGAACTCGAAGGTGATGCAGCGGGTGATCGAGGTCTCGAAGATGCTCTCGAGCTCGACGACAACGCTGAAGGCGTTCACCGAATCCACGGTCACCGTGAACGTGCACTCGGACGAGTTCCCGCACGCATCGGTGGCGGTGCAGGTGACCAGCGTCGGTCCGGCCGGGAACACGGAACCGCTGGGCGGCACACAGACCACCGTCGGTGACGGATCGCAGTTGTCCGTCGCGGTCGGGGCCGTGAACGTCACGACCGCATCGCAGCCGCCTGCGTCGGCGTTCACCGAGGAGTCCGCGGGGCAGGTGATCACGGGGTCGGTCACATCGACCACGATGGCGCCGAGATCGCTCAACGTCGGCAGGAACTCGTCGCCGATGTCGTTGGTCAGCCGCGTCGGCGGGACATGGGTGCGGTCCCAGGTCACCAGGTCCGCCGTCGGGGTGCAGAACTCCACGGAGGTGAAGGTCAGGATGGCCATCGTCTCCGGGAACGACGTGCCCGGCCCACCGCCGGTCACCCCGACCGCATACGCGATCGTGCCGGCGCCGACGACCTCGAAGACCTCGACGTCGAACGTCCCGCCGCCTGGGTCCGCGCTGACGAAGGTCAGCTTGGTGACGTCGAAGTCCAGGAAGAACTGGCCGCCGACGATGTCGTCCGGCATCGCGGACATGTCGATGGTCACGGTGACGGTGCCCGTCGTCGAGCATGCCGAGGTGTTCAGCGACAGCGCGTTGATGGTCACGGCGTGCGCGGCCTCCGACTCCGCCTCGATGTTGTGCGTCCCGCCCGGCCAGCTGAAGAAGCCGCCGTCCACGTCCTGCATCGTCGCGAGCCAGGCGCGGCCCGCGGCGATCTCGCTGGTGTAGCGGCCGCCGGGAACCTCGATGCATCCCGCGACGTCGGCGGCTTCGAGCGCGAGCACCGCGTACGCGGTCGTCTGGGTATCCTCGTCGCTTAATGTGGCACCGCCGAGCAGAGCCAGGTCCGAGTGCCAGAACCACGATCCGTCGGGGTTCTGGAAACCCGCCAGCACGTCGGCGAGATCGCAGAGCGTGGTGATCCCGTTGATCGGCGCGTGCAAGGGGGCGGAGATCGCCGGGAAGGTCGTCGTGCCGTTCAAGGCAAGACCACGAACACCGCCCGCCAGACCGATCAGGTCGGAGAACACGGTCGCGGGAGCGGTGTTGTCGAGTGTGTTCAGTCCGGCGAGAACCGCGTCGTTCAGGAAGGTCGTCTGCTGGCTGACGCCGTCGGGGGGCGTCGTGCTGTCGGCGTTGCCGATCAGGCCGGCCACCCAGG
>JADFOJ010000056.1 GCA_022562915.1 Planctomycetota bacterium | reverse complement strand
GGCGCTCCTTCTTATGGTGGCCGCTGAGCCCGCGGCGACCCCGGCAGTTGCGGCACTTGTACCCGTCGCGGGCCAGCACCTCGCGTCGCATCCGGTCCGGTGTCGGAATGTCCCTCTGTTCCGGCGGGACCTCCGGGCCGTCGTTCTCGTGGGGGTCGTCCACGTCGTACTCCTCCGGCGGGGCTGGAGCCCAGCAGCAGGTCCGCGGCGTGCTCGAACATCTCCGCGTCGCTGACGGGCCGGTCGAGCTCGGCCTCGAGCTTCTGTCGGGCAGCCGTCCACTTCGCCCACTGCGCGGCGTTCATGCGGCCGTCCGGCCGGAACCACACGTCGCTGATCCTCCGTCTTGAGGGATCCGCCGGCCGCTCGCCCTTGCGACGCCGGGCGACGTGTGCGGCGATCTGCCGCGCCGAGCGACCGGCCGCCCACTCGATCCACTCGTCTTCGGTTTCCGGCGTGGCGACACGCACGAGTTCCCGCACCTGCGTCCAGAAGAGTGAGCCCTCCCGGAACGCGAGGTCGATCGCGGGCAGCTCGCGCATCGCGCGGCCCGTCGCGACGTAGCTGCGCGTGGTGGGCGGCCGGATGTGGTAACGCGTCTCGGCGTAGAGCTCGATCGAGCTGAACCCCAACTGCTGGTAGCCGCCGCTTTCGGCCAGCCCGGCAAGGTAAAACGACAATTCCCTGGCCCCGATATCGCCGGCGCGCAGCGCGACGGCGACCCTTCGGTCGGCCTCCTCGGCTGACAGCCCGTCGGTCAGTGTCAGGGGCAGTTCGAACGTTTCGGTGCTGTGAAAACCGGTTGCAATCATGGAAACCTCCTTGTGGAAGCATCCTAACAGAGCGCAAACACCAATGCAACCCGTGCCTTCAATTTTGCAGCTTTTTTTTATATTCTGCTGACCTCGGCAAGTCTTTGCACTGACGGTTACTGGTCAGCATTCGCCTTCCAGATGGCTTTGGTCCGGCAATGCAGCGCATCGGTATACGTCCAGCCATCCTCGCCCCCGTAGTTGAATCCGAGTACCTGGTAACCGGGCATCGCGCGTCGCCATGTGTCCAATGCCTGTGCGTCCGCGTCGATGCCGAACAACGGAACGTACACCGTCTGATTCAGGAGCAGCGCGTTCGTGTAGTTTGCCAGCCGGTCATCGTCGTAGCGAGGAGTGTCCACGCGCAGAATGTCGTACGGCTTGCCCGACGGAGTCAACTGCCGTGACAGGACTTCGACGACCCTCTCAACGTGTGTGTACTGCGGGTGGTCGCGCGGCGGGCGCTTCACCAGGATGCGTTCGGCGTCCAGGAGCGCCAGGAGACAGTCGATGTGGTGGACGCCCAATTCCTCGTAGTTCGGAAGCACGATGAATCGCTCGATGCCCAGCATCGCCTCGGCGGCTTCAAGGAACCGGTCCTTCGGAACACCGAGCGCCTCGTTCTCGCGGATGACCGATTCCGTGATGAACGCCGTACCGCGGCCGTCCGTGGCGACTGCTCCGCCGGTCAGTGCGAACGGCAACTCGATGCGCGGCAGGTGAAGTGCTTCGGCCACGGCCGCCGGGGCTTGATCGTCGGGCCGGAAATCGAGGTCCTCGATCTTCGTGAGCCAGTAGATCGTGTCGTTACTCCCGGGGTCTGACACCGGGTAGTCGATGTAGTGCGCATCGGTGAGATGGCAGTCGCCGGACGAATCGAACACGGCGAACGGTCCCCAGTCGCGGGTGCCGTACCAGCCATCGCCCTGGGGCGTTTCGATGAACGTGTACGCCTCCGCGGGAATATCCCAACTCGCCAGCGTCGATGCGGCTTGCCGGAGGCTGGTGTCGTCCTTGACCGTGATGTGGAGTTGGACATCCGAGGCCAACGCGACGACGAGTTCGCGAGGCAGGCGAAACGGCCACGCGATCAACACACCCGTGGCGGGCTCCCACTCCGCCGCCATTCTTGGGCCGTCGATCATCGCACCCGCGGGCTGTGCCGCAGCAATGCGCCCCGGCGGCGTCGTGATCCATGAATACCAGAGCCGGAACGAGACCCCGCAGATCCCGATGATCACAGCGATGGTGACCAGGACGATGGTCGTGATGCGCCGAGGTCGTTTGAGATGCAGGCCGCGAGGAGGCATCGTCACTCCGTCACATGGCGCCCAGGCAGGAGGCTGGAGAGATGTACACTCCCTCGAGTGGGATCGATGACAACGCGGAACGCTCGAAACAATGCGTTGCCGAGAAACCCCTCCGTGTCCGGCGGCCACGGGTAAGCCTTGACATAAAAGGGCATCGGCCCGATTGATCCATCGCCAATGTGAACCGCCGTCGTACGGTACACCGGAGGGACATCCTCCATGGGCAGCTCGGGGGTCAGGCCCGAAGGCAGCTCGACGATGCCGAGCAGCCACGCACTGAACTCCCCGAGCTGGACTCGAACCAGCAACCTAGCGGTTAATCCGCCTGCGGCGGACTCGCTCTACCTGTTGAGTAGTCCAGCCACTCCCGGCCCTGGCCTGATTTGAGCCACCGCTCGTGACGCATTGCCTCAGAGCGCGTCTCGAAGTGCTCCTCGTGAACCAGTTCCCACGGTCCCGGGTTACGCGATGTGTACTTTCGAACGTTGTGGCCAGGGTCGTTGTGTTCGGCCAGGCGACGGCTCAGGTCCTCGGTCTGACCGATGTACCGCTTGTTCGTCGACTCGCTTCGCAGGACGTAGACGACGAAAGGCAAACTCCCCGAGAGCAACCCTCTTCGTAACGTTGGCTGCCTGGGAAACCGGATAGCCGTCTATCGATACGGTCTTCTGGACTCCTCGCCCGAGGCTGCCCGAGCGCCCGCAGCCACGCCGCCGCAGGCGGGGCCCATCACGAGCCCCCATCGGACGGCCGCGACCCCGTTCATACAAGCCGACAGCGACGAGGCCGAGTCCTGGCGGCTGGGAATCCCAAAGATGCTGTGCCACGGCACGCATCAGCCAGACAGACCCTTTGAATGCCCGGCAGGTGGGCGGCTGCCAGGCCGCCTCCCGTGTGAGACCGATCGATGCAACAAAACATGTGACCCGACGCGGCGCCGGACGGTTCTTCCCAGGCCGACGCACGGCGACCCAGAGCGACCGAGCTTAGACTCCGACGCATCAACCTCGCGGCGATCACCCGGGTTTGCTTGATAGAGTAGAGCACCATGACCGTTGGGCTTGCGAGCGTCGCGGGTCCTGAATCCCGAAGACGGTGCCACGACAGGCGCGAGCCCGGACGGGGCCCTCACAAGTTTGGAGATACTGCCTTGAAGATCTATGTAGGAAACCTGAGCTTCGACACCAGCGAGGACTCGCTTCGAAACGCGTTCGCCGAGCACGGCGATGTCGAGGAGGTCGCGGTGATCACCGACCGGGACACGGGGCGGCCTCGCGGCTTCGCTTTCGTGACCATGTCGGACAGCGCGGCGCGCACAGCCATCGATTCTCTCAACGGGAAGGAGCTCGATGGGCGGACGCTGAACGTCAACGAAGCAAAGGCCAAGACCGACCGCGGTGGCGGAGGCGGTCAGCGCCGGGGCAGCTGGTAAGCTGTCATGGCGAGGAAAAGCCAGCAAACGATCTTGAAGCGCCAGCGCGAACAGAAGAAGGCCGAAAAGGCGGCCCGGAAGCGGGCTCAGCGCGACGTACGCACGGACACGGATACGCTGCCCGCGAGCCAGGGAGATGACCCTTTGCCCAGCGCGGGCGAGGAAGCCCGCGATAGGTGATCCGGCACCGCGCGACACACACTCTCTCCTGCGAGTTCAATGCTTGGCGTGTCGTACGGCCAAGCTCCATTGCAAAGGCTGAGATCACATGGAATCCGTTTCTCGTAAGAAGGTCAAACGCAAGTCACGAAAGCGTAAGGGCAAGAAGCGCGTCTGGATGACACGTACGAAGAAGGTGAAGTAGGCTGCCAAGCCCAGGTAAGTTGCTCGGTTGTCCGCGACTCTCGGTGCGGAACTCCCCGAGAGCAACCTGCCACGCAAGAAAGTAGTCCTACGGTTTCGTTGTCGACAACGTTGCGGCGATCGGCGGCCGAAGATGATCGCGGCTGGTCTCCGAGAGTGGTTGGCGTCTTCGGGCCTCTGGAGTTCTTGCTCATCTGCCTCGGCGGCTGGCGTCCGTCCGCTACGACTGCCCGTCCACCGTCCGCAGACATTCGTCCGCGAAACGGAACTCCACCACCTCACCCGCGATCACCCTTTCGATCCAGTCGCCGAGCAACTCGCGCCGCCAACCGGTGGCCAGACGGGCAGGCGGCTCGCCAACGCCGCGGAAGCGGGCAAAGCAGAGTTGGGCGATCTCGCGGCGGTTGGTGACGAGACCGGGGTCGATGCCGCGTCCGTAGCAGTAGCTGGCCGTGAGCGACCACAGACCCGCGATGCACGTGCGCTCCGCGGGACCCTCCGACGGCGGGCGGGGGCGTGACTCCCGCGACAGCGGCGCCGCGCGTCCGCGCGCCGTCGCGTCGATGATCTCCTGCCCGTACTTGCGGATGACCGGCGCCGGAAGCCCTCGCACGTCCTGGAGACGCTCGACCGACTTGACCGGGTCGCGGGCGAGACGCACGAGGATGTTATCCACGAGAAAGGTGCGGGGCGGAACGTCTTGCGCTTCTGCCGCCCGCTCGCGGAGGATCACCAGCTCGCGGAGCGTCGCCATCGCGCGCGGGGGGAGACCGCGCGGACCCGCGAGGCGGGTCGCCCGTGCATCCGGATCGAAGCGGTAACGGTCCCGGCGGGTGAGGGTGGCGAGTTCCTCGGCCGCCCACCCCGCGGTGCCGCGGTCCGCCAGATCCGCCTCGAGCCCCGCCTGTACCGCAAGCAGATACCGAACGTCGTCGGCGGCGTAGTTGGCCAGGTCCGCCGAGAGCGGACGCGCGTCCCACCGTGTGAACGTCATCGACTTGCTGAGGCTCACGTCCACGAACTGCCCGATGAGGGAATCCAGCGCGAGCGGATAGGGGCGACCGGTGAAGGCAGCGGCGACCTGCGTATCGAACACATTCGCGGGCGCCCGGTCGAGATGACGAACCACCGGCTCCAGATCCTGCTCGCCGGCGTGAACGACCGTTTGCACCTCGGCGTCGGCGACGAGCTCCCAGACCGGCGTCGGATCCACGTCCGCCATGAGATCGATCAGCGACACGCGCTCCCGGGTCGCGATCTGGATGAGGGCAATGCGCGGGTGGTACGTCTCCTCGCCAATGAACTCCGTGTCGTACGCGAAGACCCCGGCCGCCCGGACCGCTTCGGCGAGCTCGTCCAGGGCGTCGTTCGACGTGATGACGGCGGGCGGGTCCTGGGGAACCAGGGGATGATCCGGGATCTTCGAGGGCGTGTGGGCCAACGCGTGAGCGGCGTCGTGGCTCTCGCTGCGTCTCGACGGGCGACGCCTCCGTCTGCCTGACCGATGTTTGCGTTCTTCCATTGGAGGCATTCTTCGGTCGGGTGAGGGCCCGGACCACAAAGAGGTGCGGCGAATCCCGTCGGCAGGAGCACGACCGCGACCCGGGAGCGCGTGTCGAAATGTTCCTCCAGAACCAATGCCCACGGTCCCGGGTTTCGGGATGTGTACTTTCGAACATTGTGGCTGGGGTCGTTGTGCTCAGCCAGTCGGCGACTCAGGTCCTGGGTCTGGCCGATGTACCGCTTGCTCGTCGACTCGCTCCGCAGGACGTAGACGACGAAGGGCAAACTCCCCGAGCTGGACTCGAACCAGCAACCTAGCGGTTAACAGCCGCTCGCTCTACCAATTGAGCTATCGGGGATCGGGCCTCGGAGGCGCTGGTGAGAGTATCGGCATTCCGGGCCGGGTCAACCAATCCGACCCATTTCAGGATTCGCCGGAAAAACCGCTCGATCCTCACGCTGCGCGAGGTCGCGCCCCGGGCGGTCGGTGCGTTGAAGTCCATGTGCTCAGGGAACACGCGGCGCAACCATGGAACACGCGGCGCAACCATGGAACACGCGGCGCAACCATGGAACACGCGGCGCATCCATGGAACACGTGGGGGTAGCGCGGTCTCGGTCAGACCGCGACAGCTGACTTGGCGCGAGTGAAGCGGTCCGCCACGGCGGTCCAGTTGACGACGTTCCACCACGCGGCGATGTAGTCCGGGCGGCGGTTCTGGTAGTTCAGGTAGTACGCGTGCTCCCACACGTCCAGGCCGAGGAGCGGCGTACACACGCAGTCGACCTGGCCTTTCATGAGCGGGGTGTCCTGGTTCGGCGTCGAGCTGATGCACAGCGTGCGGTTTTCCTTGATGCCGAGCCACGCCCAGCCGGAGCCGAACCGTGTCGCCGCGGCCGTCGTGAAGCTCTCCTTGAACTTGTCGAACGAGACGAACGAGCTGTCGATGGCCCCGGCGAGGTCGCCCGTGGGCTTGCCGCCGCCGTCGGGGCTCATGATGGACCAGAACAGGCTGTGGTTCACATGGCCGCCGCCGTTGTTGCGCACGGCCGCGCGGATCTCCGGAGGGACGCTGTTGAGATCGGAGATCAGGTCCTCGACGGTCCTGGCCTCGAGGTCGGGGTGCCCGGCGACGGCGTCATTGAGCTTTGTCACGTAGGCGTTGTGGTGTTTGCCGTGGTGGATCTGCATCGTCCTGGCGTCGATGTGCGGCTCCAGCGCATCGTGGGGATAGGGTAGATCGGGGACTGTGAAGGCCATGGCAGCTCTCCTTTCGAGTCGGGAATTAGCTATGGGACCCCCTACGATAGCACCGATAGCCTGTTTCAGGGGCCCCTGGCCGGAGGTGAACTGTGGCAGACACCGACAGACGAATCGTCGTCGAAGGCGTGGAATTCGCGCAGCTCGTTCAGTTCCCGAGGATTCTCCGGGCGGTCACCTCGGCGTTCCAACTGCCGCGGCTGCTGCTGGCACTGCTCATGGTCGCCGCGGTCATGACCGGCGGGCGCGTCTGGGACATGCTGTTCACGGCAACCGTGTCGCCGGCGGGTCTCATGGCCGAACCGTGGACCACCCAGGACGCCGCCAGGGGCCGGCAGGTGCTCCAGGCGGCGCTGGACCGCTACGGCATCGCCGCCGAGGATAACCCGCCCGCCGACGCGGTGCTCTCCGCGAACGATGTTCTCGTGCAGATCCGATCGGCGTACTCGACTCAGCGGGACGCGCTGCTGGAGCAGGTCGCCGACCCGGAGGAGGGCGTCGACCGGGAGCAGGCCGAGACTGCCCTGCGCGCCGGCGACAACCGTTTCCTGGACACGATCGATCAGCTCGACGACGTCCGGCCACGCGGCATGTTCGAGGCCACGGCACACCACGTGACCACCGGCTTCAACAGGCTCACCCGCGGGCTGGTGTCACTCGAGATCGGCGAGTTCTTCAACGGCCTCGGCGACGTGTTCGTGCGGACCCCGATCGGAGCGTGGCGCAACGACCCGCTGTTTACCGTCGCGTACGGGCTGTTCTTCCTCGTGCTGATCGCCATCGGCGGCGGAGCCCTGTCGCGGATGGCGGCCGTCGACATGGCGTTCGGTGAGAAGATCCGCCTGCAGGAAGCCATCGACTTTGCGCTTCGAAGCTGGCGACGCCTCGTCGGGAGCCTCGTTCTCCCGCTGCTGATCGCCGGGGTGCTGTCGGCCATGTTACTGGTGGGGGGGTTCTTCCTCATGCTGCCGTGGCTCGACGTGCTGGGGGGGCTGCTCTACGGCGTCGCCCTCTTGCTGGGCTTCGGCGTGGTTTTTCTCCTGGCTGGCTATGCCGCGGGGTTCAGCCTGCTCGTGCCCGCCGTGGCATGCGAGAACTGCGACGCGGCCGATGCACAGCAGCGGGCGTACGCCTATGCCCTCAGCCACCCCCTGCACCTGCTGGGCTACGGCATTGTCGCCATGGTGGGTCTCTCGGTCGGCTTCGTGCTCGCCAGCCTGTTCGCCGTGGCGGTGCTCAATCTCACGGGCGCCCTGGTGGACGCCGCGACGGCCAACGCCGCGGTGGACGTCACCTACGGCTTCGCCCTGTTCGATCTCGCGCCGCGCCGGGCTGCGGCCATTCCGCTGCAGCTACACAGTGAGTGGTCGGCGGGGCTGGTCATGTTCTGGCAGACGGTCGTCGTCAGCCTCGTCGCCGCCTACGTCTTCTCGAATTACTTCAGCGCGTCGACGACCGTCTACATGCTGATGCGGCGCGTCTGCGACGGGCAGGAACTCGATGAGATCTGGCAGGAGGGCGAACTGCCCGGCTCCACGGTACCGGATGATGACGGGGACGACGGGGACGACGGGGACGACGACGAACCCGCTCAAACTAGTCAGACTTGAGCTTGAAGATCGATTGCGACCGCAGGACGAGCCCGCAGTCCGGGCGCAGGTGGTAGCTCTGCACGTGGACTTCCTCGGCGAACCGCTGAATGTCCAGCAGCGACAGGCTCGGCTTGACGTGCGCGTCCTCGGTCCACACGGCCATGAGGGCGTTGAGTTCCCGGCCGTGCTCGAGCATTTCGTTGTAGGTGCCGAGGTAGAGGTGATCGGTGAGAATCTCGGTCTGAACCGACGTCACGTAGGCCACGTTGTCGCCGAAGGTGTTCTCGTGATCCTTCTCGCCGGCGCACGGCAAGGTGACCACCTGCCCGCGTTCAGGCAGTTGGCTGGTCTGATCGGAGACGATTTCGGTCAGGCAGAGGCCGTCGTGCTCGAACCGCAGCGCGTGACCGCCTCGGAAGATCCACGCCTCGAATTCGTATTCACCGTGCTCGATACGTCGCACGCCTTCGATCCGGAAGAACTCCGGATGCAGCGCCGTGCGGTACAACATCAGGTTGTAGGCCTGGAGACTGGTAACCTTGGACTGGAAGCTCATACATCACCCTTACAAGCCAGAAACACTGTGCGATACGTTGAGCCATTCTCCGCCTCCAGTATCGAGTGCCATTGTTGCGTTAGTTTGGGCAAAGGCAACCAGGAATTCCGAATTTCCTGTCTGAACCCCCTCAGAACCTCAATAAGTCGGGGTTACGGACAGGTTGTCCCCAACGGGTAGGTGCTCGATGCCGACCGGGCCTTCGACTAAGCTGGTCCCGGACGCCATGGCCACTGACGCGGACCGTTTGCGCCGAATCGCCCGCCAGCACGTGGAGACGACCGGTCTTCTCGGCGTGGATTTCATGCCGGTGCGCCCTGTCGAGACCCAGGCAGCCGCTCTGGAGGCCCAGGCAGCCGCACTGGAGGCCCTGCGCAGTCGCCACGATGCCGAATGCCCGCACTGCACGACGGCCACCGGTCACACCCGGACGGTCTTCGGCGAGGGCAGCCCCGACGCTGCGCTCATGTTCGTCGGTGAGGCACCTGGCCTGGAGGAGGACCAGACCGGGCGGCCCTTCGTCGGCCGGGCCGGGCAGATGCTCGACAAGATCATCAAGGCGATGGGTTTACGACGACAGGACGTTTACATCGCCAACGTGCTCAAGAGCCGGCCGCCGGACAACCGCACTCCGCTGCCGACCGAGGTTGACGCCTGCTCGCCGTTCCTGGCCGAACAGATCCGGGTCATCCGGCCGACGGTGCTCGTGTCGCTGGGCAACCCCTCCACGAAATTCCTGCTGCGGACGAGTTCAGGGATCACGAAGCTGCGTGGACACTGGGCGACCTACACGGACGGCACGCTCTCGATTCCCCTCATGCCGACATTTCATCCCGCCTACCTGCTGCGCAATTACACCGAGAACACGCGCAGGGAGGTCTGGTCGGACATGCAGGCGGTTATGCAACGTCTTGGCATTTGTGCGGAATAGACCGTTCTGATTTCTGATTTGTTTCGTTGGAACCGCTCCGGGAGTTCGTGCGGAGACTCCGGCAACCTGACATGCCCCCCCACAAAGAGCCCGTCGTTGTGTTTCACAACGATGGGCTCGTTTTTTCCACCGTCCGCAGGATCAGCGTCACCGGGCCGTCGTTGACGAGGCTGACCTGCATCGTTGCGCCGAAAACCCCGCACGCGACGGTGAGATCGTGTTGCGTGCGCAATTGATGCGCAACCCGGCTGACCAGGACGCGCGCCTGCTCCGGAGCCTCCGCAGCGTCAAAGCTGGGACGGTTGCCCTTGACACAGTCACCGGCGAGCGTGAACTGGCTGACCAGGAGCACCTCGCCGCCCGTGTCGCAGACGGAACGGTTCATGCTGCGATGCTCGTCGGCGAACACGCGCAGTTTCGCGAGCTTTCTCGCCATCCAGTCCGCATGAGCTACGCTGTCGCCCCGTTGAACGGCCAGCAGCACGCACAAGCCCGGCCCGATCGTGGCACGGTAGCCCTCGGCTTGCACCGACACCGAGGCCTCCAGGACACGCTGAACGACTGCAATCACTCTTTCAGCAATGCGATCGCGGCGCTGGAGACCAGCGCCAGGCCCTTCTCGTCGAACGCCTGCCTGTAGTCGATCAACTCGACGGAGTCGGGCTGGACGAGTTCCAGGATCGCTGCCATGTTCCCGATGCTGCACCAGCGCGTGGGGTTCTTGTTCCAGTGGAACCCTGCCAGGAACGCCTCCGGGTCGTTGGTGAGGAAGTTCGCCAGCATGTCGCGGTCGTGCCTCTCCACATCGATGCGGCGCTGCTCGTCCACCGGCCGAGGCTCGCCGAACTGGAGCCCCACATGGCTCAGGTCGCTGGAGGCCACGTACACCGTCTCGCCGCCGACTTCGTCGAGCACCTCGCGGACGGCCTCGATGAGCTGCGGCCCGGTGATGCGATCCTGATGGTCCTCGATCATCGGAGTAAGCGGATCGGGTATCAGGGCGGCGACCAGCGGCACGTTGCCGAAAAAGTACTGGATCCACGGCAGGTGAATCTGGATTGAGTGCTCGGCGAGATGATCCAGCTGATCGATGATCAGCGACTCGCCGAACCTGTCGAGCAGCTTCTCGGTGACGGGCGTATCCGGCGGGCAGCGGCCGAGCGGCGACTCGAAGCCGTACTCGGTCATGACCACGCCGTCGCCGATTCCCATGTGGTTGGTTCCGAGGATCACCACGCGGTCGGGCGTATCGAGACCGCGCAGGCCGTGGTAGGCGGCGGCGTAGTTGGGCCAGCCCCGCTGGTAGTCCAGGTGGGGGGCGACGATGCCGGTTGCCGGCCCGGGCAGATCCGGATCCTCGGTCTGCTCGAAGTACTGGTCCATGGCGCGCCGGCACGCCTGTGCGGTGTCACCCATCGACCTCGAGGTGGTTGCCGGGAAGGCCCCCTGGGCCCGCAAGCGGTCTCTCAGATCGCCTTCGAGCCGCTCGAAGGTCGGCCCCCAGAGCAGACCCGCATGGTCAAGTTTCTTGGCCAGATCGATGAACTGCTCCAGGTTGCCGCTGAGCTGGATGGCGATTTCGGCAATCGATCGCTCCCCCCGGAACTGCTGCAACGCCGGCAGCGTCTGGGCGGGCACCACCAGCGTCTGGCGGACCAGCATCGTGGGATCCCCAAGGGCGACGAACGGCTTGCCGTCCCTCATGACCGGTTTCGGCTGGATCGGCCGCAGATGGGGGCGGCGTATGTGCTCGGGCAGCGACTCGAGGCTCATGGCTTGCTCGCAGAACAGGGGTCGAACATGGTAGCCGCCCGATGAGGGCCGGAAGCGTCCCAGAACCCGGAAGCCGCCGACAAACCAGGGAAGGTAGATGACTGCTACGCTTTGCCCGCCAAGGATCTGGGCGGATCACGCCATGGATTTCTGGTCCAGCCCCCTCGAAGCGGCTATTACTTTCACTTAGAATGCCCCGTTCCCGTCCGCGGTACGCCCCCCGGCCGCTCCCGACAGCATGACCCCCCGGGGCAGGCCGGAGCGGCCTCGATCGTCGCGGGAACGACGAGACGTCCATGGATCGAACGAATTGGTGGGAGACAACACCGTGATCACAATGACTCGTACGGCTGTACGCCCCCTGTTGCTGACGGCCGCCCTGGTCGTCGCCGGATGCGGGAGCTACGACAACCCTTCGCAGACGACCCGCACCAGTGCGGCGTCGGCCGCGGCGGACACGCCGACTCTTGCGGACACGCCGGTCGCGTCCGTGCCCGCGAAGACCGCGGACAAGAAGGCTCCGGTTCTTCGGACGATTGCCGCGGCAAGGCCGAAGACGCTCGCCGTGCCGGACACGGCGATTTCGCCGACGACGCGGCCGGCAAGGCCGGCAACCGTGACGGCGCCGTCCACGCTCAGCGTCGAACCGGCGCGGTTGGTCCTCGGCACCGTCTCCACCGGCAAGTACGCCACCGGAACGGTGACCCTGACCAACACGGGCACCGAGCCGATCACGATCGACCAGTGCAAGACGAGTTGCGGCTGCACGAGCACCAACTGTCCCAAGGGTGAGCAACTGCAACCCGGTGCGTCGACGGACGTGGAGATCCGCATCACCGCCGGCACACGGGCGCGCCAGATCAACAAGACCGTGACGTTTCTCGTGGCCGATCAGAAAGCGGTCATCTTGCCCGTCTCCGTGGAGGTCATCGCGTACGTGACCATCACGCCGCAGACGATCGATCCGGAGATCAATGCCGACGGCAAGCTCGTGCTCAAGTCCAGCGACGATGTGCCGTTCCGCATCCTCAGCGTGAGCCCGGATGTGGTCGAGTCGCTCGGCGACACGGAGGCTCTCGAGCACGAGCTGTTCGTCTCGTGGGAGACGTGGCGCGACCTCGGCGAGAATCGCCGCCTGGTCGTCAACATCGATCATCCGGAGGTCGAGCAGGTTTCCGTACTGGTTCGGACAAGGGCGCGGGCGGCGAACCGCGCGGCAGCGCCCAACGCACTGCAGCGGCAACGGGATCGTTTGCGTCGAAACGGTGTCGTCGATCAGCCGCTGGCCGAGCCGGGCCCGGTCCAGAAGCTCGCGGTGGCCGTGAAGTACGGCGACGTGAAGACCATCAATGAAGCGATCGGAACGGGTCTCGATCAGTCCGTTCGCGATGAGTTGCTCGGCCGGGCGTCGAGGTACGGCCAGGTGGAGGTCATGAACCTCCTTCTGGAGAACGGTGCGAACGCCGAGGCCAAGGACAAGTTCGGCCGTACCGCCGTGCTCGCCGCCGTGATGTCGCGCAATACCGAGGCGGTGACCAGTCTGCTCGCCGGCGGCGCCAAGGTGAACGCCCGCGACCTGCGGCAGGGTACTACGCTGCAAATGGCCGCCGGCTCCTTCGGCAATGAGCAGATGGTGAACGCGCTCGTGAAAGCCGGCGCCGATGTCAATGCGGTGGACAAGAACGGGCAGACGCCCCTGATGTGGGCCGCCCGGTGGGGGGATGCGGGTCGCGTTGAGCTACTGGTCAAGGCCGGAGCCAGGGTGGACGTCCGGGACGACAAAGGCATGACGGCGCTCGATTACGCCCGCAACCGAAAAGGCGAGGGCACCAGGGAACTGATCGCGATCATCGAGCCGCTTGCGGGCGGCGAAGCGATCTCCGGCGACTCCGGCAAGCCCGGCGTGGACTGACCGGGACGAACTCAATTCAGAACCGGCGGGCCCGAGGGACTTCCTCGGGCCTTTTTCTTGTTCCCACTCTCTATCATGATCGCACCAGTCCCTGCAGGAACCACACGATGACCACTGCCACGCCGACGAAGTCCTCCACCACCGAGTACGACGAGTTGATCACCCTCGTCCGGAAGGCGAGCCTGCTGGGGTCCACTGCGGCGCTGGTCGACTGGGACCAGGAGACGATGATGCCGCCGAGGGGTGTCGAGCATCGCAGCCGCCAACTGGCGCAGCTTGCCAGCATCCACCACCACCTCGCCACGGACCCGAGGATCGGCGACCTGCTGGACGCGTGCGAATCCGATCAGCGGCTCGTCGGGGTTGCGACGGCGCCGGAGGCGGTCAACATTCGCGAGGTCCGCCGCCGGTACGAGCGGCACAAGAAGCTCCCGGCGGAACTGGTGGAGGAACTGGCCAAGGTCTCAAGCCTCGCTCATCACGTGTGGGCCGAGGCCCGCAAGGCATCGGACTTCGATCGGTTTCGGCCCTGGCTGGAGAAGATCGTCGAGCTGAACCGTCGAAAGGCCGAATGCTACGGCTGGTCCGATGACGGAGAGCCGTGGGACGCCCTGGCCGAGGATTACGAGACCGGCTGCACCGCGGCCGATGTCCAGGCGGTCTTCACGCCGCTTCGGAAACGGCTGCAGGATTTCCTTTCGGACCTGATGGCGAGCTCCACGCGCCCGTCCAACACATTCAACGAGATCACGCTGCCGATCGAGCAGCAGGAAAAGTTCGTGCGCGACGTCTCGAAGCACATCGGCTTCGACTATTCACGCGGCCGGCTGGATCGCTCGACCCATCCGTTCTGCAGTGGCACGCATTGCCACGACGTGCGTCTCACGACCCGTTTCCACGAGGCGAACGTCAACGACGCCCTCGGCTCGACGATGCACGAATCAGGTCATGGAATCTACGAGCAGGGCCTGCTCGCCGAGCACATCGGCACGCCCATGGGCCACGCCGTCTCCCTGGGGATACACGAGAGCCAGAGCCGGATGTGGGAGAACCAGGTCGGGCGTTCCCGCGAGTTCTGGGTGTGGTGCATGCCCAAGGTCACCGAGTACTTCGGTGATGCCGTCGCGTCGCTGGGGCTCGACGACCTCTATGGCGGGGCCAACATCGTGAAGCCCGATTTCATTCGCGTCGAAGCCGACGAACTGACCTACAACATGCACATCATGATCCGCTTCGAGATCGAGCGAGCGATCATGCGCGGCGACCTGGCCGTGCGCGACATTCCCGGCGTCTGGAACCGCACGTACAAGGAGTACCTCGATCTCGATGTCCCGGATGACCGCCGGGGATGCCTCCAGGACATTCACTGGTCCAGCGGCGACATCGGGTACTTCCCGACGTATACGCTGGGCAATCTCTACTCGGCGCAGTTCTTCGAGGCCGCGCTCGAGGCGATGCCGGATCTCCTGGAGCAGTTCGAGAAAGGGGAGTTCGGCGGCCTGAAGAAGTGGCTGAACGAGAACATCCACGCGCACGGCAGGCGGTACCGCGCGGCGGACCTCTGCCGGACCGTGACCGGCAAGCCGCTCACGGCCGATCCGTTGTTGCGCCACCTGGAGCGGAAACTCCGGCCGCTGTACGGACTCTGAGTCGTGCATCACAAGCGAAACGCAATCCTGGCCCTGGCGCTGCTGATTCCCGCGCCGAGCATCGGGACGTGGATGGGCATGGTTGCGGCCGAGGGGACGCCGCTCGGTGAATGGGCCTTCCTGGCGAGCAAGGTATGGGTGTTCGTGCTCCCGCTGGCGTGGCTGATGCTGGTCGATCGCAAGCGCCCGACGATTCCCCGCCCCGTCGCCCGCGGCATGGCGGCGGCGTGCCTGACGGGGACGGCCATTGTCCTGGCGATCGGCGGGGCCTACCTGCTGTTCGGCCGTTCCTGGATCGACGCCGACGTCATGGGTGAAAAGGCGCACGACGTGGGGCTCACATCGCCGCTGATCTATCTTGGCGGTGCGGCGTACTGGATCACCATCAACTCGCTGCTGGAGGAATATGTCTGGCGGTGGTTCGTGGTGACCCGCTGCGAGGTGCTCATGCCCCGGTGGGCGGCCGTGGCGGCGTCGGGGTTCTTCTTCACACTGCACCACATCATCGCCCTGGAGGTCTACTTCGACTGGCGGATCTCCGTGCTGGGCTCGATCGGAATCTTCATCGGCGGGACGACCTGGTCGTGGCTGTACCTGCACTACCGCAACATCTGGGCGGCGTACGTGAGCCACGTGTTTGCCGACGTGATCATTTTCGCGATCGGGTACCAGTTGCTGTTCGGGTAGACAAGAACAGCGGGTGGCACGGTCGAGCGAGTCCGCCGCAGGCGGACGAGTTCGCCCGTGGGCGGGCGTGGTGCGTTCCGTCTCTGCCCGTGTTTGTACGTCGCTCCACGGGCGAGGTCGCTTCGCGCCCTCGACCGTGCCACCCACTGTTTGGGCGCTAGCGTTTCTTTTTCCTGACGGTCTTCTTTGCCGTCTTCTTTTTCACCGTGGTCTTCTTCGTCAGTGTTTTCTTCGTCACTGTCTTCTTCGCCGTCGTGGTCTTCGCCACGGTCTTTTTCTTCTTCACCGGCTCCGGCCGCTGCCACGGCACCGTCACGACGCCGATCAGCTTGGCGCCGGCGGCGATCCTGATCGACCGGCTCAACAGCGTCGAGCCCTTCCAGGAGGCCTTCGGCCCGAAATCCACGTCGCCGTCGGTCTCGACGGCGCCCTCCATCACGCCGTCGCAGGTGATGCCGTCTCCGGACTGGATCCGCTTCGCGGCGACGCGGCCCCGCTTGGTGATCTTGATCCGGCCGCATGTCTGGAGATCGATGACTGGGATGTACGTCTTGACGATGACGTCCTCTATCTTGATCGCCTTCTTGCAGCTTGGGCAGCTCGTGCTCATGGCGCGCATCGACACCGTCAACCTGTATCCACACAGGTAGCACCGGATGTCGCGCATGGCCGCTGCTTTGCGCATCTCGCGGGGGTGACGGCGCGGATGCCGGCGTTATCGCGCCTTGGCAGTCTGGGCAGTCGCGAGCTTCGGCTCGGTGGTCGAGGCAGCCTTGGCGTCCATGCCGATCCGCACGTGTCCGTCGATCGATGCGCCGTCGCCCATCGTCATCCGGCTGGCCACGATGTCCCCGGTGACCCGGCCCTTGGCCTTGATCTCGATGCGCTCGATCGCCTCGACGTTGCCCTCGATGTAGCCTTCGATGGCCACTTCGTTGGCCTTCACGTTGGCCTTGCAGGTGGAGCCGTTGGCGATGAAGACCTTGCCCTTGGAGGTGATCGAGCCCTCGATGTGGCCGAGCACCTTCGCCGCAGAGTCGAACGACAGATCGCCCTTGAACCTGGCGTCGGCTCCCAGGATCGTTCCGTACTCGGTTGTTGATTCGGCCATTCGCGAATCCTCCTTGTTCTGAGCCGAAAGCGCCAAAGGACAACCATGTCCGGCTGCGGCTGTGTGTATGAAGGCGCCCATGCTACCGGAAGCCCCGCGGGGGTGCGACCCGATCCCCGGGACAGGTTCTGCACAAGAGTCAGCCCGTGATCCGGTCGGCGAGGTATGCACCGACCGAATCGATGCCGATCCGTTCCTGCCGCGCGTCGTCGCGCGTACGGACCGTGACGGTCTGGTCCTCAATGGTCCGGCCGTCGATCGTGAAGCAGAAGGGCGTTCCGGCCTCGTCCATGCGGGCGTAGCGCTTGCCGATATTCTGCTTGACGTCGAACTGGCACGTGAAGCGGGTCCGCAGGTCGTGGTACAGCTTCGCCGCGACCTCCGGCATCCCGTCCTTGGCCACCAGCGGGAAGACCGCCGCCTGGATCGGGGCCAGCTTCGGGTGGAACTTCAGGTACACCTTGCTGGGCCGTCCCGGATCGGGCGTGTATGCCTCGCAGATGACGGCCAACACGCCCCGCGTGAGCCCCGCGGCGGGCTCGACGACGTGCGGGACGTACCGCTCGTTGCGTTGCTGGTCGAAATACTGAAGTTTCACCCCGGAATGCTCCTGGTGGGCGGTCAGGTCGAAGTCCGTCCGGTGGGCGATGCCCTCCAGCTCCGCGAAATCCGGGGCCGTGAAGGGGAAGCGGTACTCGATGTCCACCGTGCCGACCCCATTCCTGGCGTAATGGGACAGCTCGTCGGTCCCGTGGGGGCGGATCCGCAGGTTCTGCTCCGACAGGCCCACGGATGTCCACCACGCCAGCCGCTGCTGCTGCCAGAACTCGAACCATGTTCGGGCCTCGTCGGGGTGGCAGAACCACTCCATCTCCATCTGCTCGAACTCCCGACTCCGGTAGATGAAGTTGCGCGGCGTGACCTCGTTGCGGAACGCCTTGCCGATCTGGGCGATCCCGAACGGCAGCCGGACCCGCATCGTGTCCAGGACGTTCTTGTGGTTCAGGAAGATCCCCTGGGCAGTCTCCGGTCGCAGGTAGACCTTGCCGGCGTCGTCCTTGACGGCGCCGGCGTGGGTCTCGAACATCAGGTTGAAGTCGCGCGGTTCGGTCAGCGTGCCGGGTGTCTTCGTTCCCGGGCCGACGACCCTGGCCAGCGCGGCAGGATCCCGCCTGAGCAACTCGGTCAGGGGCTCCGGGTCACGCTCCTCGCCGCGCTGAACACCCGGCTTGCGGAGACGTTTCTCCGCCTTCTTCCGCGCAGCGGCCTCGGACTCGGAGTCGTTCTCCACGAAGGCGAACCAGCAGTCCGCGGCGGGAAAGACCAGGAGCTGGTCGGCGCGGTACCGCGACTTCGTCTCCCGGCAATCGACCATCGGATCGTTGAACCCCGCGACGTGCCCCGATGCCTCCCACACTTTCGGGTTCTGGATGATCGACGAGTCCAGCCCGACGATACTCAACAAGGCGCCGTCCGGCCCGGTGGGGGGGCAGCGGACCATCTCCCGCCACCACGCGTCGCGCAGGTTGTTCTTGAGCTCGACGCCCAGCGGCCCGTAATCCCAGAAGCCGTTGATCCCGCCGTAGATCTCCGAGGCCGGGTACACGAACCCGCGCCGCTTGCACAGCGCGACGATCTCCTCCATCGACTTGGCGTTGACTGCTTCGGTCGTCACGCCACCGATCGTACCGCATCTCTGTGCGGCACGGT
This sequence comes from Planctomycetota bacterium, assembly GCA_022562915.1. Lineage (GTDB taxonomy): Bacteria > Planctomycetota > Phycisphaerae > Phycisphaerales > SM1A02 > JADFOJ01. Next base: position 8,735 of record JADFOJ010000056.1, on the reverse strand, counting down.
TGAACTCGCGAAGCGAGTTCGGCCGTGTCTTCGGACGTCGCTCCACGGCCGAGCGAGCCCGCCAGGAGGTCCGCCTGCGGCGGACTCAACCGTGCCACAACTGTTTCCAGGCCGCGGGATCGGACCGCTTGGCCGCGGCATTCGCGGCGCTCATGCGGTTCGCGGCGAGCGTCGCCGCCAGTTCGATCGCGGCGATCATCGATCCGGCGCTGGCGGTGTTGTCTTTGCCATGCTTCTCGGCGAAGCCTTCGGGCAGGTCGGGCACTTCGGCGCCGATCGCCTCCAGCAGTGACCGCTCCGACGCGACAAGGTGGCCGAGCTGCCACGCGAGATGGTTCGAGCCGGGTACCGCCCGGACGAACATCTCGGTGTCGGTGACATTATCGAGGTACTTCTTCGTGATGCCGTGCGTGAACGTGACCTTGGTGCCTCTTCCCCGGAGAGTCAACGCGCCCCGGGCATCCTGGCCCCGAGGGAGTTCGCTGCATCCACGAACCAGGTGGGCATGACCGGATGAAACTTGTCGATTCACCCGGCAGGTGGTACCGGAACGGGTAGGAGCGCAAAGTCAGCAGCCGGCACCCTCGATCACAGCTTCTCGTAGTCCTTCGAACTCGGCTTGCTGCGCTTCTCCTTGAGCCAACTCCAGGCCTTCTTCAAAACGCTTCGTTTGCCAGCCTTCTCCTCCGCCTTTGCCTTGTGCTCGAAGGCATCTAGCAGCCCGTTGAAGAAGTCATTCGGGCTGCGAGCGGCCCGGATCCGCCAGCTCGGCGTCGCCGAATCTCGCCGTATCTCCGGGATATGCCTTGGATCCGGCTCCTTGATCTGACGAATCTGGTCGCGCTCTCGCCATCGAAGCACTTCTTCAACGGGCTGCTAGTCGCGAAGTCGAGCTCGGATCGTCCGAGCGAATGCCAGCAGGTCGTCAAGGCGATCCTCGACGACCTCCCGCAGAATCGCCAGGTCAACGGTTTGGTAGCCGTGCACCAGCACGTTTCGCAAACCGGCCATCCGCTCACAGGTCGCCGCGAGATCCTCGGCCAGCCACCCGGCCCCGGCCAGCAAGCCGAACAGTTGCCGGTTCGTCTCCGGTTCGCCGAGACGCTCATCCGCCACGATGTGCGACGCGACGTCAATCGCGGCCTGGATTGCGATCTGGAGGGTGTGCTCGACGAACCGTCGCTCCCGGACGTCGGTGGCGATCACCTCCGGCCGAGCCAGCGTTCGCAACTCCTTCACGCTGGTCTCGATCAGCGCCAGCTTCTTCGCGACCAGATCCGGGTCGGTCATGACACCTCGCGATATCGTCGCAGCACAGGAGCGATGTCGAAGTACTCGTTGCGGGCCTGGACCTCGAACCGGAGACGCCGCGGCCGGTCACGGTCCACCAGGATCTGCCCGTCTCGAAGCACGCGATGCACGAGATCGGGCGAAGCCCGGTTGAGCACCACGATCTGCACCGGGCGGCCCAGGAGCCGCTCGAGCCGGGCCTCCAGATCCAGAGGCATTGATTCCAGACTCGGCCTTGGCTGGTGATCAAGCAGGATCGCCACGTCCACGTCGCTCTCGGCACTGCCGTCGCCGCGGGCCATGCTGCCGAACAGGTATGCGGTGACGACTCCAGCGGTGTCGAGGAGGGACGCCCGCAGCGACTCGACGATCGACGTGATGGCCATCCTCGAAGTATACGTCACGGGTCCTCGACCGGCGGCAATGCCATCGACTGTCACGACGTGGAACCGGCCGATCGGGCGACGTCTACCCGGGCGTTTCGAGGAGCGGGCCGAAGCGCGGCTCGAACCGCCGAGCGGATCGCGGTTGTAAACTGCCGCGTTCCACGCGGTCCGTCGGGCACTCCGGTTTGGGCTTGGAGCGATCGAGGTGGACCATCGAGACCTTCCTCGAGGTCGGTGACGACGGCGACGCCACGCTCGATGTCGAGCAGGGCGCGATGGTGGAATGCAACGACCTGCGTCTGGCGTCGGATGGCCCGACGACCGGCGTTCTGACCGTCTCCGGTGGCAGCCGGCTCTCGACACAGATGGTCACGATCGGCGGCGGTGCGGACGCGGTGGGCACGGCCACGATCACGGGTCGGTCTCTTACGCCGCCGGTTCGGACCGTTTGGCCGCGGCGCGCGCGGCGTTCGCGGCGCGCATGCGGTTCGCGGCGAGCGTCGCCGCCAGTTCGATCGCGGCGGTCATCGATCCGGCGCTGGCGACGTTGCGGCCGGCGATGTCGAACGCGGTCCCGTGGTCGGGGCTGGTCCGGATGATCGGCAGACCCAGCGTGTAGTTGACGGCCTTGTCCCAGCCCAGCAGCTTCACGGGGATCAGGCCCTGGTCGTGGTACATCGCGACGACGAGATCCCACTTGCCCGCCGCGGCGTCGATGAAGACCGTGTCGGCGGGAAACGGGCCGTGCACGTCGATGCCGGCTTCACGGGCCGCGTCGATCGCCGGCGTGATGAGACGGGTCTCCTCGTCACCGAGGAGTCCGCCTTCGCCTGCATGGGGATTGAGGCCGGTGACGGCGATCGACGGGTTCTCGATGCCGAGCTCCCGGCACGCCTCCCAGCCCAGGTCGATGGGGTCGAAGACGCGCCCGATCGTCAGCACGTTGCGGATCTCCATCAGCGGGATGTGGGCCGTTGCGAGCACGACCTTCAACCTCGGCGAGACGAACATCATCGCGTGGCGCCTGGCCCTGGTGCGGCTGGCCAGGAGATCCGTGTGTCCGCGCCATCGGAATCCGGCCATTTGCCACGCCTGTTTATTGATGGGGCCGGTCACGATGGCGTCGAGATGTCGCGAGTTCTCTGGCGGACGCATCGCATCGGCAACGGCTTCTTCGACGAAGGCCTTGGATGCGGCGCCCGCCGCCTTGGACGGCCTCCGCGGTGACTGGATGAAACCGTCGAACTCGTCGAAGTCCAGGACGACCACGTTCTCGTTGATGCGGCGGGTCGTCCGCGGGGAATCGTGCGGCACCCGGAACCAGTACGGCTCGACCTCCACCAGGTCGGCCGCATACGCCAGGATCTCGTTGAGGCCGTAGACGACGAACCTCGCCAGCGATCGGATCCGCTTCTGCTTCAACGCCTTGACGACGACTTCCGGACCGATTCCCGCGGGGTCGCCCATGGTGATGCCGATCGTCGGCTTCGGCAGGTTGTCGCGAATCTCGGACATCGAGACAATGGTAGGCGAGCGGCCGTATCGAGCCATATAGAATGAACGAGCATTGACTGATCCGCGCACCGACTCCATCGCCCGCGAAGCGGCGCGACTGATCGACTCAAGCCGTTCCAGGAGCGTCGGCGAAGCGATCCGTGCCGCGGCGAGCGCGCTGGGTTATCAGGACGCGCCGTTTCCGGGTCATGGGAGGGTGCGCAAGCACGCGCAGGCGCGGGCCATGCAGGCGCTCGGCGAGGATGGATACGCCGAGAGTGTCCGGGAGGTTCTGCGCGCGGCTGAGCGGGTCATGACGGTGCTCGACGAAGCGATCCCGTTCGCGGTGCCCTTGCTCGTTGGCAGGGCGGCGCAGGGCTTGATCGACGGCGGCGTCACGGTGCACGTTCGGCTGTACACGCGGACACCCATCGGCGATGTCGCGCAGACCCTCGTCGAGTTCGGCTATGACGAACCGGACTTCGAGACGGCCGCGACGCGGCTGGGCCGCCTCGACCGCCTGCTGTTGGAAGACGACGGAATCCCGGTGGTCGTGACACGCTGCCTGCCGGAGATGGCGGGGCGGTCGGGGGTGGGTCTCTTTACGGGGCGGCGGATCGAGACCGCGACACTCGATGAGGTCCGCACAAAGCTGCGTGAATGATGCTCTGGGTGGCACGGTCGAGCTTGCTCGCCCGTGGAGCGACGCCCAGACACGGGCGAGCAAGCTCGACCGTGCCACCCACTATTTCTTGTCATCCAATGCCCCCCTTCAGCTCGTCGCTGAACTTCGCCTTGAGCTTCCGCATCGCCGGATCGTCCGGGCGCACCGCCTCGGACTCCTGCTGCTTCTTCAACGCCAGCAACGACAGGCTGATTCTCCTGGTCTTCGCGTCCACGTCCAGCACCTTGACCGTGATCACCTCGTCGGGCTTGACGACGCTGCTCACACTGCTGACGCGGCCCTCGGCCAGTTGCGAGATGTGCACGAGACCCTCCACGCCGGGGGCGAGCTCCACGAACGCGCCGAACGGCATGATCCTGGTGACCCGACCGCTCACCGTGTCGCCCTCGCTGATCGAGGCCGCGTGGGCGTGGTAGGGGTCGGCCATGCACTGCTTCATTCCCAGGCTGATCTTCGGCGAGTCGCCGGACAGATCGATCTTGAGAACCTGTACCTGGACCCGGTCGCCCTCGGTGACGCGTTCCGACGGATCCTTGAGCCGCTCGTGACTGATGTCGGAGATGTGAATCAGGCCGTCGATGCCGCCTATGTCCGCGAAGGCGCCGTAGGGCTTGATCGACTTGATCTGGGCGGATCGCTGGTCACCCACCTTGAGCTCGTCCAGGAGTTTCTCGCGCTGGTCGGCCCGCTCGACAGCCATCATCCTGCGACGGCTCAGGATGATCCGGCCGCGCCGCCGATCGAGTTCGATGATCTCGCACGGCATCTTCTCGCCGACGAAGACGGACAGATCGTCGATGTGGCGCAGGTCGACCTGTCCCGCCGGCATGAACGCGTGGTGCTTCGCGATCTCCATCTCCAGGCCGCCCTTGTTGGTGCCCGTGCATCGCGCTTCGACCGCCTGGCCCACCGCGAGCGACTCCCACTGCGCCTTGCGAAACGCCCCTCGACGCGAGAGAAACAGCAACCCCTCCTTCTCGTCGAAACGGTTGATGATGAACTCGTAGCGCTCGCCGATCGTGGGCGGGTCGTCGAATTCCGATCGCGGGCAGACGCCCTGCGACTTGGGGCCGAACTCGATCATCACGTCCTCGCCGTGAATCCCGACGACCGTGCCGGTCTTGGCACGGGGCCGATCACCCTCGGAGGGTCTCGGCCGCTCGGCCATTTCGATCATGTCCTCCAGCGCCATGTCACCGAGCGCGGCCTCGATCTCCGCTTCGAGCTTCGCGTCGAGGTCGTCGGAGGCCGATCGCCGAGGGGTGTTGCCGGGTTCGGCGAGGGGTGGTTTGAAAGGGTCGTCTTGCATGGTTACACGAGTTGTGGAAGCGGCACCGAGGTCTCCAGCGGTACCGCGGTCGTTCGATCGGAAGTGACCTGCGTCACCTCGACCTGGAGCAGGGCGCCGCGCGGCCGGCCGGTCCTCACCGACACCAGGGCGTAGTGATCACAGCGGCCCGTCATGACGCCGGGCTCCTGCGAATCGGGTTGTTCCAGAATAACACGTACCGTGCGCCCTGACAGCCTGCGACGGTACCGGATCGACAGGCCGTCTGCCGGGTCGGTCTCCATGTCGATGAGTCTCCGTACGCGCGTCCGGGTGATCGGTGCCGCGACGAACCGGTCGCGCCACCTCGCCGCGGCCGTGCCGCGGCGGGCACTGTACGGGAACACGTGCATGTGCAGGAAGCCGACGCGGGACGCGACCTCGACGGTGCGCTCGAAGTCATCGTCGGTCTCACCCGGGAAGCCGCAGATGATGTCCGTCGTGATCGCGGGCCCAAGCCCGTCCGCGGTGCGGAGCGCCTCGTTGACCTGGTCGATCATCTCCAGGTACTCGCCGATGCGGTACTGGCGGTTCATGCGCTTGAGCACCGCATCCGAAGCGGACTGAAGCGGCAAGTGCAGGTGCGGTACCACGACGGGCTGGTTGGCGACCATCGCGTCCAGCAACTCTTCGGAGACGTCGCCCGGCTCCATCGAGCTCACCCGCAGCCGCGCCAGCCCGGCAACACCGGCGACGGCGTCGATGAGGTCGGCCAGGGGCGTGCGGCCGGCACGGGACTGTTTCCGGCGCAACGCCGTCTCGTGCCCGTATGCCCCGATGAATATTCCGGTCAGCACGATCTCGCGGTGGCCGAGGTCGACGAGTTGCCGTGCCTCCCGGACGGCATCCGGGATCGTCTTGGAGCGAAGCGTCCGCCGGATGCCGGGGATGACACAGAAGGTGCAATGGGCATCGCAGCCGTCCTGGATCTTGAGCTCCGCCCGCACGTGGGCACCCGCGGACTTCTGTGGTGTAACAACGGGTAACGGCAGGATGGTTTGCCGGCAACTGGGCGGGGCCGGCCTGCGTAGAGATCCACGTGCCCGCCGGTCAGCCAGGTACTGGTCGACCCGGTGGGCGAACCGCTGTACGAGGGTCGTACCGGCACATGCGTCGACTGGACCGGATAGATCGTGGGCCTGGTGCGGGATGACCTGCTCCCACCCACCCGCCAGCCGAGCCGCTTCCTCGGGGTCCGTCGAGCCGAAGCAGCCGGTCACGATAATGGTGGGGCTTCTCGACGGGGTACCGGAGAAGGATCGGGCTTGACGGACGTTGCGGGCCGGCCGGGGTCGTACTGAGGTGTCTACGGAGCCGTGAACAGACTTTTCCAGCAACTCGTCCCCTCTGCCTTGGCGCCGTATCGCTCTGCGGATGGCGTGGCGACTCTTTGCAGCCGCGGAGCCGGTCACGCTGCAGGTGTGGATCACCTCCAGGTCCGCCGGCGCGCCGTCGGCCGCCGTGACGAGTCCCCTCGCCAGCAGCACCGATTCCAGCTCACGGGCTTCGGCATGGTTCACCCGGCAGCCCAGGGTGGTAATGCGGTACCGCATGGGAGGAATGCTAGCGGCACCCCGGCGCAGAGTCAGCCTCATTCTGTTCCTGCTGGAACCGGTTCGCATAAGATCCAGCTTCCCATTGTCACAACCGCCGAAGAGGTCAGAACATGGCACGTGTAAGGGCTGCCTGGGGCATGGAAGTGGGCGCGGCCGCCATCAAGGCGGTTCGCCTGGAGCGTGACGGTGATCGGGTCAGCGTGACCGACTTCGCGGTCGTCCCGCACAAGAAAGTGCTGGCCACGCCCGACATCGACCAGGACGACATGACCCGCCTGAGCCTGGGCCAGTTCATCAGCGAGAAGGACATCCACGGCGAGTTGCTCGTCATGTCCGTGCCGGGACACGCAGCCTTCGCCCGGTTCGCCAAGCTGCCTCCGGTCGATCCCAAGAAGGTCCCGGACATCGTCAAGTTCGAGGCGGTGCAGCAGATTCCATTCCCCATTGACCAGGTTGAATGGGACTACCAGACGTTCGCTACCAAGGACTCGCCCGAGCTCGAGGTGGGCATCTTCGCCATCACGCGCGACCGCGTGCAAAAACGATTGAGCCTGTACGGTGAGATCGGCATCGCGCCCGAGGCTCTCACGCTCAGCCCCCTCGCCGTGTACAACGCGATGGCCTTCGATCATGACCTGGCCCAGCGCCCGGGCGCCGTGGTCTACCTCGACATCGGCACGTATGCCACCGATGTGATCGTCGCCGAGCAGGGGCGGTGCTGGATCAGGACGTTCCCGCTGGGCGGCACGCACTTCACGGAGGCGATCGCGAGCACCTTCAAGCTCAGCTACTCCAAGGCGGAGAAGCTCAAGCAGGAGGCGGCGGCAAGCAAGTACGCCAAGCAGATCCTGCAGGCGATGCGCCCGGTCTTCAGTGACCTGCTGCAGGACCTGCAGCGGTCCATCGGCTACTACCAGACGCTGCACCGCGAGGCGGAGCTCACGACGATGGTCGGGATCGGATCGACCTTCAAGATCCCCGGTCTGCGGAAGTTCATCGGCCAGCAGTTGCAGATGCAGGTCATGCGACTGGATGAGTTCAAGAAGGTCTCGGTGACCGGCCGTGAGGCGGCGACCTTCGCGCAGAACACGGTCGGACTGGCCACGGCGTACGGGCTGGCCCTCCAGGGTGTCGGCCTGGCCCGGATCACCGCCAACCTGGTTCCGGTGGAGACCGTGCGGGCCCAGATGTGGCGTTCCAAGACGAAGTGGTTCGCGGCGGCCGCGGCGGTGGCCGCAGCCGGTGCGGGGATGATGCTGTACCGGCCCATCAATGACCGCGGCTCGATGAACCCGGTCGCCGAGAGCCCGGAGGTGAGCGAGGTGATGGCCCTCGGACAGCGCCTCAAGAGCGACTACGACACGATCAGCCGCGAGAGCAACCTCGGCTTTGCGACGGAGAACTTCCGGCGGCTGGTTGACTATCGCGACGTCTGGCCGAGCCTGATCTACGACTCGGTGCAGGCCATCGCGTCCACCGGCCCCCAGCCGGCGCTGCTCGGCGGCGACATCGTCAAGATCAAGTCGATCCGACCCGGGGATCGACGCCTCGTACGGCTGATCGATCTCGGTGGCGAGTACACCTTCGACCCCGACTCCAACAGTCGCCGCATCGCGGTGCGCATGGAAGTGGAACTCAGCCACGACAGGCCGATCGAGTTCCTCAACAGCACGATCGCGGCGTGGCTGCGCGACAACGCCGAGCGGCCGGGTGTTCCCTACCGGATCATCGACGGATCGATCTCGTGCAACCCCGCCGAGAAGACGACCATCCTGGTGACGGCGTCCGGTGAGGAACAGGTCGCCGGCGGCGGCCCCAGGTCGTCGGCGAAACGAAGCGGCTTCGGCGGCAGCACCGGTGGTGACCGGCCCCCGCCCCCGCCCCCGCCGGCCGGTGGTGGAAGCCGCGGTTCGGGCGGTGGGTTCGGTAGCGGTGGGTTCGGTGCCGGTGGCGGCATAGCCGGCCGGCGCGACAAGGGCCAGGGTCCGCGCCCCGCC
>JADFOJ010000122.1 GCA_022562915.1 Planctomycetota bacterium | reverse complement strand
CCACCTCATCATGGTCGCCATTCGGCGGAGATTCAATGCCAGGCAGACCAGATTGAATTCGCTGGTGACCTTTGAGAGCCCCCGAAGGCTGAACTGCCGGAAGCCGAGCACCCGTTTCATCCATCCGAACGGTGGCTCGGCCACGTGCTTTCGCCGTTTGTATTTCGCCCGGCCTCGTTTCGATCGCAGCTTCAACGCCATTCGCCTCGTCGCACGGGCCTGCGGTTTCGGTTCTCGTGCGGATTTGCCCTCACGTCCCAGCGCGACGTAGCCCTTGATCTTCCGCTGCTCCAGTGCCTTGAGGTTCGCCTCCGATGCATACCCGGCATCGGCCAGGACCTCCTTGGCACGTTCGCCCGTATTCCGCTTGGCTTGGTCCACGAGGGGTATGAGAGCCTGTACATCCGACGCGGATTGCTGAACGGTCGCCGCGACGATGATTCGCTCGTTTGCATCCACTGCGACCTCGGCGTTGTAGCACTGCTGGAACGCGCCGCTGCCATCCTTCATGATCCGGCTCTCCGGATCCGTGAAGTTCTCCTGGTCCTTCGGCTTCGGCTTGCCCACCGGGTATTTGCGAGGGCGACCACGTCGGGACGGCGGATCATCGTCCTTTTCGTCTTGCTTCGCCTTCGCCTCTTCTTGCTTGCGTGCCTCCAGGCGACGCTTGGCCGCCTGGATCTTCACCAGACGATCTTCACGTCGCTGCAGTTCCGCTGGCAGCTGATCACCTCTGAAGTCCGGGCCGAATTCGACATCCTCCGCCGCGTCCCGCTTCGTGGCCCGGTTCGTCAATGCTCGGATCTCCTTGCGAAGCCGCTTCTCCTCCTGCTGCATTCGCTCGTAGCTCATCGCCTTACGCTTGCTGGCATTCGCTCGGATCTTGCTCCCATCCACCGCGAGTGTCCCCATCTTGACCAACCCGGCGTCCCGAGCGATCTGGACCACCTGCACGAACAGACGCTCGAAGGCCTCCAGGTGCTGCTCGCGGAACCGACAGATGGTCCGATGGTCCGGCATGTTCTCTGCCGCCAGCAGGCGGAACGCGATGTTCTCTTCGATCTGGCCGGCGATCCGCCGAGACGAGAACACACCGGTGGCGTAGGCGAAGATCAAGATCTTCAGCATCATCGCCGGGTGGTACGGCAGGTTGCCTTGTCCACCGTCGCGATAGCTCTCGACGATCTCGCTCAGGTCCAGCTGATCAACCGTCTCGGAGATGAACCACACCAGGTGATCCTGCGGAAGCCAATCGCGAAGCGACGGCGGAAGAAGAAGCTGCTGGTCCGGCTCGTAGGGGCGGAAGTTAGCCATGCTCCCTTATACGTTCGCACACCATCAGCGGTTTTTTGAGATCATGGACTCCATGCCTGATTCCGTTCTGTGACGCAGACTCCTAGGGGTTTCGAGCGCTCCGTAGCAGCCTCCGGCCAAACAAAAGGGGGTGGCACGGTCGAGCGAGCGAAGCGAGCTCGCCCGTGGTGCGACGTGCAACCACACGGGCGACGTCGCTTCGCTCCGTCGACCGTGCCACCCGGCGCTACACGGAAACTGAATCTACTCTGACACCGGCAGCCGCCTGCGCCCACTGTATGGCAAGGTTCTCCAGCACCTGCTTGAGGTTCACGTTGGCCTGGAGCTGCAGCTCGGCGTCGGCGATCAGGTCGATGACCCTCAGCGGCGCATCGGCGGGCCGGCCCCGCTGCACCGCGTCGGCGAGTTGCCGGTTCACGTGCGACGCCAGGATCATGAGCATGAACCGGGCACCATCCTTGTTGGCTGCATCCTTGCTCGCGTTGTCGTGCCGCTTGACCCACTCGACGGCGAAGCCGTCGATGAGCGCCGCCATGGTCTGACCCATCTCCGCCGGGAACCGGCCGCGGGCGAGGTCTTCGAGCATCGGCGCCAGCGTGGTGTGCCACCGGTGCAGTTCGTACCGGGCCGCCAGAAGCGCAACGCCCGGTGAGCCGTCGCAGAACTCGCCGATCCACTGCCGCTCGGGGCCGACGACCTCGAGCCCGGCCGAGTCGAACCACTGCGCCATCGCCGCGTCGTCCAGCGGAACGAAGGCCGCGTGCCGGCAGCGGCTGTGGATCGTCGGCACGAGGCGTTGCGGTCGGCTCGTGACCAGGATGAGGTACGTGCCGGCGGTCGGCTCCTCCAGCGTCTTGAGCAGCGAGTGTTGCCCGATCGGATCCACCAACTCCGCCTCGTCGATGATGAAGACCTTGCTGTGACCGCGGGCGGGCGTGCGGTATGCCGGCGCCTCGACGAACTTCTCACCGACCATCCCGCCGAGTATGTGTTCGCGAAGGACGCCGATGGGGATGTTCAACTGCTTGCGCCCCCGGATTTGCGCATCCTGGGAGTACTGCGCCAACTCCTTGCGGATGACGTGCAGGTCGGGATGGATCGCGGCATCGATGAGCCGCGACGTCTCGCCGTCCGGATCGACGGTGCCGTCCGCATCGGCGTCGGGATCGAGGATGATCCGGGCCAGTTCGATCGCGGTGGTGAACTTCCCCACGCCGCGCGGGCCGGCGAAGATCCATGCGTGGGCGAGGCGGCCGCTGCGCAGACCTGCACGCAGCGTCTCGACGGCCCTGGACTGCCCGAGGATCTTTTTCATGGATCCTGACAGGATAGCGTTATGATGTCCCGGCTGAAGGAAGCCCGGAGCACCCTTGTGACCAGGAGAACGACGTTCGGTGTCTCGGCTGCCTGTGTGTTCGCGGCCGGTGTGGCCACGGCCCCGGCGGCGGGCCAGGAGGCTCACGCACACACCAACCGGCTGATCCGGGAGACGAGCCCGTACCTGCTCCAGCACGCCCACAACCCCGTGGACTGGTATGCCTGGGGCCCGGAGGCGTTCGAGGCGGCGCGCAGCCAGGACAAGCCGATCTTTCTCTCCATTGGCTACTCCACCTGTTACTGGTGCCACGTGATGGAGCGCGAGAGCTTTGAAAAAGAGGACATCGCCGCGCTCATGAACCGGCACTTCATCTCGATCAAGGTCGACCGGGAAGAGCGCCCCGACGTCGACGACATCTACATGGCCGCGGTCCAGGCGATGGCCGGGCGCGGCGGCTGGCCGATGTCGATCTTTCTCGTTCCCCGGACGCTGGAGCCCTTCAAGGGCGGGACGTACTTTCCGCCGACCGCGCGCTACGGCAAGCCGTCGTTCCGGGAATTGCTCACCTCCGCCAACCGCGAGTGGACCTCCGACCGGGCCGGCGTCACGCAGCGGGCCGGGGACATCGTCGTCCGGCTGCGGCGCCGGCTCGAAGCGACCTACCGCCCGCAGTCGATCGGGCAGGCCCAGGTCAACCAGGCGGTCGCCTCGATCCTGGCCGGCTACGACCGGGTCAACGGCGGCTTCGGCCGTGGCAGGACGAAGTTCCCGCAACCGGCTCGACTCGAATTAATACTGGGCGCAGCCTGGGACGACCCCACCGCCCGCGCGGCGCTGCTGCACACGCTCGACCGCATGGCGATGGGCGGGATCTACGACCAGGTCGGCGGCGGGTTCCACCGGTACAGCACGGACGCGCGATGGCTCGTGCCGCACTTCGAGAAGATGCTCTACGACAACGCGCAGCTCGCCCTGGTGTACACCCGCGCGCACGAACGGACCGGCGATGAGTTCTACGGCGACGTCGCGCGGGAGACGCTCGACTACGTGCTGCGCGAGATGACCGGGCCCGACGGCTGGTTCTCCAGCGCCCAGGACGCAGAGGTCAATGCCCGCGAGGGCCAGAGCTACGTCTGGACGCCCGCCGAGATCCGCGAGGCACTGTCCTTCGGCGGGCTCGAAGAGCACACCGACTTCGTTCTCGACGTGTACGGGCTGGCGGGGGGGACGAATTTCCGGGACCCGCACCACCGCAACGAGGGCGCCAGGAACATCCTGTACCTCTCGCAGCGCCCCGCGGTCACGGCCCGGCGACTCGGCATGAGCCTGGACGACTTCAATGTCCGGTTGCGCTGGGTCAACGAGGCCCTGCTCATGGCCCGTGACGAGCGCGACCAGCCGCACCTGGACGACAAGGTCCTCGTCGAGTGGAACGGTCTCATGATCGTCGCCATGGTCGAGGCGGCGCGAGTCCTCGACGAGCCGAGGTACCTGGAGGCGGCGGAGCGAGCCGGCAGGTTCCTGCTCAGCAGGCTGCGCGTCGATACCGGCGAGCTCGCCAGGACGTGGCGCGGCGGCACGGCGCAGATTCCCGCGTTCAGCGGCGATTACGCCCAGTTTATCGCCGGGCTGATCGCGCTGCACCGCAGCACGCCCGAGTTCGACGAGGGCACGCGCACCAAGTGGCTCATCCACGCGCGGCGTCTCGCCGACGAAGCGAAGGGTCTCTTCCAGGACCCCGCCGGCGGCGCGTACTACGACACCCGCCCGGACCAGTCCGACCTGTTCGTGCGCATCACGTCGATGCGTGACAGTGTCATCCCCAGCGCCAACTCCACCATGCTCGCGAACCTGCTGGACCTCCACGAGATCACCGCCGAGCAGTCGTACCTCGACGATGCGGCGGCGGCGCTCTCCGGTCTCAGCAGCCGACTCAGGTCCAGTCCGGCCTCGCTGCCCGTGGCCGTGCTGGCGCTGAAGCGTTTCCTGGATCGATACCCCGACCGGGTGCCCGGCGGCACGCCGGCAGCCGGGGCGATCGCGGCCGCGCCGTTGAAGGATCCCGTCGCGATCGGGGTCAGCAGTGAGACGGTCGCCGTCGGACCGCAGAACCCGGGCCGCTTCGAGGTCACCCTGCGGATCGACGAGGGATACCACGTCAACGCCCACGAGCCGGGGCTGGACGAGCTGGTCGGCCTCACGATACAGGTCGTCGGCCGTGGGCTGAAGCTGGCGGCTGACTATCCCCGCGGCGAGACGTTCCGGACCAGGGCGTTCAGCGACGACGACATCCGCGTCTACACCGGCACCGTCACCATTCCCGTGACGCTCACGCGCACGGCCCCGATAAGCGGTACGCCGCGGTTCGTCCTGACATACCAGGTGTGCACCGACGAAGTATGCCTGCGACCGGCACGGGCACTGCTGCCGGTCACGGTCACCGCAGGCGACTGACCCTCCGGGTGGCACGGTCGAGCTTGCTCGCCCGTGTCTTCGAACGTCGCTCCACGGCCGAGTCCGCCGGCTTCGCCGTCGGCCACAACCGTGCCACCCTCGACGTCTTCGCTTTCTACTTGTGCGTCCGGCGCAGACTCCGGCTCCGGGTGGCACGGTCGAGCTTGCTCGCCCGTGTCTTCGAACGTCGCTCCACGGGCGAGTCCGCCGGCTTCGCCGTCGGCCACGACCGTGCCACCCGCCCTTTTCAGGCGCTTCCGAAGAACAGGTCGCTGCTGGTGTACGACGACCCCGTCGTGCGCGCGAGGGTGATGACCTGCTCCAGCGCGTTGTCCAGCGCCGGCTCGGTCAGCCAGCTCAGCCGGTGCAGGAACGTGGACCACACGACGCCGTCGTTGATCGCGTACTTCGCATCGAGCGCCCGGTCGAAATTCGCCGACAGCAGCGTCCACAAGAGACCGGCGTCGTCCTCGGCCGCCTCGGTCACCGGCGCCATGATGCGCATCCGGTCATGTGTTTCGTCCGTGATCACGTACAAAGTCAAGCTGTCCACCGTGGCCTGCCACATGCCCGGCCGGCCGTGCAGCGACGGCAGCTTCTCCTTCAGCAGTGAGCCGAGCACCGTGTTGTTCATCATCGGGCGTGCGACCATGTGTCCGCTCCCTGGGTTGGGGCCGATGCCCGCAACTGTAGCGGAAAATGAACCCGCGCCCCTTCACGCCCTAGCCGTCGACGGACACCAGCAGCGTCGCGATCGGCCAGTCGCCGTGCCCGTCGATCGTGAACTCGCAGGACCGCCTGTGCCGCCGGGCCGGCGCGTCGGTGTCGGCGGTGATACGCAACTCGGCCCACATCTTGTGCAGGCCGTGCCCGGTCGCCACGACAGAGACGTGGAGACCGCCGGAAGAACCGCCGCCGTCACCGCCGGTCGCGGTGATGATGCAGGTAACCGGGAGGTTGCGTTGCTTGGCGAAGCTCTTGTGACCGCCGGTATGCTGCATCGGGACCACGATCTTCACCGACGTCGTTGCGCCCGGTGCGACGGAGACGCTGAACGTGTTGCGCTGAACGAACATCCACGTGAGCCCGCCGAGGGCCCCGAGCACGAACGTCGCCAGCAGGATCTTCTGCACCATCAGGATCCGGTCACGGCGAGCACTACCCATCCCTCTCTCATCGGCCGCTGCGGGGACCGGGTTGACCGGATGAATCAATCAGGCTCTGTGTGTGGGTGGCACGGTCGAGGGAGCGAAGCGACCTCGCCCGTGGAGCGACGCCCAACCACGGGCGAGGTCGCTTCGCTCCCTCGACCGTGCCACCCAGAACGCTGCACAGACGGATCCGCGGAATCAGG
>JADFOJ010000055.1 GCA_022562915.1 Planctomycetota bacterium | reverse complement strand
GCCACGGCGCGGTGCCCGTGCGGGTCCACGCGCACCGTTGCATCAGGGCCGACGGCCGGCGGCGCCGTCGCGGCCAGCACCATCACCGAAATCGTCGCCTGGATCGTCATGGCTTTCTCCACCTGTCTCCACCCATCGAAGACCCCACCACCAGTGTGACAAACCCGCCGCCGGGCGCCAATATCCCGGTCGAAGAATGGTCGGTGCCATACCGACTCAGAGCACACGCAGCGGGCCGGTCACGGCTGCAGGTCGAGGATCCCGTTGACCATCGCGTTGACGAATCCCCCGATCAGGGGCAGACGCGAGACCGCGACCTTGTTGCGGCCCTCCAGCTCAGTCGCGACCTTCTCGAGCCGCGCACCGTACTTCCTGAGGTCCTCGGGCAACTCGTCCTTCCACCGCTCGGTGAGCACCTGGATCTTCTCGAGCTCGCCGCCATCCAGCCAGATGCCGCGGCACTCCGGGCAACGGTCGATGATGACGCCGGTGTCCCCCCCGTAGTTGACCGGTACGGTCGTGGCGCTGCACGTGGGGCAGACGATCCCGCGCTCGGCGTCCACCACGGGAATGCCGGGGATCCTTGTCGCGCCCTCGAGGACCCGGCGTTCCTCGGCGGAGAAGGTTTCCTCGCGGATGCGGACGATGTGGCCGAGCTCGGTGTCGTCGAGCCACTCGCCGCCGCAGGAGCTGCACGTCTCGATGGCCACGCCTTCGTAGTCGATCGTCGAGAGCGTCGTGTCGCAGCGTGGGCAGCGCATGAGCGAGCGCGATCGTACCGGCTCCGAGAGGTCCCTGGCAAGCTCCCGGGAGAATACCCCGTAGGGGAGTCGAACCCCTGTTACCAGGATGAGAACCTGGCGTCCTGGGCCACTAGACGAACGGGGCAGCGGTACCGATGGTACCGGACCCGCAAGACTAGCCCGGACGAGGGACCGGTCAAGTGTTCCCTGCCGGCAGGCGGCCGCAATGGCGGGAAGCGGCTACCATGTGGTCGAGATTTAAGGCTCTTCCGACGGCGCGAAAGCGCCGCTCATGGAGGTTTCGAGCATGCTTCCCAAGATGCCCCCGCGATCGGGGCAGGTCGGGTTCCTCTACATCCCGCCGTACCGCGTCCAGGGGATCAGCGTCGCCGGCGAGCAGACGGTGGTCCAGGTACCTGAGCTCGACGTCACCTTCGATATCGGGCTGTGCCCGCGGATTGCCCTGAGTTCGCCGTACGTGGCGATCAGCCACGGCCACATGGACCACATCGGGGGCCTTCCGTACTACTTCAGCCAGCGCACGTTCCAGAAGATGGGCGTGGGACGCTGCGTCTGCCACCCGCTGCTTGCCGAGCCGATCAAGACCATGATGGAGAGCTGGGCGGCCCTGGAGGGCCAGCGGACGCCCTTCGAGATCATCCCGCTGGAACCAAACGATCAGATCGAGGTCAAGAACAACATCTTCCTGCGCGCCCTGGAAGTGAGCCACGCTCCCGGGGCCCTTGGGTACGCGATCATCGAGCACCGCAGCAAGCTCAAGGACGAGTTCAGGGACCTCCCGCAGGAGCGTCTTCGCGAGCTGCGGAGCCGCGGCGTCGAGATCACGCACGTCCTGGAGATTCCGCTGGTTGCCTACACGGGCGACACGGAGTTCGGCCCGTATCTCTTCCGCGACGAGTTCGTCAACGCCCGGATCGTCATCACCGAGTGCACGTTCTTCGAAGCGGAGCACCAGTCGCGTGCAAAGATCGGCAAACACCTGCATATCGAGGATCTGGCCAAGGCGTTCAGCGCCTGGAAGGCAGACGCCGTCGTGCTCATTCATCTTTCGCGGCGCACGAACCTCGTGGCGGCGCGCGAATTGCTGGAAGCAGCCATCGGTGATGAAGAGTTGTGGCGTCTTCACTTTTTAATGGACTACCGCGCAAACCGGCAACGCTACGAGCGACAAGAGGTTGAGGTCGCCGCCGGCGTGCGCCTGGCGTAACGTGTCCCGTGAAAGTGGAGAACTATGGTTGACGTGGCGAGCGCGGTGGTTTAGATTGCGCGCATCGGGTTGGTACCCGAACGGGATGGAGTAAATCACGCCGGCTGGCGGGTCTTGCCGGAAGCGTCGGGAAGTCAATCGAAAACGCCTGGTCTCCCTAGGAGGCAAAACCGATGGGTGCGGAACCCCATGTCTGGAATGCTGTTCTTGCGCACCTGCGCCGGGCGCATCCGAGCATGTGCCGTCGCTGGTTCGATGACATCGAGCCGCTGGCAATGGCCGGAGGAACGCTGAGGCTGCTCGTGCGCGACCCGATCCAGCTCCGCTACCTCCAGCAGCGGTGCCGGAAGGAGTTCACTGAGGCAGTCCAGGCCGTGCTGAAGCTGCTGGTCGCCGTTCGGTTCGTCGGGGAGACCGAGTCGGAGCCGGCGCCGGGACACCTCACCGCCACCAACGGTAACGGGGCCGGGCGCATGGCAGAGGGTGCCGGTAGCGTGACGGGCTTTGACGACGACATGCTGCTCAGCCCTGACCATTCCTTCGAGAACTTCGTCGTCGGTCCGGAGAACCGCCTGGCACACGCCGGCGCGGTGGCCGTCGCGGCAAAGCCCTCGCGGGCATACAACCCGTTTTTCGTCCACGGTGGCGTCGGTCTCGGCAAGACACACCTGCTGCAGGCCATCTGTCAGGCCGCTGTTCGGAACAACCCGGACGTCCGTATCTACTACACCTCGTGCAACGGCTTCATGACGCAGTTCCACGACGCCGTCCAGGCAGGGCAGATGAACGAGTTCCGCCATCGTTTCCGCAACGTGGACGTCCTGTTGATCGACGACATTCACGACCTGGGACGCCTCGACCGGTCACAGGAAGAGTTCTTTCACACCTTCAACACGCTCACCCAGAGCGGTCGCCAGGTCGTGCTGAGTTCCGACGCCGCCCCGAACAGGATCCCCGATCTCGAGGAACGCCTCACGAGCCGGTTCAACTGCGGGCTCGTCGCCGGGCTCGGCAAACCGTGTTATGAAACACGGGTCGCCATCCTCAAGGCCAAGGCCGCCCTGCGCGACATCGATCTCCCGGACGACGTTGCCAGCTTCATCGCCGCGAAGATCGACACCAATATCAGGGAACTCGAGGGCGCGATCACCACTATGCAGGGTCTTGCCGCCGTTCACTGCACCTCCATGACGCTGGAGGTCGCCAAGGCCGCGATATGCCCCGATACATCGGCGACCGCTGCGCACCTTCCGACGATTCAGGAGATCGTCGACACGGTGACCAGCTATTACTCGGTGCGGCTCAGTGACCTGCTGTCCAAACGCCGCCACAAGTCCATCGCGCTGCCGCGCCAGATCTGCATGTGGCTGGCCCGCCGACACACCCGGTACAGCCTCCAGGAGATCGGCGGCTATTTCGGCGGCCGCGACCACACGACCGTCATGCATGCCGTGAGCGCCATCCAGGCCAAACGCGACAAGGACCCGGCGATCGACCACGACGTTAACCTGCTCGAGCAGCGGCTGACAAGGTCCGACACCAAGTAACACGTTCGGCGCCGGTTCGATGTGGACAACGTGTCGGTTTCTGCCGGCTACCGTTCGCACATCCCGCCATCCCCGGCCTGCGGAGACCGCCGGCAACTGCCCGGCCCGGTGCTTTGACGCCCCGGCCCTCCTGAACCGTCCGATGAGCGCCAGCGAACCGGCAGCTTGCACGACCGTCACGATCCCGGTCAGAACCTTACCCGGGCAGTACAACGGCGCTTGCGATGAGGAGCAACCCACATATGCACAGGCATATTAACGATGATGATGAAACTTAATCTTGTCGAAAGAGAGCCTGACATCCGGCACAGAACACCGTGGTGCGTTGGGCGATGGTCGTACCGCTCAATAGTTGTCCACAACTCGTGCACGGCTGCGCTGCCCGGCCGTACACGAGATGGCGGCTGGCATAGGAGCCTGCTGAGCCATGGCCGTCGACGTAGTCCCGGACCGTGGAACCGCCGTGGGCAACCGCGGTCGCCAGCAGCCGTCGGATCGTCCCGGCCAGGAGTCGATAGCGGGCGGCCGGCAGTTCGGAGGCGGTTGATTGTGGATGAATGCCGGCGGCGAAGAGGATCTCGTCGGCATAGATGTTGCCGATACCCGCGATCAGCCGCTGGTCGAGCAGCGCGGCCTTGATCGACCTGGACGTCGTGCTCAATGCCTGCCGCAGCGTGCCCGTGCGGATGTGCAGGGCATCCGGCCCCAGCTGCGACCAGCGGGTGGCGAGAAGCTCCTGGATCGAAGCAAAGCACCAGAGACCGCCGAATCGACGTGGATCGCGAAAGACCAGTCGACCGTGAGGCCGTCCGGTCCGTGGTGCCCGGAGGTGCCATACGCAATGTACATGGTCCCGGCGTCTCAATCGCGTGCCCGCTGGGCAGTGCCAGAGTTGACCTGACATGCCCAGGTGCACGCAGATTGCCGGGCCCTCGCGCGAGACGATGGCGAGTTCCTTGCCGTGTCGCAGCAGTCCCTGTATCCGTCGGCCCAGCAGGAGATCGTCTCGACTCACGCGCCGTTGCGGGCGCCGTGACCTGCGGTCGGTACATCGAACGATGTCCGGCCGCAGCAGCGAGACGTTGCGAACCAGCGCCCCCGGCAACGCGGTTTCCAGCGTCCGGGCAAGGTGCTCGATCTCCGGAAGCTCCGGCAAGAAAACCTCCTGCGGCACTCGTCTGCCGCTCGCGAACAGGCTGGAAACGGGTCGATAGAGAACCCTGTTCCGGGATCACCCGGCGGAACACGGGAATATACTCACATGGCGGCCGGGACCTATAACCTGCACCGCCATGGACGTTCAGGACGCTTTTTCGGAGACCGGTCCATGCCCGACCCATTGACTTCCAAGCCGGCCGTGCAGACCACCGATCCTGAGAGCGCTGCGGCGGAGATCAACCGCGCGTACGAGCAGATCAGCACCGAGGTACACAAGATCATCGTTGGACAGGACGATGTCCTCGAGCAGTGCCTGATGGCGATGTTCTGCGGCGGCCATGCCCTGGTGGTCGGTGTCCCGGGCCTTGCCAAGACGCTTCTGATCTCGACGCTGGCCCGGACACTGAGCCTGGGGTTCTCCCGGATCCAGTTCACGCCGGACCTGATGCCGTCGGACATGACCGGTACTGAGGTCATCGAGGAAGACAAGGCGACCGGTGCCCGCGAACTGCGTTTCGTCAAGGGGCCGATCTTCTCCAATGTCATCCTTGCCGACGAGATTAACCGGACACCTCCCAAGACACAGGCAGCTCTGCTGGAGGCGATGCAGGAGCGGCAGGTCACTGCCGGCGGCGTCCGCCACCCGTTGCCGGAGCCGTTCTTCGTCCTGGCAACACAGAACCCCATCGAGCAGGAGGGTACCTATCCGTTGCCGGAAGCCCAGCTCGATCGCTTCATGTTCGACGTGCGCGTGGAGTATCCCAGCGCGGACGAGGAGTTACAGATCATCAAGCAGACGACGACCCTCCAGGACGCAGTCGTCAAACCGCAAATCACCGGTGACGATGTGCTCCGGATCCAGGGTCTCGTGCGGCAGGTCCCGATCGCCGATCACGTCGCCCGGTACGTTCTGCGGCTGGTGCGCGCGACCCGCGCCCGGGAGGCGAGCAAGAAACCGGCGATCGTCGAGCAGTACGTGAGCTGGGGCGCCGGCCCGCGCGCAAGCCAGTACATCGTGCTGGCCGCCAAGGCCAAGGCGATTCTCTCCGGCGCCACGCACGTGATGCCCGAGCATATCCGGGCGGTCGCGTTGCCGGTGCTTCGTCACCGCATCATCACGAACTTCAACGCCGAGGCGGACGGCATCACGACCGAGGACATCATCACCGACCTGCTCGGGCGGATTTCCGTGGACGGCAGCGACGAAGCGACCAGTCGGACAATGGACGCGGTGGTGCGGTAACCCATGCCGGAAACCGCCGCCGTCCGCTCCGACCAGTACCTGGCGCCCGAGACGCTCGTGCAGCTCGCGCCCTTTGAGCTCCGTGCGAAGATGGTCGTCGAAGGCGTGATGAGCGGCATGCACCGGTCGCCGTACCAGGGCATGGCGGTCGAGTTCGCCGAGCACCGCCAGTACGTGCCAGGCGACGACCTCAAGCACCTCGACTGGAAGGTCTACGGCCGCTCGGACAAGCTCTACATCAAGCGGTACCAGCAGGAGACCAACCTCGACGTGATCCTGCTGGTCGATGCGTCCGCGTCGATGAGCTACGGATCATTGAAGGTCAAGTCCAACTGGGGCGGTACGTCCGCCAGCCGCCAGGAGAACCTCTGGACGAAGTTCGACCATGCCACCGCCGTCGCCGCAGCGCTCGCGTACCTGTGCCTGCACCAGCAGGACCGCGTCGGGTTGGTGGTCTTCGCCGACGAGGTGACGACGCTGATCAGCCGCAGCGGCGCCCGCGGGCAGTGGAGAAGGATCGTCGGCGCGCTCAGCGGCGAGCCGGTGACGGAGCGCACGGACCTGCTGAAGGTGACCAACCAGGTCCTTGGCAAGATCGGCAACCGCGCCTTGTTCATCATCATCTCCGACCTGCTGGAGGACCCCGAGATCATCCGCCAGTCGCTGGCGAGGTTTCGCTTTCGGCGGCACGACGTGATCCTGCTGCAGATGCTCGATCGCCAGGAGCTGCGCTTCGAGTTCTCGCAGCCGGCGCCGTTTGTCGGGCTGGAGGGGGAAGGGCGGCTTCGCATCGATCCGCGGGCACTGCGCGAGGCGTACCTGGAGGCGGTGTCCAGGCACCTTCACGAAGTGAGCCGGATCGCGCTCTCATTCGGATTCGACTACCACTCCATGGATACCCATGAGCCGGTCGGACCCGCCCTGGCGTTCGTGCTCGCTCGCCGCAACGTTCACATCAAGCGGAGCAAGGTCTCATGACCTTCGTCACCGCCGGCCTGGCCGTTGCCGGGGCAGTCTCGATACTGGTCCCGATCCTCATCCACCTGCTCAGCCGGCAGCGCAGGCGACCGATCAAGTGGGCGGCCATGCGGTTTCTCCTGGAGGCGCTGCGCAAACACCGCAGGCGACTCCAGCTCCAGCAACTGCTGCTGCTCGCGGTAAGGTGCCTGATCCTCGCCGTGCTGGGGGCCGCGCTGGCGCGGCCGTTGCTCCAGGCCGCGGGCATGCTCGACGGCGCCGGCTCGCGGGTGGTCTACCTGCTGATCGACAACGGGCTTGCCTCCGGCGCGCGCACCGTTCAAAACGGCGAGCGCCGTTCGGCACTTGAGAAATCCATCGACGTGGCGGTGTCGCTGGTCGAGGGACTGGGACCGGGCGACTCCGTCGGTGTCATCACGGCGGCGCGACCGGCGAGGGGCCTGGTGGTCCCGCCGTCGAGCGACCACCGCGCAATCATCGAGCTGTTGCGAACGCTGGAGCCCGCCGAGGCGCCGACCGATCTGCACGCCGCGTTTCCCTTGCTGCGGGCTGCGCTGGACGAGCTTGGTCCCCGCGGTGACCGCGCGGTGGCGTATCTCCTGAGCGAGTTCCGCAGCGGCTCGGCTCGCCTGGAGATGGCGCTGCCGTCCATGAGGGCTTCCACGTCGACGGCAGCCGAGAGCGGGCCGAGGCTCCTCTACGCGCCTGCGGCGCAGACCGTCCTGCCGAACACCCAGGTCGTCTCCATCGAGCCGCTGCGGGGCCTGATCCTGGCAGAGGGCGACCACGGCACGGGACAGGTCTCCGTGGCACTGGCGCGCTGCGGCGGCGAGCTGTTACGCGACGTGACGCGGGTCCGACTCGTCGGTGACGGGCTGCCCCCGGTCGAGCCGCGCGTCGTTCAGTGGGCGGCCGGGCAGGCCCAGGCCAGGGTGGAGTTCATGGTGAACCTCGCCGGTTCGTTCTCCGGCGACCGTTCGGCTCGCAACGACGGGAGCGTCTCGCTCACCGCCGTCCTGGACGACGATGCACTGGCCCCCGACAACGCGCGGCACACCGTACTCCTGTTACGCAGTCGTGTACGGGCATTGCTCGTGGGGCGCCGCAGCTTCGGTGTCGACGCCGATCTGGATCACCTGCCGGCGGGACAGTGGATCGGTCGGGCCCTGGAGCCGTCAGATCGCAGTCCGATCGACGTCGTCGAGGTCGATCCCGCTGCGCTGGACACCGTGGACGTGCGCGGCGTCGACGTCACCCTCGTGACACGGCCGGACCTTCTCAACGAGCAGGGCTGGTCGGTGCTGGCTTCGTTCGTCCGGACGGGCGGGCTTCTGCTGGTGACGCCGCCGGGCGAAGCGAACGTGCACGGCTGGACCGAGCAGTTCACCGAGGCGATGAACCTGCCGTGGCGAATCGACCTGGAGGTCACCGAGCCCGAGACGCCGTTGTTGCTGGCCGCCGAGCAGCCCCCGTCGGAGTTGCTGCGACTGATCTCGGGCGATCTCGCCGAGCTGTCGCGGCCGGTGATCGTCACCCGCCTGCTTGCGGTCGACCCGGCGTCGACCCACGCCCGGACGGTGCTGTCGCTTGCCGACGGGTCGCCGCTGGTGATCAGTGCAACCCCGGGCCGCGCGGGCGCGGACAACACCCGGAATGCTCCGCCGCGGCCCGGTGCGGGCCTGGTCATCTATATTGCGGTGAGCCCGACACTGGCGTGGACGAATCTACCCGCCCAGCCTCTGATGGTTCCGCTCATGCATGAACTCATCAAGCAGGGCATCGGCCTGATCAAGACCTCGCAGCGGTACGCCGTCGGCGAGCAGCCGGCGCTGGGGTTCGGATCGGTCGCCGCGGCGCTGGTCGATCCTCGCGGCACCAACCTCTCGATCAACGCCGAGGGGCGGCCCGACGTTCCGCTTGCCCGCGGGGGCGTGTACGACGTCCTTGACCACGCCAGGCAGCGGATCGGATTGGTCGCGGTCAACATCGATCCGGTGGCGGGACGCACCGACCCGCAGGACCAGGCGGTCGTGGACGAGTGGATGGGCGCCTCCGGCGACTGGGAGGTCTTTGCGGCCGACGATCCCGCCGCCGCGTTGCGAACGGCAGACTCCGGGGCGCCGCTTGCGGGCATCCTGCTGGTGGCGGTGCTGGGGCTCATTCTGCTGGAGACGGCACTTGCCCGATGGTTCAGCCACTCACTGCCGCCGGGGAAGATCGGGTCTTCAGGGGGAGCCGATGGCACGGCGGGCATGGCGGGCACCGTGAGCATGGCGGAGGCGGCGGCGATCGCGCCGCACGGTTGACATGAACAGTCCCTTCATGCGCTGGATCCTGGGCCTCGACGTGATCCCGGCTGACGCCGAGGGGCTGCGGCTCGTCTGGGAGCGGCCGTGGCCGGCGTGGGTGTGGGTGATGCTGGTCATGGCGGCGGCGCTGCTCGCCACGTGGAGCTACGCGCGACTGCTCGGCGACCGCCGGGCACGGACAACCCTGGCGGTCGCGCGCTTCGTCCTGGTGATCCTGATGCTGCTGGTCGTCAGCGGTCCGATGCTCGAGCTGCCGCGCGAGACGATCGAACAGGACTGGGTCCTGATGCTCGTCGATCGAAGCGCATCGATGAAGATCGAGGATGTCCCGGTTGACGACGGGCCGTCCGGTCCGGTGCCGGCGCGCCGCAGCCGCGACGAGCAGCTCCAGGCGCTGCTCGCCGACCACGCGCCGATGTGGGAAGAGCTCGCCGCGAGCCGGCACGTCGTGTGGCTCGGCTTTCATGACGGCGTGTTCGATCTCGCGCCGCCGGCGGGTGATGCCGGCGAGACGCCCCGGTTGCCGGTCACACTCGACGTCGCCGACGGGCCGCGCACGCGGCTCGACGCCGCGCTGAAGCAGGCATTGCAGCGGGCTGCCGCCCGCGCCCTCAGCGGCGTGGTGATCTTTTCCGACGGCCGCACGACGGACCCGCCCACGCGCGCGTCGATCCGGCGGCTTCGAAGCGACAAGGTCGGCGTCTTTGTCGTGCCGTTGGGGTCGTCGCGTCCCCTCGGTGACCTCGCCATCCGGCGCATCGAGGCGCCGCGCCGCGCGTTCGTACGCGACAGGGTGCCCGTCGTCGTGGAACTGGACCAGCTCGGTACGGTCGCACCCGGTGCCACCGCGACGGTGAAGCTCGTCGACGCGGACAACCCCGACGTCGTGCTCGACAGCGTGGAGGTGTCCGCCGGTCTCGGCGGCACCGACCACGTGACGCTCACCGCCGAGCCGATGCTGGCCGGCGACGCCACCTGGCAGGTCATCGTCGAGACGGACCCGCCGGACCTCGTCGCGGACAACAACACCAAGACGTTCGCGATCGAGCTGATCGACCGGCCCCTGCGCGTGCTCTATGTCGACGGCTACCCGCGGTGGGAGTTCCGCTACTTGAAGAACCTGATGATCCGGGAGAAGTCGATCGAGAGTTCGGTGATGCTCCTCTCGGCGGATCGTGACTTCGCCCAGGAAGGCAACCAGCCGATCACCCGCCTGCCCCGCTCTCCGGAGGAGTTCGCGCCGTTCGACGTGATCGTTCTCGGTGACGTACCCGGGTCTTTTTTCTCGCCGGATCAACTGGAGATGATCCAGGACCACGTCGCCCAACGCGGCGCGGGGCTGCTGTGGATCGCCGGTGAGCGATACACCCCTCGAACCTACAGCGGCACGGCGCTGGCGGACCTGCTGCCGATGCGCGGCACGCTGTCGTTGTCGGCAATCGGCCGTCCCGTGAACATGGTGCCGACGGCGCTCGCCACGCGGCTGGGTCTGCTCCGGCTCGCCGGTGACGGTGCCGAGACGTGGCCGGCGGTGCTCGCCGACCCGACATCCGGCTGGTCGAGGCTCTCCTGGGCGCAGCGGCTGGAGCCCGGACGGCTCAAACCCACCGCGGAGGTGCTCGCCGAAACGCTCGGTGAGTTCCGCGGGGTCCACCTGCCGCTGGTCGTGCAGATGCGCTACGGCGCCGGCCGGATCATCTACGTCGCCACGGACGAGATCTGGCGATGGCGTTACGGGCGCGGCGAGCTGCTGCCGGAACGGTTCTGGGTGCAGATCATCCGGCGGCTGGGCCGCGAGAGCCTCGCCGGCAGCCGGGACGCCGCGACGCTGGAGGTGAGCCCGCGCCGTCTTACCACGGCCCAGGTCATGCTCGTGGAGCTGGAACTCCTCGATGCGCGCGGGTTCGACGACTCGCGCACCTCGATGCCCGCGGTGGTGGAGACCGCCGACGGCCGGCGGGTCGCGGAACTTCAGCTGCGCCGGGTCGTTCCGGGCGCCGGATCCAGGCCCGGTCGCGCCGCCCGCTTCACCGCCACGTGGAGGCCCGCCGCGACCGGGCAACTCCGTGTCCGCGTGGACGACCCCGCGCTCGAGGGCGGCCGGCTCCAGGTGCCGGTGGAGGTCTTTGCGCCGGACGACGAGCTGCGCCGACCCGAGACCGATCACCCCCTGCTGGCAGCGCTCGCCGCCGAGACCGGCGGACGCGTGCTGCTGCCGCAGGACCTCGGCCGTCTCGCGAGCCTGCTTCCCAACCGGTCGGTCACGACCATCAACCCGCTCACCGAGCGGATCTGGGACACCCCGCTGGTCTTCGCGCTGGTCCTGCTGATCATCTCCGCCGAATGGATCGGGCGCAAGGTCATTCGCCTGGCGTGAGCATGATCCTCCGCGACGTTGGACGTCGCACCACGGGCGACCTCGTCCGCCTGTGGCGGACTCAACCGTGCCACACCGCTCCCTTTGGGGTCAGGTCTTCAGCAAGAACGTTACCCCCAGCGCGACCGCCATGACCGCCAGGCCGACAGCAGCGCCACGGCACCGATGCCGAGCACGACCCGGGTCAGCCGCCGGCATCTGGACGAGCCCGCCGTGATCTCGTCAATGATCTGTTGGAGCGCCTGGTTCTCGGTGCCGCTCGGCCACCCGCTGCAGGTCGTCGTAGACGGACCGCATCAAGTCGTCCATCGCCCCGTCATGGCCCGCCTGGACTTTCCGGAGCAGTCGGGTGATGTCCTTCTCTGGCCGAGTCACGAGCGATCTCCGGTCACGTCGATTATAGGGGTCCCGCGATGTCCCCGGGGTGGCGTGCTCGCTGGAGCCGGCACCGTTCGGCGCCGATAACATGAGGGTGTAGCGGTTCTCTTTCTTCCGGGGCCGGTGGGTCATGCGACAGGTCATCAGCGAACTCGAAAAGATCCGGCGGCGGAGCCGCATCATGCTGCTGACCCAACGGGCATCGGTGCTCGTCGCGTGGGTGATCGGGCTGATCATCGTCCTGGTCGCGATGGACTTCCTGCTGCGGCTGCCGGGCGCTCCCAGGCTGGTCCTGCTGGCGGGCGGCCTGGCCGTACTGGGCTGGAGCGCGTGGACCTACCTGCGGCCGGCGCTGCTGTTCCGGCCGGGGCTGACCGAGCTTGCCCTGCGGGCAGAGGCAACGTTCCCCGCCGTCGCGGGCCGTCTCGCCTCAAGCGTCGAGTTCGCTCTCACCGGG
The DNA here is from genome assembly GCA_022562915.1 of Planctomycetota bacterium. Lineage (GTDB taxonomy): Bacteria > Planctomycetota > Phycisphaerae > Phycisphaerales > SM1A02 > JADFOJ01. The sequence goes on along the minus strand of JADFOJ010000055.1, from coordinate 15,102 downwards.
CTCGACAAGACCAACCCGCTCGCCGCGCGGAGCATCACCGAGACGGAGCACCGTCTCGCCGGCGAGACGCTCCTGCGGGTCATCAACACACACCGCACGTGGCAAGCGACCGGCGCGTTGCTGGGGATTCTCGCGATCGCCGCGGCGTGCACCATCGCGGATCCCGCCGCGGCCCAGACCGGGCTCGCCCGGCTCTTCGTGCCGTTCGGATCGACCGAGTGGCCCGCCCGGACCGGTGTGGTCAGCCTCATGAACGAGATCGTGCCGGGCGCGCGGGTGCATCCGCGCGGCCAGGCGCTGCCGTTGCGCGCGAAGGTCACCAAGGGCGAGGCCGTCCGTGTCGCGGCGCGATATCGCCTCCGGACGGACGGGCGGTTCGGCCGCTGGCAACGCATCGTCCTCACCGATCAGGGCGACGCCGTGCACGAGCGGCTCGTTGACACGACCGCCGACGAAATCGAACTGTACTTCGAGACGCGCGACGCCCGTACGAAGCGCGAGCGCATCACCCTCGCGGCGCCGCCGGCCGTGCGCCGGGCGAGCCTCATCATCACACCGCCGTCATACGCCGCGGCATGGTTCAGTACGCTGGAGTCCGACCTCGGACCAGGTCTCGACGAGCGTGCGATCACCGAGACGCCCTCGCTCGCCGGCTCGGAGGTGACGCTCGAGCTTCAGTTGAACAAGCCGATCCCCTTCCCCGAGGACGACGACGCCCTGCGCAGGACGCTCGGCTGGGGCGAAGACGACTTGCCGCGGTGCACCGTGGACGACCGGCAGCCCGACCGTTGGACGTTGCGGTGGCGGCTCGAAGAGACCCGGCGGCTGGACCTGCACCTCCTGGACGAATACGGCCTCGGCAACACCGAGCCGATCGCGTACCGGATCGATGCCGTCGAGGATCATGTGCCCGCCGTGACGATCATGGAGCCGGAGTCCGACGAGCCGGTCCTGCCGACCGCGGTGGTGCCTCTCAGGGCGGAGGCGCGCGACGACGTGGCGGTGTCGGTCATGGGCCTCGAAGCCTCCGTGCACCGCGGCTCAGCCGCAGCGCCCACGGCCGGCGAGGCCACCGAGTGGCAGACATCCGAACCGATCAACGGCCCGGCGGGCACACTGGCGGCCGAGCTTGATCTCGCGCCGCTGCAACTCGCCGAGGGCGACGTGATCCTGGTGCGCGGGACGGCCCGGGACGTCTTCGAGATCGACGGGGTTCGCCACCCGGAGGTCCGCTCGCCTCCGCGCCGGTTGCGCATCATCAGCGAACTCGACCTCGCCCGCCGCCTCCGGCGCGAACTCGGCACCGTGCGACAGAACGCCATCCGTATCGAGGCACGCCAGGCGGAACTCGAGGACGACGTGATCACCGACGGTCCGCAGCCCGGCGTTCAACGCGCCCAGGCGCAGATCGCCCGGCGCATCGCCGCGCAGCGCGACAACATCGATCGCGTGACCGGGCGCATGCACATGAACCGGCTTGACGACGAGCAACTCGGCACGCTGCTTCAGCAGGCGGGCGACATGCTCGACTTCGCAGGCCGCGCCGCCAACCGCGCCGTGGAGGCGATCGAGGAGCGTCAGGACCAGGTGCGACTCGCGGCTCCAGGGGGCGCGCCGATGCAACCAGGCGCGGCGCCCGGCATCACCGCCGGTGCAGGGGACGACCCGCGGACCGGCGAGCCGTCCGTGCCGCGCGGCGGTGACCCCGACGAACTCGATGTGCTCGAAGCCCTCCGGGACCTCGTCGGACCGGAGCCGGCGGACGCCGACCGCCCGATCGTGGACGCGCAGCGGGAGGTTCGCCAGGAACTCGTGGACCTGATCACCCTGCTGGATCGGGACGAGGACACCTGGGTCGCCATGCGCCGGCTCGAAGAGCTCCTGGGTCGGCAGTCCGAGCTGCAGGGCGAGACGGCCGGCGTCGGGCAACGGACGCTCGGTCGCTCCTGGGAGGAGCTCACCGCCGGCGAACAGGAGCAGCTTCAGCGCATGGCCGAGCGCCAGGACGACCTGGCCGAAGAGGCGCGGCAGATCATCGAGGACCTGCGCCGGCGCGCCGATGACCTCGAAGACGCGGACCCGCGGGGTGCCGCCGCGATGCGGGCGGCTGCGGACAGCGGTGAGCAGCGCGAACTCAGCCGGGACATGGACAACGCGTCGCAGCGCGTCGGACGGAACCAGATGCAGACCGCGCAGAAGGCGCAGCAGTCCGCCCGGCAGACGCTCCGGCAGATGCTCTCGGACATGCACGAGACGACACGCGCCAACGCCCAGGAGTTGTTGCGAAGGCTCGCGAGCCTCATCGAGTCGATCGATCGGCTCATCACCGTGCAGGGCAACGAGCTCACCGCGCTTGATCGGGCGACCGCGAGCGGCGATTTCTCCGGACGCGATCGATCGATGATCCGGCTCGCGCAGAACACCCGGTCGGTGGCCGCCGAGGCGCGAGCGGCCGGGCAGGAATCGCGGCGCATCGCCCGGTTGCTCGATCGCGCCGCCGACGCCCAGGGTGCGGCGGTGCTCGCGCTCCGCGCCGTTCCCACCGACGCCGGCGAGACGCGCACCGCCCAGGACCGCTCGCTGGAACTGCTGGAGGAGGCGCGGGCGCTCGCCGCGGAGTTGGAGGAGGCGGTCGAGCAGCGAGAGCTCATGCGCCGGCGGGGCGAGATCATCACTGCGTATCGTGAGTTCGCCGAGCGCGAGAGTGCCCTGCGCGGCGAGACCCTGGAGCTCCTCGGCCGCGATGGGATCGGTCGGCGCGGGCTCATCGAGGCCCGCGCGCTCGGCCGGGTGCAGGAGGAGATCCGGACGGGCCTCGACGACCTGCGCGTGACGACGCCGGAACTCCTGGAGGCACCGGTGTTCACGCACGTGCACGGCCGCATCGACCGGTGGGCCCGGCAGGTGACCGAGACGCTGCGGGGCGGGAGCCTGGCCGGCGGAGGCGAAGTGGTCATGGAGCGTCAATGGCTCATCACCGACAGCATCGGGCGCATCATCGGGGCGCTGGAAGAACTCATCATGCCGCCGGACAAGTTCGCCGGCGGACAGGCGCAAGGCAACCAGTCCGGCGGGCGCGGACAACCGCCGCCGCTCATTCCACCGGTCGCGGAACTGATGCTCCTTCGCGGGATGCAGGAGCAGGTGTACGAGCAGACGCGCGATCTCGACGGGCGGCGCGGAATGAAGCCCGGCGATCGTGATACGCGGTTCGAGGAACTCGGCGAAGACCAGCGCGATCTGCTGCGTCTCGGGCAGGAGATGGCCGAGGCGCTGCAGGACGATACACCGGTTCCGGGGACGTCCGAACAGGAGCAGCCATGAACCATGAGTGCAGTGCTCATTCATCTCAGTGCAGTCCTGCTTGCGGTCGCCGTCGGGGCGCCGGGGCCGGCAACGCCGCCGGCCGAGCCCGAACCGCAGCCGAAATCGGCGCCGCCGTCACTTGACGAACTGCTCGGGCTCCGGGACGCCGCCGACAACGCCGCCGAACAGGCTGCCCGCCAGAACGAACAGGAGCTTCAGCGTCGCCTCAGCGATGTCGAGCTCGGCGACGCCTTCGAGGTGGCGCTGGAGAAGATGCAGACCAGCGCCGATCTACTCGACGTCGAGCGCGACAGCGGCCTGGGCACGCAACGCGTGCAGCAGGACATCCTTGTCAAGCTTGACGAGCTCATCGACATCGCCAAGCAGATGTCACAGAAGCAGAAGATGAGTTCCGGCGGCGGCGGGTCCGGTGAGCCCAGGCCCCAGCCAGGCGCCGAGCAACGGCAGCAGCCCGGCGAGGGCACCAGGACCAGTTCCGGCACACAGGGCGGCGGGGCGATCGATTTACCGCCGGGCCGGGAGGGTGACATCAACACGATCATCGAGGAGACGGACACCGAGTGGGGCCACCTGCCGGAGCGTCTCCGGGAGATGCTCGAGCAGGGTCGCAGCAGCTACATCTCGCGCCTGTACCGGCAGCTCACCGAGGAGTATTACAAGCGTCTCGCCGAGGAGGGTTCTTCGTAATGCTGCGCCCGTGGATCACCATGGCCCTGTCGGTTGCGCTGGCGTCCGGGGCGCCGGGCCAGGCGCCGCCGGAGCCGCCGCCCGCACCCGCGGTCCCCGCCCCGGCCGCGCCGCCGGAGGCGGACACGAAGCCGGCTCCTGTCGACAACCTGTCGCGCAGCGCTCAGAACAATCCCACCCGCGGCGAGATGACCGGACCGTTGCATGACGCGGTGGCTCGAGGCTTCGCCTATCTCAAGGGGCAGCAGAACGCGGACGGCTCCGTCGGTGACCGCGGCCGCGGGCGGTACGGCAAGCATGTCGGCATCACGTCGCTGTGCGCGCTGGCGTACATGTCCGACGGCCACCTGCCGGGCCGCGGCGAGTACGGCGAGCAGGTGCAGCTGGCCCTGGAGTTCGTGCTCGCGCACTCCACGGAGACGGGTCTGCTCGCCGCGGATACCTCCCACGGCCCGATGTACGGGCATGGGTTCGCGACGCTGTTTCTCGGCGAGGTCTACGGAATGAACCCGGCGGACAAGCGCGTGCGCGACGCCTTGGTCCGCGCCGTCGACCTGATCATCGGCACCCAGAACGACGAGGGCGGCTGGCGATACAACCCCGTGCCGTACGACGCCGACATCTCCGTCACGATCTGCCAGATCATGGCGCTTCGATCGGCCCGCAACGCAGGCATCAAGGTTCCCAAGCAGACCATCGGCCGGGCCGTGGAGTACGTGCGCCGCTGCCAGAACGCCGACGGCGGCTTCAAGTACATGCTGCAGGCGGGCGGGTCCGCCTGGCCGCGCACGGCCGGAGGCGTGGCGAGTCTCTTCTATGCGGGCATCTATGACGACGACTCGATCAACCGGGGCGTGGAGTATCTCATCCGCAACGCCCTGCCGGGCCGCCGCGCCGCCGGCCAGGCCCATTATTATTACGGCCACTACTACGCCGTACAGGCGATGTACCTTGCCGGCGGCGAGAGCTGGCAGCAGTGGTGGCCGGCAATCCGCGACGAGCTGCTGTCGAAACAGGCAAGTAACGGGGGATGGCTCGATCATCATGCCGGTGGCGCGTACGCAAGTGCCATGGCACTGATCATCCTTCAGATGCCCAAGCGATATCTGCCGATCTTCCAGAGGTGATGCACCACCGTCCGCGCGCCATCACGTGTCTCGCGACCGGCCTCGTCGCCGCATCGGCGGCGGCGCCCGGCGCGATCGCCGCGTCCGGTAACTTCATGCTCATTCGCCGCGACGTACCGGTGCAGATCGTGGAGGTGGCCGAGATCGGCCCGCAGTTCCTGGTCTTTCGCGAGGACGGCGGCGGCTGGACGAGCGTGTCGCGCCGACAATGCGTGGCCCTTCTGAAACTCGACGCGGTGGTGGTGCCCCGAGTGCAGGGCTGGCTGCGGCTGGCCGACGGTCAGCGCTTCCCCGGGCAGGCCATGTCCGGCGCGCCGGTCGCCGACGGCGTGTTCGTCTGGAGCCAGTCCTCGTGGCTGGGCCGCATGCACGTGCCGCTTGACCGCGTCGCGTCGGTCACGTTGTCCGGCGGCGCCACGGTCCCGTCGCCCGGCGAGGCGGACGTGCTGGTGCTTGCCAACGGAGACCGGGTGGAGGGGTTCGTCACGGCGCTGGGTGATCCCATCTCGCTGGAGGTTTCCAACGACGATGGCGACCGGACCGTCTTCGACCTGCCGCTGGGTCGTGTCCGCGCCGTCCGGATGGTCACGCCGGAACAGAAACCGATCGGGAACAGGCTCTGGCTCATCGACGGCACGATCGTGGACGTCCAACGCGTCATGCTCGGCGACGACGGGTTCTACCGGCTCGAGGGCGTCCCGTTCGCCGGGGAAGCACCCGGCCGAATCGGGTTGGACACGGTGGCGGCGGTGCTGTTCGACCCGAACGCACTGGTCGGGTTTTCCTCGCTGGTCCCACGGCGGGTCGAGGGCCCGCCGACTCGATACGTCGTGCCGCCTCCCGTAGCGCTCGATGACCACGCACCCCTGAGCCTGTCCCGGGTCGAGTTCCGCGGCCCGGTGACGGCGCACTACGTTCTGCCGGCCGGCGCGACATACTTCGCCGCCGAGGCGCAGCTTCCGGAAACGGCCCGGGCGTGGGGCGACTGCCTGCTCAAGGTCCGTAACGGCGACCGGGAGGTGTTCTCGGAACGTCTCAACGCCGAGACTCCGACAGCCTCGATCGGCGTCCGCCTGACCGGCTCGACGCTCACCATCGAGGTCGCCGAGGGGTCCGCCGGCCCGATCCAGAACCGCGTGATCCTGCTGCGAGGCTTGATCCTGGTGGAGTAACGGAACAGCGGGCGATGTTCCGCACGTATCGGCCACGGGGCCGGAGGCCTGCTGCAGTCGGCCATGTGCCTCAGGTCATCGGGTCACACTCGAAGGCCGATAACAACCCATTGCGGTGATTGGTGGCGATAATCGCCGCAGGAAGTGCTGTGAAACCTTGTCAGTGCGGTGAATATGGCGTACAATCTCCGCAAGAGATGCGGCGAATATGACCTATATCTACGAGCGGACCGGTTGGCCTGAATTCACGTGGGACAGCGAGGCGCTCTCGGGGTCGCTGGCCGCCGTCCGTCACAAGCAGGGCAAACACCTCGGCAAGATGGAAGCCCTCGGTTTCGACCTCCGCGCAGAGGCCAATCTCTTGGCGCTCACCGATGAAGTCGTGAAGTCGTCGGCCATCGAAGGGGAGCACCTGAACCCCGAAGAGGTTCGCTCGTCCATTGCCCGCACACTCGGGCTCGATGTCGCAGGACTCCCGATACCAGGACGAGATGTCGAAGGCGTCGTGGAGATGATGCTCGATGCCACTCAACACTACGACGCACCACTCACAAGCGAGCGCCTCTTCGGTTGGCACGCGGCCCTCTTTCCAACCGGCAGAAGCGGCATGGGCCGTATCACCGTCGGGACATGGCGCACCGCAGAAGCTGGTCCGATGCAGGTTGTGTCCGGACCGATTGGAAAGGAGAAGGTGCATTTCGAAGCGCCACCGGCTGAGCGCCTGGAAGCTGAGATGGCGAAGTTCCTTGAGTGGTTCAACCGGCCTTCAGGCATCGACCCGGTGCTCAAGGCTGCCGTTGCGCACTTCTGGTTCGTGACCGTCCACCCGTTCGAAGACGGAAACGGGCGAATCGCTCGCGCGATCGCTGACATGGCGTTCTCGCAGGCGGACGGCACCAAGGACCGCTTCTACAGCATGTCGTCCGGGATCGAGGGTGAGCGCAAGGAGTATTATCTCCGGCTCGAATCCGCCCAGCGCGGCAGCCTTGACATTACGGCCTGGCTCGCGTGGTTTCTGCAATGTCTCGATCACACTCTCGAAGACGCTGACAAGTCGCTTGGTTCGGTGCTCCACAAGGCAAGGCTCTGGCAGCGCATCAACCTGAACCCGGTCAACGAGCGCCAGCGCAAAGTCATCAACCGGATGCTCGACAACTTCAAGGGACACCTCACGACGTCGAAGTACGCCAAGCTCACCAAATGCTCCAGCGACACGGCGCTTCGAGACATCCGGGAGCTCCTGGAGCGAGGCATCATCGCGAAGAACGAAGGCGGTGGCCGGAGCACCAGCTACCGCCTCGCCGAACCCGACCAGGTGCCGGTGTGACGAACCGGCTCGCGTTAGGGGCACGCGCCCCATGCCGCAAGAAGGGCAAGGAAATCGATGATGTCGACGAAGCCGTCGGCACCGGCGCCAGAGACGCCGAGGAGCCCGGCAGCAACGAGAAGACCCACGGGTGAACCTTCGAAGTGATCCTCTGTCTCGAGATACCTGTCGCAACGAACATGATTGTCTTGTCTCCTGGGGCTTTGCCCGATGACGCGCGCCAATGCGGCTCCAGTGGCTGTTCCCACCCCATGGACATGCGAAATGCCGTTGCAACGGGGGCAAACATTTGCGGTCTTTCTGGGTCCGGGCCCCTTTATTCCTGCTTGCCCGCAACCACCATGATGTTGGCGCAGAGGAGGCTCGTCGGCCAGACGGACTCGAGCGCCCCGTTGAGCCGGTACAGGTGCCGGAAGAGGGTCTCGCCGCGCTGAGCGGGGACGAACTGATGATGACGGGCCCGCAGTGGTGCAAAGCCGTGGTGCATCAGGGTCCGGCGGATGCCGCGGACCGTGTAGAGACGCTCGTGGTGGCTCAGCCCCGGCCTGCGGCAGCACCACTCGGTGTACGAGTAACGGTTCGGCAGGAACGTGAGGATCAGGACCCCGCGGTTCTTCAGCACGCGATAGAGTTCCTTGAGGCTCTCGGCCTCCATCCGGACGTGCTCCAGGACGCCGCTGCCGATGACCGCATCGAAGGTCTCGTCTTCATACGGAAGGCGGGAGTGGTGGTCGAGTTGCGAGAAACGCACGGAGGCGTACTCGTGGAAAGGGGCGAAGCCCTCTGCCCGGTGGACGTCGCATCCACGGAGTTCGACCCCCGGGCCGAGCTGATGGCGGATCAGGCACGCATCGGCCGCGTATCGGCACCCCCCAATCGAGGACGACGCCGCCGGCCGGGAGATGGGGCCTGTAGTGCAGAAAGGCCTCGACGTGCCGGCGAACCGAGTTGTGCCTTGAATGGGCGCGCAGGTAGGCGCTCTCCCCACGGGAGAGAGCCGCCTCGTAAAGACCGCAAAGCAACTCGACGCATGAGTCTCGAGGATTCATTGGCGGTGCGAAAACCGGAGTGTATTGGAAGCGTGGCGCTCAGGCGGGCGTATGGCGCCATACGCGGGTATCTGGCGCCATAGGTGGGTGTCTGGCGCCATGCGCGGGCGTCACGTCCTGCCTTCGTCGCTTTCCGTCAACTCCTCGACATCGCAACGAGCTTCGCCAGCGTTTCTCTTGCGCGGCCGTCGTCGATCGCTTCCGTGGCACGTTGCAGGCCGTCCTCGATCGAGTCCACCTCGTCGGCCACGAGCAGCGTCGCGGCGGCGTTGACCAGCGCCATGTCGCGGGCGGGACCGCGCTCGGTACCGTCGATCACGCCGCGCACCATCGCCGTCGCGTGGTCGAGGTCCCGCGCGGTCAGCTCCGCGAGCGTCGTCCGGGCCAGCCCCAGCGCCGCCGGGTCGAGACGTTCCTCGCTGAGCGTGCCCTCTCGAACGTGCAGGAGCGTCGTCGGTGCGGTGATGGAGATCTCGTCCAGGCCGTCGTCGCTGTGGACGACCATCGCGCGGAGCGCGCCCAGCTCGGCGAGCGCCGCGGCGATCGGTTCCAGGAACGCGCGGTCGTACACTCCCATGAGCTGCCTGCGGGCGCCGGCGGGGTTTGTGAGCGGTCCCAGCAGGTTGAACAGCGTCGGAAAGCCCAGCGCCAGCCGGACCGGCATCGCGTGCTTCGCCGCCGGATGATGGTGGATCGCGAAGCAGAAGCAGATGCCCGCCTCGTCGAGGCACCGCGCCTGCGTCGCGCGGTCGGCGTCGACGTTGACCCCCAGCTTCCCGAGCACCTCCGCCGAGCCGCGACCGGTGCGCGAACGGTTGCCGTGCTTCGCGACGACGGTGTCGTCCGCGGCGCCGGCGGCGATTATGGCCGCGGCGGTCGAGACGTTGAAGGTCTTCGGGGCGCCGCCGGTGCCGGCGGTGTCCACGATCGAGGTCGGATCGCATCGCGACTCGACGCGTTCAACGTGGGCACGCATGACGCGGGCGGCGCCGAGAATCTCCTGGGCGGTCGGTATGCGGGTGGCGAGCAGGCCGAGCAGCGCGCCGATCTCGCCGTGATGCGCGCGGCCGGTCATGATGGTCTCGAACGCCGCCGCGGTCTGCCGGTCGGTCAGCGTGTCGCCGGCCAGCAGCACGGCCAGCGCGGCGGAAAGACCGCCGGCGTCCTGGACGTCATGGGGCGGCTCGAACTCGGGCGGGGCGGGCTGGGATCGGTCTGTCGTCACGAGTGGCTGACTGGTCGGCGCAAAATCGGATACGCTGCAACCGCACGGATGGCGATTCTTCTTGCTGAAGCATACCTGCACGGCCTTGATCCGTTCGCGATCAAGTTCCCTGCAAGCTGGCCGATCGCGGGGCTGCGTTGGTACGGGCTGGCGTACCTGGCGGGGTTCCTCGTCGCGTGGCTCATGGTGCGCTGGATGGCGCGCAGCCACCGCACCGCGATTCCGACACGGATCGTGCCCGACCTGATGATCTACCTCCTGATCGGCGTTCTCGCCGGCGGGCGGCTGGGCTATTGCTTCTTCTACGACCCGCACCTGCTGGTTGACTTCACGTCGGCGTTTCCGTTCTGGGGATTGCTCGCCATCAACAAGGGCGGGATGGCCAGCCACGGCGGGATCCTGGGCGTCGTCGCGACACTGTGGATCTTTGCGACGAAGAACCACCTCTCGAAGCTGCACCTGCTGGACGTGGCGTGCTTCACCACCGCGCCGGGGCTCTTCTTCGGCCGGCTTGCGAACTTCGTCAACGCGGAGCTGTGGGGCCGGGCCCTGCCCGGGTCCATGCAGCAGCCCGCGCCGTGGTGGAGCATCAAGTACCCGCAGGAGATCATGTCGTGGTCCGTGGAAAGGCTCGCGCGTTTCACCGACATGCTCCAGGGGGCCGGTTTCACCGTGCCGCAGTGGCCCGACGCCCGGACGACCAATCGAATCATCGAGGCGGTCCAGGCGGGTGACCGGACGGTGATCGACGCGTTGCGTCCGGAACTCACGGCGTTCTACCCGTCGCAGCTCTTCCAGGCGATCACCGACGGACCGATGCTGATGCTGCTGATGGTACTGGTCTGGCTGAAGCCGCGCAAGCCGGGGGTGGTCGGCGCGTGGTTCCTTGGCGGGTACGGGGTGATGAGAATCGCCACCGAGCGCTTTCGCGAGCCGGACCTGGGCGTCGCGCTGCTGGCGACGCCGCTTGGAGACCTCTCTCGCGGGCAGGTGCTGAGCGTGCTCATGGTGGTGGTGTTCGTCGTGGGCGGACTCATCGTCATTCGCCGTGACGTGGAGCCGATCGGCGGACTGTTGCGCGGCCGCGAGCCCGCGGCCAAGGGGCTCCCAGGGCCATAGGATCATCGGCGGGCGGACTCGCGGGAGGTGTGACCATGGTGCAGGCGGCAATAACGAGTCTGGTCAGTGCGTCTGTGATCGGCCTTGCCGCCGGCGGCGAGTTGCCGCGTGTCTTTGAACCCGGCGGCTACGCGCGCGCACAAGCGCTCGCCGTGGAATCGGGTCGTCTTCTGCTCGTGGACGCCACGGCCGTCTGGTGCCGGCCGTGCACACAGATGGACCGCACGACCTGGGTCGACGATCGCGTCGTGAGGTGGATCGACGAGCACGCCGTGGCCGTCCAGATGGATGTCGACCGCGAGAAGGACCGCGCGCGGCAGCTTCGCATCGAGGCGATGCCGACGATTATCGTGTTTCAAGGCGAGCAGGAATTCGATCGCGTCGTCGGGTACCGCTCGGCGGACGAGTTGCTCGCCTGGCTCGACGGCGTCCTGGAGGGCCGGCGCGAGATCGACACTCTGCGCAAAGCCGTCGTCGATGGCGCCGTCGACATCCAGGCCCGCCTGAAGCTGGCCAGGACACTGGCGCGCAACGGCGAACGCGACGAGGCCACCGAGCAGTTCGTCTGGCTCTGGGAGAACATGCTCGACTACGAACCGTCAATGGTGGGTGTCCGCCTGTCGTTCATGGTGCGGGACATGAAGAACCTTGCCGCCGGGCACGCGGCCGCCAGGGAGGCCTTCACGGCACTGCGCGACCGGTTGACGCCGATACTCACTGCCGGAAGCGCCTCGCGCGACCAGGTCGTGGATTGGATTCGTCTCAACAAGGTCATCGGCCTCGAGGACACGACGATCTCCTGGTACGAGTCCGTGCGGGATCGCCCCGCCGCGGCGACGATGCTCCGCAGCGCCGAGCGAGATATCTATTCGTTGCTCGCCGGGAAGGGCCGCTGGGCGGACGCGGGACGCGTCCTGCACGACCCGGTCGCGCGGGCCCGCCAGATCATCGACCTGAAGACGAGGTCTCCCGAGTGGATGCAGCAGATGCCCGAGGCGAAACGCCGGATGTTCCGCGACATGCAGGTGCGCCGGTACCGGGGCGACCTCGTGCAGCTCTACGTGACGTGTCTCGCCGCCGGTCGCGAGGACGAGGCCCAGGGCGTTGCGTCGGTTCTGCTGGAGGTTGACGAGGATCCCGTGACGTATCTCGAACTCGTGCAGTCGGCGATCATGATCAAACAGCCGCGGCCGCGGCACCACCAGTGGCTCGACGCGGCCGAGGCAGCAGGCGAGGACTCCCCGGAGCTTCGCGCCGAACTCAATGAGGCGCTGCGGTCGAGGCTCTAGCAGCCCGTGGCAGAAGTAGGCGTTGACAGGACCCAACGGGACGAGGCTGTCGCCGGTCGGTGGGCAACGAGTTGGTATTCGAAGGTCTGCAAGAGGTCGCTGGCGAACCGGATGGCATCGAACAGGGCCGCCAGCGCAGCCGCAAGGCGTCCTTGCCGCCCCTTCGGCGTGCCGCAGCCGGTCATCTTCCGCATCAGCAGTCCAAGATCAAACGCCGCCACGTGGATCAGGTATCGCTTGCGGATGTTGTCGTGACCGCGAACGTGAGCGCGGCGCATCGCGCCGGTCTCCAGCGTGTGAGCGAAGCTCCTTTCAACCAACTCGCACCGTTTCTTGTGCAGCGCCTTGCCCCGGTTGCCTCGGATCCGCCTGCGGTTGGCGTACACCGCTGACTGCTCACGCCGCTTATCTTTCCACTTGCGCGGTCCGCGGTCCGGCTCCGAGACGTAGCTGCGGATCCCGAGTTCCTGGAGATCCACCAGCATCCGGTTGCTATGCCCACCCTTGTCCAGGACGAGCTCCTCGACGACCGTCTCGGAGAGTTGGGCGGAGACCTCCGGATCTGCCTTGACCTCTTCCAGCCGGTGGATCGTCTCCTGCGTGGTCTTGACGAACGTCGTTGTGTCTCCGGCATTGGCCGGCTGGATGGTCATCGCCACCACGGCGCCCGTCTCCAGGTCCACCGCGTGTTCAACCTTGTGGGCCAGATGGGTCCGGCCGTCTTTCATCTTCACGATCTTGGCGTCCGGATCCTTCGGGTGCTCCCAGTCATCATTGCTGCCCTTGCCCGGACGCTTGCGATCCAGCTTCTTGAGATCCGCCCGGGTCGGTGTCTGGATCCCCGAGGCCTTGGCCAACCGCGTCAGGAACTCGTCGTACCGCTCGTTCGTATCCCGCCGAACGATGCTCCGCATGGCGGCATTGGCTTCCATCGTCGTCGCATCGATGCTTACCGTCTTGCCTTGCACCAGACCCTGCTCAGCCAGCAACTTCAGCACCCAACTGAATATCTGCGCGTGCGTCTCCACGTCGATCAGCCGACGGGTTCGGGAGATCGTCGAGTGATCCGGCATCTGCTGGTCCAACCCGATACCCAGGAACCGGCGCAGACTCAGCGAGTCCGCGCACCGCCAGGCGATCCCTCGCTCCGAGTCGATCCCCTCGAAGTACCCGACCATCAAGCACCGGAAGTACACACCCGGCGCGAGGCCTGGCCGGCCCATCGTCGGCGCGTAGAAGCCTTGGCACAGATCTTCCGCGTGCCAGTCGAACTCGTGCTCACGCAACAGGTCGTTGAGACGTTGATAGAACGGGTGCCCCGGTGAGTCCAACAGGTTCGCCGTCGGTAACCACAAGGGCTCCTGCTGCTCGCTGGTCCGTCGTCCCATAGCCATGCCTCATCCTCCGTGACGAGAGATGGACCTCTTATATCCGGTGAGCGGCTACTCGGGAAGGGCCTTTGCTGACTTTCACCACGGGCTGCTAGGCCACCGAACGGCTGTCTGGAGATGGCCGAGATGGTTCGGTTTCGCGAGCGCGCTCCAGAAGCACGCGCTCGACCGTTTCGGGGTCAAACAGAAGTTGGCCGCCAGCATCCACGCATGGGATACGCCCGGCTACGGCTTCCTCGCGCAACCACCGCAGCGGCACGCGAATCCACCGGGCCATCTGATTTGCAGGGAGAAGGGTCGGCTCGCTCATGCCGACATCGTGGCAACGACATCAACGAGTGTCGCGGTGGTTTGTCCGTGATCTACCCGTGGTCTACCCGTGGCGACCGGCGATCAAGAATCGCCCGACCGACGTCAGTGATGACGTGCATTTTGTTCGGTGACTTCGGCGGCCGGGCGGCGCAATTTGCCTCGCGCAGACGCTTGAGCCGATCGCGAAGCTTCGTCTCACCCACGCGGGCACGCTTGGGTAGCCGACGTGCGATCTCTTCGTTCGTCAACGACTGCGGGGAAGCATCAGCCAGTGCTTGCAGGATGTTCATGTCGTCGCCATCGGGGACGAACGACTCCACCTCCCTACCGTCCGCCAGCCCCAGCAACCCCGCCAGCCGATCAGCCCGTAGCTCCAGACGGTCGGCCATCGTCCCCGAGCGATGGGGTGCACGCTGGTAATTCAGCGACCCCCCGCCGAGGGGATCGCCGTACCACGGACCACCCGGACCCCGAGCATCGTCCAGCAACCGCAGCAGGCTCCGCACCTCGGAGGCGATCGCCTCCGGCATCGCCATCTCCGCCACGGACCTGATCTCGAAATCCAACGCCTGAATTATCTCCGAATCCCCGACGCGGTCGGCCACCGCCAACATCCGCACCGCCGCCGGCAGATCAGAAGGGGACCGGGCGATGCGTGTGTCGGCGATATTCAGATCCGCCGTTGTCCTGTCCTTGGACATGGTGATGCTCCTGTGATGAGCGGAGCCGCCCCAGCGCGACGGCGGGAGCATCCGCACCGTCATGCTGGGGCCGAGGTCGGCGATCAACCGACAGGCTCGCTGGGATCATTGTACGCCGGTCACACTCCCAATGGGTACGTGAAAAGTGACCCATTGGGTCACTCAACGCGATCTGACACAGAGGCACCACAGAAGGCAATAGTGTAGCCCTGTTTCTAACAGCTTTGGTACAGCTTTTCTGCGCGGCCGCGCACGAATCCTGCGCGCGCAAAACGCACCCGTGGGTGCGTCTCGATGCACCCATTGGGTGCGGGCTGCGCCGGAGCCTCTGAGGATGAGCGGCCCGCGTAGAACGCCCGCAGACGCCGCCTGCCGC
>JADFOJ010000054.1 GCA_022562915.1 Planctomycetota bacterium | reverse complement strand
CTATGACGACCACGACGCGCTTCACCAAGCCGGCGTGGATGCCTGGAACACCCTCACCTTCGATCGGATTCAGTCCGTCTGCCGAACCGAATGGGTCGAGCGTTGCTTCTAATCAGGATCCGTATCACTGCTCAGAGAAGACCTTTCCTTTGCTCAGAGGATGGACCGAGCGCTTCAAGTCCGCCCTGATCCAATCCGTACCGCTCACCGCGACCGCGTTGATACTCGGGCGTGACGGCTGGCCACGGGTGCCCTAAATAGCTTGGCAGCACTCGAGATTCGGTTAGGCTGAGATTTGGAACCGCACGCCATACGCCCCCAGCCCCAGACGCCCTTCAAAGACCGCGTCGTCTTGCTTAACTGAACCGTATTGCTGCTAGCCCCAGTTGGCCAAGAGCAGCAGGAAATCCAGGATGCCGACGACGCCGTCGCCGTCCAGGTCGGCCGGGCAGCACGTGTCCGCACACGGGCCCCATGCGGCGAGCAGGCCGAGGAAATCGACGATGCCGACCGTGCCGTCGCCGTCGAGGTCGCCGAAGGTCCGCCCAAGCCCCGCCGTTCCTTGCGGCGTGCCGAGGGCGTTTCTGCCGTCGATCTGGTAGAGCGTGCCGGACGACGCGACGTACTCGAGCCCGTCGCCCCAGCCGCCGTCATGGACCGCCGTCGGCGTGACCGTCCACGTCTGCGACCCGACGTCGAACACGTAGACCTGGCGGTTCGCTTCCCCGCCGAGGACAAAGAGCCTGTTGTTCACGGGGTCGGACGTGATCGCCACGCCCCAGATGTCGAACGCGCCGCTTCGAAAGCCCGGGATCACGCCCGACGACTGGAGCGTCGGCGTCGTGGACCAGGAATTCGAGGCGATGTCGTAGACGTGCAGGAGCGAGTCCGAGCCGTTGACGTTGCCGCCGTTGAAGAAGCCGCGCCAGACGTAGATCTTGCCGTCCAGGTACTCCGCCTCCGACGCCGCGGCGAAGTCGACGGCGGCAGCCGACGTCGTTCCGATCCAGGTGTCGGAGGCCGGATCGTAGATCGCGAGCTTTCTCAAGAGCGTCACATCTCCGCCGGTCATGATCTGGACCATCGTCGCGTAGAGCCGGTCGTTGACCGGGTCGTAGGCGATCGCCTCGTTGGCGACGCGATCGCCGCCGATCGTGGTCGGCGCCCGCGGCGACCACGAGTTGCCGACCGGGTCGTACGCGTAGAGCCTCGGCCCCTTGCCGGCGCCAGTCGTCGGGTTGAACTGGATGCCGACGGTGGCCAGGTAACGCCCGCCGGCGTACTGGAGGTCGCCGCCGTCCCAGACCGCCTCGGGGGCGAAGGCCCGGGGCTCGTAGAGACCCGACGTGGGATTGAAGCGGTCGAGGCGCGTGCCGTTGCTCCCCTCGAGCAGATAGAGGTCCGTGCCGTCGGTGGCGTAGTGCGTGCCGTTGGCGGTCTGAAAGGTGACCCCGCCGACGCGTGTGTTGACGCCGTAGTCGAGCCACCGGTGATTGCACAGCGACTGCGGGTTCTCGAAGTCGTCGATGTCGGGGTCGCCGATGAGCGGGTGAGGATCGCCGGGGGCGGCGATGAGGCCGCCGTTGATGTACGGGACCATCGTGTCGCCGAGATCATCGGCGTCCGTGTCGGCGCCGGCGTAGTTGTCCCAGTAGTTGCCGCCGAAGTACGCGCCGCCGACGATGTTGCCTCCGGGGGCGGGTGCCGGATCCACGGACCAGGCGTTACCTGCACCGTTGCTCGTCGCGGTTCCGCCGAGGTTGCCCGCGACCAGGTTGTTGGTGATCTCGCTGCCCGTCGTGCCGATGAGCTCGATCCCGATCCCGAAGTTGCTCTGGATGATGTTGTCCCTGATCGTGTAGCCGCTGGAGCTGTCCTGGTCGGGGAGGTTCAGGCAGGGGAACTGGCCGGGCGGGAAGTTGCCCGAGCCGTCCGTTCGCAACACGATCCCCTTGCCCCCGTTGCCGATGATCTCGTTCGCCTCGATGACGTTGTTCTGCCCGTGCTCGATCTCGATGCCGTTGACGTTGTTCGCCCGGATCGAGTTGCCCTGGATCACGTTGCCGCTGTGGGAGTAGCCGAGCCAGAAGCCGTAGTTGCTGCCGTCGGCGATGTTGTCGATGAACTGGTTGCCCGAGGAGAACGTCGCCTCGAAGGCGTTGGCGCCCGCGAACGATCCGTTGTTGCCCTGGATGAGGTTGTCGTTGCTCGGGCAGCCGTGCTCGTTGCCGATGAAGAACCCGTCGCCCCCGCCCTGGAACGAGTTGTTCAGAAACCGGTTGCTGTGTGACCCCTTGACGACCAGCACCCCCGCCGAGTCCTTCAGGCCGGGCCGCGTGCAGTCGTCGCAGGTGTTGCCGGAGATCGTGTTGCCCGTCGAGCCGTGCAGGTGGATCCCCCAACCCGTGTTGGTGGAGGCGTCATTCCCGCTGATCGTGCTGTTGGTGACGAAGTACAGGTCCATCCCGTTCTCCTGATCGCCCAGGAGATTGCCGGAGATGGTCGCCAGCGTACAGCAGCGCATGAACAGCCCGCCGCCGAGGTTGGTCGTGTCACCAAGGTTGGGGCCGACGTTGATGTTCAGGAACGGCGCCTGGGGCGTCTTGGAGAGGGGATCGACCCAGTTGGCGGAGAGGTTGTTGTTCAGGATCTGGATGCCCGATCCGAGCTCGACCCGCATGCCGTAGTAGTAGTTGCGAATGGTGCCGTTGGTGACCGTGACGCCATCGAAGCCGATACAGGTGACGCCGTAGTTCTGAAAGTTCGTGCCGACCAGTTCGGCACCGTTCATGTCGAGGGTGATTCCGGGGGCGCCGATCGAGACCCCGTTGGGCAGGTTGTAGCTTCCGGGCGTGAAGGTCGTGTCCGCGGTGATCACCATCCCGTCGGTCGGGACGACGGTGCCGGCGTGAACGCCGGTTGCGCTCCAACCTGCCAGCAGTAGCCATACCAGCCGCATACCGCATCTCCCCGTGATACCCCGGGGACTGTCCTGCCCCATCATAGCATCAAGGCCGGTAGGGCTCTGAGTTGAACCGTTGGACTTCGTGTTGATCTGTCTGGCCGGCTGGATGTCCAGGCAGCAACACGTGCTCGAATGCGAGACGCACACTGCATTCGGACTTACGGGCACGCCCCCCAGTTGGCCAGCAACTCCAGAAAGTCGGTGATCCCGACGGTACCGTCGCCGTCGAAATCGCACGTCATCGCGATCTCACCCCACTGGGCGAGCACCGCCAGGAAGTCCACGATCCCCACCGTGCCGTCAGAGTCCCCGCAGTCCCACGGGCAGGACAGCCGTATCACGATGAAGGCGTCGCCGATCGTCGTGCCGCTCTCGTCGCGGATTCCGGCGAAGACGAAGACCTCCCGGTCGTCAACGAGATCGTCGTTCAGGTCGTCGGAGATGAAGACGTCAAACGCGTCGAAGGAGTCGATGAACACGTCGGCCCCCGTTGCCGCCCCGCCCAGGAGCACCGGATCGCCGGTGCGGGCGATGATCCGCTGCCCGTTGAGCACCACCACCTGGTTCCTGGTCGTGTCCGGGTTCGACGTGTCGCCGACCACGACGTAATCCCCGCCGCCGTTTCCGTTGACGGCCATGAGCGCGTTCGCAAAAAGCTCCGGGTTCCCCGGCGTGATCGGCCGCCCGGTGGCGGCGATGACGGTGCCGTTGCGGACAACCCAGTCGCGGTCGTCGGCGAGGTCGCCCCGCGCGAACCAGTCACCGCCGCCGGACATGTCCACCTCGAAGATGCCGTCGACGGGCGAGTTGAGGTCCCCGGCGAGGATGTCGCCGTCCCGGATCCGGATGCTGCCGTTGACCACGACCGCCTCTTGGATCCCCGTGCCGGGCAGGACGTCCGCCTCGACGATCCAGCTTCCGCCGTCGAAGCTCGAACTGAACGTGTTGCCGCTGAGGGCCGTGAAGCTGTCGTAGACGTCGACGCCGGCCAGGGTCCCGATGGTGGTGCCCTCCTGGGCGACGACCGTCGAGCCGCGGTAGAGCGCCGACTCGTAATCAGTGTGGATGTTCTGGATGAGGTCGGCGCGAAAGGCCTCGGTGCCGTCGTGGAGAATGTGCGCGGAGTTCAACGAGTTGCCGAACAGCTCGTTGCCGGCGCCGTTGGGATCAACCAGGCCCGGGGCGGGGTCGCCCTCCCGCACGGCGGCGGTCGTGCTCACGCCGTCGTACTTGAAGATGACCTCGTCCGTCGTGGTCGGCCCGCCCGAGAGTCGGTTGCCGAAGACGTACCGGCCATTGTCGTTGATGCCGCAGTCCGAGTCCATGAAGCCGTAGGTCAGACCGCCGATGGGCGCGGGATCACCTTCCTTGGCCACCACGATGCCCGTGGTGCCCGAACCCACCACGATCACGTCGTTGGCACCGCTGTCGGGGTTGTCGGTGAACGCCTTGAAGATCCAGTGGGCCCCGATGGGACTGCCATTGAGCGTCAGGAACGGCGCCGCCGGCGACCGGAACTCCTCGCCCGGCACCCCGGGCACCTGGGCCGTGGGATGACCCGCAATGTTCGAGTAGATCACCACGTTCTCGCTACCGGCAGCCAGACGTCCGTTCCCGATCACAGCCACCAGCGCAACACATCGCGCCGCCGTCGTTCGTGCACTTGACATTGTTCACTCCTCCCCTTGAGTAGTGTCAGCATGATACCAGATGATCGTTCGTGGCCATCGTGCCGCTCACACGCACGAATCGGGCGCTCTCTTACGCGGACGCCCGCGACCTGGCGGCCGAAGCGGATCATTGACATCCAGGCATAGTCGATTGAGACGAACCTCCGATGATGAATGGAGTCCCTTGGCCGTTGGAGTTCCTGTGGTTCTGTGTGACCGGCTGGATCAACCAACAGCAGCAAGTCATCGAAGCACCAGAAGAGGCGCGCCAACAGGAGGTGCGCCCAACAGTGCACCCTCACCAGTCGGCGAATACCCGGTAGCCCGTCGGCAACGACTGGGCAATCTGTGGCGTGAGGGCCGTGTCAAGGCCGTCGGACGGGGCCAGCACCGGTTTCCTGAACCGGGGGTCGCAGGTTCGAGTCCTGCCGGGCGCGTTGGAGAATGGGCCTTCCTGTCATCAGGAACGCTCAGTTGTCTCCAGCGCTCTCATCGAGCATCTCGCGTTTGGCTTGGACATCCTTGAACTCGTCCGCCTCCGGCAACGGATCCTTCGACTGCGTGATCTCCGGCCACTCGACGGTCAGGCGAGCGTTGAGCTCGAGGTACTCAGCCCACTTCTCCGGCAGGTCGTCCTCGGAAAAGATCGCATCGACCGGACACTCGGGCACGCACAGGTCACAGTCGATGCACACCTCCGGATCGATGACAAGACAGTTTGCGCCCTCCCGAAATGCATCGACCGGACACACACTCACGCAATCGGTGTACTTGCACTTGATGCATGGCTCGGCAACGATGTACGTCATGAACCGGCTCTCCCTGGAGCGTCGTGAATGGAACAGGGTCTCAACCGGGTACCATCCACATCACGAATCCGATTGTGATCTTTGCCATCGACCGACGCTCCTCTTCCAGAGGCATTGAGGTTCGCATGCCCGCGTGCCAGGCAGCCTGGGCACACGTCAGCTAATACTACAGCGCCACATAGCCATCGGTCAGAGGGCCCGCACGACCTGAATCGGTCGGGGTTCATACCTGTCTTCCTCGGGGTCCTGTGGGTTTTCCTGGTGTGACACCGCCTGGCGAGGTGGTTCCGTCGCTGGTAGTACGCAAGTCGCGTCGCGCCCTGCTCGACCAACCGCCATGCTGGAAATGAAATACTTGATCTCGCCGGTGAAGACGTTGCGGGCGACGATCAGCGTCCCCGCCTGAGCCGGCAGACCGTCCTGACGCTTCCGCCGGAACGGAGCGTGCGTGATCTCTCACACGATCGGGCTCTTCTGCCCGTCCTTGATACGGAACCGCTGTAGCGTGCGTGGCGGCGTTCCGTTCAGCATCGCGATCGGCTCGAGGCTCTTGCGGTGCAGCTCCGACGCCTGGCCGCAGACGTACTCGTGAAGGTGCTCCCGCGGCTCGCTCCGCCCGAAGCAGTCGTCGAACTCCGAGAGGTATCTGCCCAGCTCCTCGGCCAACTTGCTGAGGACGTTCCCGCGGAAGCGGAAGGAGCATCACCGCGTGTTCCAGCGCCTTGCGGTACCGGGTCCTGTCGTTCCGGATAACGCATGTATGGACCGCATTCGATGAAGCTACTGACCCGGCCGGCGTTGAAAGCTCTCCAGCGGTAACCCGACCGTCTCCTCCAGGTCCGCCAGCGCGGTGGCCGTCTCAAGTCGAACCATGACATGGCCTTTCTGAGCATCAAGCAATGCCTGCTGGGCCTCGAACAAAGCGAGAATGCTCGATTGCCCGGCAGCATATGACTCCATGGCGAACGAGAGATTCTTCTCGGCTTGCGGCAAGAGCTCCTCCTGGTAGAACCCCATGCCGGCAAGAGCAGTGTTTGCCCGATCGACGTCGATGCGGATGTCCTGGGCCACGGCCAGATACACGGACTCGTAGGACTTGACCATCTGCCGCAGCAAGTAGACTGCCTTGGCCACCTGGGCCTGATTCTGATCGAAGATTGGCAGCTCCAGGCTGAACCCCACGCCAACCAACGTGTCGCCTGCGGTGGCGGGGCGTTCAACCGAAGGGCCAAGGGCAATCTCGCCCCACGCTTTGCTATGTTCCAGGCGGAGCCTGTCGTTGGTTTCCTTGATCGCCGCGGCGTATGCGCGAAGATCAAGGCGCGAGTCGCGCGCGATCTCGATGAGTTCATCAGGATCAGCGGGTTCGGTCACGATGTCCGGTAGTGGATCAATCAGCGCAACGCCGTCCACGTCCTGATCAATCGACAGCCGCCTGGCCAGACGGCGTTTCGCGTTTGCCACGTCGAGCCGAGTTGGCAGAACCGCCATCTGACTGACCTGCAGCCGCCCCCGGACGAGGTTCTCATCGAAGGTACTGGCAGCGCCCGCTTCTCGCATGCTCCGCACAGCCTCATATGATTTCGTGACGACGGCCAGGTTCTCGACCGCGACATGGTGGCGTTCCTGCGCGGCAACCGCTTCGTAGTATGCCCTCTTCGTCTCGGCTACCAGCTCCCCCGCCAGACGCGCAATCCGCAGAACGGTCTCGTCCAACCGATGCTGCGACATCTCCTTGCGAATCGGGATCCGCCAGAGCTCAAGGAGGTTCTGGACGAGGGTCGCCTCGATCATGCTGCGCCCACCGTCCACCGGGAACCGCACGAGCACATCGACTGACGGGTTGCTCAGCAGGCCTGACTGAACCCACTCGGCCTTGGCCACGCCAATGTCCATGAACGCGCCCTGAAGCTGACGGTTGTTCAGGAGCGTAAGCCGGATCGCTTCGTCCATTGACAAGCCGTCCGTCAGGGTCTCCTCGATTTCGACCTCGCTCATCGGAGGCTCATACGGATCGTATGCTTCAGCAAAACCGGTACTTGTCTCGATGAGTTCTCGGGCGCGCACAAAATCGGAGTGTGGATTGACCTGTGTGCATCCTTGCAAGGCAGCCACGCTTACGAGCACCAGGAGCGGCGCGAGCCGTAGTGCGGCCGGTAGCACGGGACCACTCCCGGCCGGTAGCACGGGACCACTCCCGGCCGGTAGCACGGGACCACTCCCGGCCGGTAGCACGGGACCACTCCCGGCCGGTCGCCCGAAGCGAACGAACAACGCGGGAACGACGACCATGTTGAGGAACGTCGAGGAGAGCAGGCCGAAGAGGATCACGATCGCCATGGGCGTGAGGATTTCGGTACCGGGATCATCACCGCGCAGAGCAAGCGGGATGAGGGCCAGCCCGGCGGCCAGCGCCGTCATCAAGATCGGTGCCAGACGCTCGGTCGCACCCCGCCGAACGGCCTCGTGAAAATCCGTAACACCCTCATCCTGCTGAAGGTGGCGGATGTGTGAGACCAGCATGATTCCGTTACGCGTGGCAATCCCGAACACGCTGATGAATCCAATCAGTGAGGCAACGGAAAGCACGCCGCCGGACACAAACACACCGACCACCCCGCCGATGAGGGCCAGCGGGAGGTTCACCATGATCAGAATCGTGTCGCGCACAGAGCGAAAAACGATGTAGAGCAGGAACCCGATCCCGATGATCACCAGGACGCCGAGAAAAGCCAGTCGACGATTGGTCGCCTCGGCGCTCTCGAACTGACCGCCGAACTCAACGTAGTAGCCCCGGGGCAGGTCGACCTGGGCCGCGATCGCGGCCCGGGTGTCTTCAACCACACCGCGCATGTCGCGGCCTGCGACATTGCACATGACCACGATCTTTCGCTGAACGTTCTCGCGGCTGATAAAGTTGGGCCCGCGATCGTCATAGATCCGGGCCAGGGCCTTCAGCGGCACCTTGATGCCTGACGGAGCGGCGACCAGAACCTCGCGCAGCGTCTGAGGCGACGCGTTCGTCCGATCGCCGTATTGAACCACCAGGTCGAACGCATTGCGCCCTTCGAGTATCTGTCCGACCGTCTCGCCGTTGAGCGCGGCGGTCAGGGTCGTGGCAACATCGGTGATACGAAGCCCGTGACGAGCGATCGCCGAGCGATCGAATTCGACGCGTAACATCGGGACCGCCGCCTGCTGCTCGGTGGAGAGATCCACGACGCCGGGGATGTCCTGCATCAGCCGCTCGACCTCCCTTGCCAACTGGCGAAGCTGGACCAGATCGTCGCCGAAGATCTTGACCGCAATGTTCGCCCGTGTGCCGGACAGCATGTGGTCGATGCGGTGGCCGATGGGCTGGCCGAAGGTGGCCTGTATGCCGGGAATCGCGGCGAGGTCATGGCGCAGGGCCTCGAGCAGCTCCGCCTTGCTTCGCCGGGGCAGACCCAGGCGCCGCGGCGCGTCCATGTCCAGCGTCAGGTCGATCTCGCTCGCCTCGACACCCTGAACGTGCTCATCTTCCTCGGCCCGCCCGGTCCGGCGCCCGATGGCAACGATCTCGGGGTGCTGCATCAGCGTCTGCTCCACCAGTCCTGCGAGCGCATCGCTCTCGTCAAGTGACGTGCCGGGCAACGTGACCACGCCGACGACGAGCGCCCCCTCGTTGAATTCCGGCAGGAAGTTGCGCCCCATCGTCAGCAGACCCAGGACAGATGCGATGAACAGAACAACCGAGGGGATCACGACCGCCGCCGGATACCGCAGCGAGCCGTTGAGCACCGGCAGGTACAGCCGCTTCAGCGTCCGCACGACCCAGGGCTCGCGGTCTCGTCGCACCGTTGAGCTTGACGGAAGCAGCAACCAGGCCAGCGCAGGAGTCACCGTGAGCGCGACCGCCATTGACGCAGCCATGGCCACCGTGAATGCCATGCCCAGGGGGCGCAGCAGACGCCCCTCCATTCCGCTGAGGAAGAACAGCGGACAGAACACGAAGAGGATGATGATCGTGGCGAACACGACAGCCGCCCGTACCTCGAACGCCGCCTTGTAGATCACTTCAAAGTCGGTCCGCCGCTCGGAAGGCGGCAGCGCAGCGTTTGCCCGCAGCCGGCGTACGATGTTCTCGACCTCGATGATGGCGTCGTCCACGAGCATCCCGATCGCCACCGCCATGCCGCCGAGCGTCATCGTGTTGATGGTCGCGCCGAATGCCTTGAGCGTGAGGATGGCCGTGACGAGCGACATCGGTATGGCCAGAAGCGTGATGAAGCTCGCCCGCCCGCTCGCCAGGAACAGCACCACGACGAGGATCACCATGAGCCCACCCTCTACGAGTGCGGTGATCGTGTTGTGGATCGAAACCTCGATGAAGTTCGCCTGCCGGAAGAGGTCCTTGTTGATGAACATGCCCTCGGGGAGCGCACCCTGAATCTCAGCCAGGACCTCATCCAGTTGCCTCGTCAACGTGAGCGTATTGGCGTTCGGCTGCTTCTGGATGGCGACAATCACGCCGGGCTCGATGATCGGCTCCCAATTCGGACCCCGGCGCGACGCCGCCGCCGTCCCGCGCCTGATCGCCGCACCGATCTGAACGACGCCGAGATCGCCGACCTTGATCGGCCGCCCGTCGCGAATCACCACGACGGTGTTCGCGATGTCATCGGTTGTCTGGATGCGCCCGATGCCCCGGACGATCGTCTCCTGCCCGCCCTGGATCAGGAAGCCCGGCGAGACGTTCTCGTTGCCGGCCCGCAACGCCTCGGACACATCGTTAAGGCTAAGCCGGTACGCCCGAAGCCGCTGCGGCGAGAGCACCACCTGGTACTGCTTTTCGTCGCCGCCGATCGGCGTCACCTGCGAGACCCCGGGCACCGACAGCAGGCGGCGCCTGAGGTCCGTCTTGGCGACCGTCCGAAGCTCGAGCTGGTCGTGGCGATCCGAGGTCAGGGAGATGAACAGGATTTCACCCATGATGGACGACACGGGGGCGAGCAGCGGAGGCCCCACCTGGGGAGGAAGGCTGCCAGCCACCGTCCCCAGCCGTTCGTTCACCGTTTGCCGGGCGCGATAGATATCCGTGCCCCATTCGAACTCGACCCACACGACAGTCAGCCCGACGGCGGTGGCCGACCGGACGCGCCGAACGTCTGCAGCGCCGTTGACCGCTGTCTCTATCGGGAACGTGACGAGCGTCTCCATTTCCTCCGGCGCCATCCCGTGGCCTTCAACGATGACGGTCACCGTTGGCGCCGTCAGGTCGGGAAAGACGTCCACCGGCATCGTGGCCGTGACGTACGCGCCCGCCAGCAGGAGAATGGCCGAAACCAGCAGGACGGCCAGCCGGTTCGTCAAAGACCAACGAATAAGACCCTTGATCATGGCTTAGACTCCTGGGCGTCAGTGGGCATGGCCCGCACCGAAGGTCTCCGGCGACTGTGAGGCGAGCTTCACAAAGTACGCGCCTTTGGTGACGACTCGCTCACCTGATTCGATGCCGTCGATGATCTCGACGTACCCGTTGTCGCGAACCCCGAGCGTCAGTTCGCGCCGTTGGAAGGACTCACCGCCCAACAGCACGAACGCCGTCGGTTGCCCGTTATCCATCACGACCGCCTGCTCCGGAATCGCGATCGCGTCGGTGACCTGCTTCGTCTCGAGGAACACGTCGGCGAGCATGCCGATGCGCAGCAGACCGTCCGGATTCGGCAGCTCGTAGCGGACGGCAATGGTTCGCGATGACGGGTCCACCACCCGTCCAACGTTGATCAGCCGGCCGCCGGCGTCGCTCGTGACGTCGAATTGCCTCCCGGGATAGGCAGGCAGCGTCATGACCGCCCCGAGCCCGAGGTCCTCCACAACTGCCGCGAGGTCGAACTCAGACACATCGGCCAGGAGCCATACACGATCGGTTTCGACGATGCGATAGACTTCACCCTGGGCTTCGACGTGTTCTCCTTCAATATGGTCAACGGAGACGATCTCGCCTGCGATCGGGGCGATGAGTGGAAGATGATGAATCGCAGCGTGGTCGGCTGCCGTGGTGACCTCACTCGACTGCCCGAGCGTGCGAAGTTGATCAAGCTGCCATGCCACACTGTCGTAGGACTCCTTGAGAGCCACGGCGCTCTCGTAGTCGATCTGCGCAACGCGAAGATTCCTCTGTTCTTCTTCGTACTGCTGTTCGGTGCCGAGACCCTTCTCCCGCAGCTTCGCAATGCGGTTGTACGTGCCCTGAGCAAACTCCAGGCGTGCCGTCGCCTGCGGGAGCTCCTGTTCGACTTCCAGCAACTTTGTCTCCAGGTCGAGCCGGCGCATGAGCAGCTCCATCTGAAGCGTCTTGATCCAGGCCTGGTTGGCCGTCAGTTGCGCAACCTCGGAGGCCCGAAGCGGGGGCTCGATGTACGCCAGCACCTGCCCGGCCTCGACACGTTGCCCGATGCGCGGCAGTTCTCCGGAGAGCGGAACCAGTCGCCCGGCGACCGGCGAGCTCACGACCGCGGTCCCCCCGGCGGCCGCTACGATTCGGCCCGGGACCAGCAAACGGTTCACAAGCGTCCGGTGGGTCGCCGGCTCGGTCAGCAGCCCGATCTTCCACTGCTGCTCGAGCAGGAACCCGATGGCGTGGGCCGGCCCTTTCCCGGCGGCCCTGGCGGCGGCACGGGCTCGCTGCTCATCGGCATACACTGCGAGCCCGGGGAGCGGGATTGTGGCATTCACTTGCTCACTCTCGACGACGATCCGGGCCTCGTACATGCCCGGACTCTCGAATGAGCCGACGGGGATGAACAAGCCGTCCCGGGCGGGCCTTTCTGCCCGCAGTGTGACGGCCGCCTGGTCGGGTCCGATCGCCTCCAGCGTTACGGAGCCGCTCCGGACGGGCTCACCCGTCGCAAGCACCGTGACATGAGCGAGAAACCGAGCCTCACGGCCGCGGATGAGTCGTGGGTACTCCATGAAGAGCTCCACGTCGTCCGTAAAAACAGTCACGCTCACGGGCTCCACACCCGAATCAGCAGCGCGACCATCCGGCTCGCCCGGACTGCATCCGGCAATCACACACGTGGCGATCGCTGCCCACGGCAATACATACGGGAATCTTCCGATCATCCTCTTGCTCGCTTACGTTGTCGCCTGACAGAACGGGCGCACCACTCAACCATCGAGTGACAGCACGGCCGTGACCCGCCTCGGGCACACGGCATCCTCAGAGATGTGGGATGTGGGGCTACAGCAGCAGCGCGTGATTACGCAGCAGAATCGCCGCAATCCCCGCCCGCCTCGACACGACATGGTTCTGCCAACGCGGGGGGGGGCTTGGCGTCTGTGCGACCTCGCGGCACGATGGCATCTGCCAGCGCGGTATTTCTGCGCGCACTACAGACGTGGTCGGCTGGACCGCTGATCCTCTGGCGTACACGCGGTACGCATCTGAAGCGTTCAGGACGATCAGCGTGCCTGGGAATCCATTGGTGTCGAGTGGTCCCCCACGGTCAACCTGGTGGGCGCAGCCGGCTTCGAGATCGCCGTGGCGTTCTGCATGCCACCCCCTCTCGCCCGACACATATCGGGCAGCCGCTTCCCCGGAGATGAAGTGCACATGGTCGCCGTCGTCGTGATCGTGCAGGACCAGGGCCAGCGCGCCGAACGGCCGGAGTACCAGGAGCAGCAGCAGGCTCAGAAGGGCAAGGAATCGCCCCATCCTGCACGTGACCCGGCGTCTGGATGTTGCGCGGTCAGGCATCGGAACCATTGTTCCACAAATCCGGGTCAGGTCAAGTCGAAATGCGCAGGGATTCCCGCCCGAGGACGCCCTGGTTTCCATACGCCAGGTGCTCCGTAACGACTCCGGGTCGCAGTCGCTTTCTGGCGTCGATGGATCGGTAGTTGACGCGTACATGTTGTTTGCCGGGAGCCACGATGCCCTGCGAGTCTTTCCCTACTGGTCTAGTTTCATTGCGGTCCGGTACTTCATCGGGCTCGCGCGTCGGTGTCCGAGGTGTTGACCGGCCGGGAACCTGGCAGCCCGTTGAAGAAGTGCTTCGATGGCGAGAGCGCGACCAGATTCGTCAGATCAAGGAGCCGGATCGAAGGCATATCCCGGAGATACGGCGAGATTCGGCGACGCCGAGCTGGCGGATCTGGGCCGCTCGCAGCCCGAATGACTTCTTCAACGGGCTGCTAGCTCCAACTGGCCAGCAGGAACAGGAAGTCCGTGATCCCGACGAGCCCGTCGCCGTCGAGGTCGGCCGGGTGCCCGGGATTGGGGCCCCACGCGGCCAGCAGTGCAAGGAAATCCGTGATCCCGACTGTGCCGTCGCAGTCGACGTCGGCGAACAGCGGATCCAGGTCGAACACGTACGTGGAGCCGGACCAGAGGCCGTTGCCGAGGACAAACGGCGCCCCGATCAGGAGGGTGTCGCCGCTGATGGCCGCGGACCGGCCGAAGTTCCCAGGATTTGATCCGGGAGCCACGAGCTCCGCGACCTCCACCCAGACCACGCCGTCGAAGTGGAACACGTACGCAGCGCCGAAGTTGTCGCAGAACCCGTAGATCTCGTCGGGATTCTGGCAGCCGTGGTCGTGCCCGGGCGCCGCGATGACAACGGTGTCGCCGACGAACGCCACGCCGTAGCCGCCGAAGGCGTTGAATGGAGCGGCGTCGGAGGCCACGAGCTTCTGTTCCTCGCTCCAGCTCGAGCCGTCGAATCGGAAGATGTACGCCGCGCCGGTGATGGGGCCGCTTTGATCGTCGCTCCCTGACCCGATCAGGATCCTGTCGCCGGAGATGGCCACGGGACCGGAGCCGACCGGGATGACCAGCTTCTGCTCCTGGTTCCACTGCGAGGCGGCGGCATCGAGCCGGAACACGAACGCTGAAGCCCGGTGGTCGCCGTTGACGCGGTCAATCGCCCCGACCACCACTGTCCCGTTGTCGATTGCTACAGACCTGCCGAACCGTTCCTCTTCCGGGTCATCGTCGGTGGCCAGGAGTTCCTGCACCTGCACCCAGTTGGATCCCTGATCGCGATAGACGTAGGCCGAGCCGGAGTTGACCCCGTTGTCATCATCAAAGCGTGCTCCGATGACCAGGGTGCTGCCCTCCATGGCCAGGGAAACACCGAACTCGTCACCGGCCGCGCCGTCGGCAGGCAGGATCTTCTGCTGCTGGATCCAGATCGAGCCGTCGAAGCGGAACACGTACACCGAGCCGGAATCCTCGCCGTTGTCGTCGTCGTGGGGAACGCCGATCACGATGGTGTCGCCGACGATCGCCACCGCGCGGCCGAAGAAATCGGAGACTCCGAAGCCGTCGTTTGGGAGGAGCTTCTGCTCCTGGACCCATGACGACGTGCCGGGATCGAGCCGGAAGACGTAGGCAGCGCCGGCGTGCCATTCGTTATCATCGTCGTATATCGCGCCGATCACGGCCGTATCGCCGTCGATGGCCACGGCGGTGCCGAAGAGGTCGAACGCCCCGCCGGCGACATCGAACAGTTCCGCCTGTTCGCACGGGATCTGGGCGAACGCGGGGCTCCCGAGGCACATCAACGCCATGCCGATCGCGGCGGTGTTCGTGAAGTAGTGTTGCAAGAGCATCGTCTGTTCTTCCTTTACAAAGATAATTGGACGCTGAGAGTGCGCCGCAGCCCTGTCCCCCTGTCCATATGGGCGCAGGCTGACATGAAGGGGGATCAGAATGTCGGAGATTTCATGCCGCGGCCGGCTCGCGCTCACTCGCCGGTGTCGTCCGGGCTCGGCCACGGGCGGTCGTTGCGCACGTATCGATCGCCGGTGAACTCGGTGAAGAAGTGTTCAAGGTAAGGATGGATGATCGGGGCGGAGCTCTTGTCTGCTTCCAGGCTCGTCTGGGCCGCGTAGGTTGAGTTGGACGAACCGTCTACGAGCACGTGATACCAGGGCTGATCTCGATCCGGCTGGGTCTGATTGGATTGATACCACGCCTGGTCGGCCTTGCACGAGAGGTCGAACTCCACCACCACGCCGCGGTACCCGTATCGCCGGTGCCGCACGATCTGGCCCAGGTGATAGCGCGGGTTCCATCGGGGAGTTTCGCCTTCCGACCCGGACTGTGTGAGCATGATCATGGCGAAGTCCTTGCCACTGTCTCTCCTGAGTCATCCGCCGCCCTGGATTGCCTCAAGCTCCGCCCAGCGAGCGTAGAGGCTCGTGACGCGCGCCTGCGTCGCCGACAGCGCATTGTATGTCTCGGCGGCGCGCACATGGTCGGACGCCAGCGCCGGAAGGGCGACCTCGGCCTCGAGCCGCTCGACTTGGGCCTCCGCTTCGAGGATCGTCTTCTCCATGTCCTTGTACTCGCGCTGCTCCTTGAAGGTAAGCCTGCGGGTCGTGGACTTCGATTTGGGCCTCTTCGGTTTCTTCGGCCCACGGGCTGCGGCCGTCGCAAGAGCCCTGGTCCGCGCGTCGTTCCACCGCTCATAGGTCATGAACACTTTCGCGCCGCCGGCGTCGTCGAGACCGAGGAACTCGGTCGCGATGCGCTCGAGCATGAAGCGATCGTGCGTCACGAGCACGATGGCGCCGGGGAACTCCAGCAATGCCTGCTCGAGGACTTCCAGGGAGGGAATGTCGAGGTCGTTCGTGGGCTCGTCGAGCAGGAGCACGTCCGCCGGCTCGAGCATCAGGTTCGCGATGAGCACTCGAGCCTGCTCGCCACCGGAGAGATTGCTGACGAACGTCGAGAGCTGATCCGC
This sequence comes from Planctomycetota bacterium, assembly GCA_022562915.1. Classification (GTDB taxonomy): domain Bacteria; phylum Planctomycetota; class Phycisphaerae; order Phycisphaerales; family SM1A02; genus JADFOJ01. The sequence continues at coordinate 11,384 of JADFOJ010000054.1, read as the reverse complement.
TTCGAACAGAAATCGCTTCGCCCAACCCGTCACGTGCACCGGCCTGCCGCGGTACTCCACCGTGTCGCCCACGGGGCACAGCGCCTCGTGAAGGGTCTGCGTCGGGACGAGCGTGGCGCGGCTCTGGCTGAGGGTGACGACACGCAGGTCCGCGGCCCTCTTGATGGTCCCCGAGTCCGGCTCGAGCTCGCCCGCCATGAGGCGAAGGAGCGTGGTCTTGCCGGCGCCGTTCACGCCGAGGAGCCCGATGCGCCGGCCGGGCGTCAGGACAAGATCGATCGATTCGAAGAGCAACTTGTCGCCCATCGACTTCGACACGTTGTGAAGCGCGAGGAGTTGCTTCGTCTTGCGCTCGGTGGTCTGGAAGTCGATCGTCGTGGTGCGCGCCGGGGCGGCGTTGCGGTCCTTCGTCGCCTTCAGCTCGGCACGCCGCTCGGCCGCCGCGTCGACCTGGGTCTTGTTGCGGGTCTGTCGACCCTGGATCCCCTGATCAAGCCACGCGGTGTCACGGCGAACCCTGTTGGCAAGGGTGAGCTGTAACGTGCTCTGCGCGTCGAGGAACGCCTCCTTGCGCCGCACGAACTCGCTGTAGTTGCCGCTCGCTTCGAACTTGCCTCCTGGATAGGCCGGGGACAGCTCGATGATGCGACTCGCCGTGTTCTCGAGGAACGTGCGGTCGTGTGTGACGAAGATCATGGCCATGGTCGCCTGCCGAACGAAGGTCTCGAGCCACAGCACGCCTTCCAGATCGAGGTGGTTCGTCGGTTCGTCGAGCATGAGCACATCCGGCTCGTGCCCGAGCGCGCACGCGAGGGAGAGACGCTTGCGCCAACCGCCCGAGAGCGTGGCCACCGGGCGCTGGACATTGACGAATCCGAGCTTCGACAGCGTGATCGCAGCGCGTGTCTCGACATCGACGCGGTCGTCGTCGTCATGCACGAGCTCCGCGGTCACCGTCGATAACGGCGTCGCGCCCTCGGGAAACCGATCGTCCTGCTCGACGTAGACGACCTTGAGGCCGCGCCGCCTGATGACTTCGCCGTCATCGGGCTCTTCGATCTCGGCGAGGATCTTCAGCAACGTCGACTTGCCGGCACCGTTCGGGCCGATGAGGCCCAGGCGATCGCCCTCACTGATGTGGATCGCGATTCCCTCGAACAGTGTGCTCGACGGATACGACTTCGTCAGATCGCGGGCGGAGAGAAGAGTGGCCATGCGTGGCTGTAGCGTACCGCGTCAGTCCGCGGCAGCCGACCCCATGCCGATGGGTTCGGGCCGTATCGAGAACCACTTGTACAAGGCCGGGAGCACCAGCAACGTCAGGATCGTGGAACTGACCAGACCGCCGACGACGACCGTCGCCAGGGGGCGCTGCACTTCGCTGCCGGTGCCGTGAGAGAACAACAGCGGGACCAGCCCCAGCGACGCCGCCGTCGCGGTCATCAGCACGGGTCGAAGCCGCAGGCACGCCCCGCGCACGGACGCCTCGTCCACGGGCATGCCGGTGAGCAGCAACTGGTTGAGAGACGTCACGAGCACCATCCCGTTGGCGAGCGCGATGCCGAACAGCGCGATGAAGCCGACCGAGGCGGGCACCGACAGGTTCTGGCCCGAGACATAGAGGCTCACCACCCCGCCGACCAGCGCCAGCGGAATGTTCAGCAGTATCAATATGGTGTTGCGCAGCGAGCCGAAGCTTCCATAAAGCAGGATGAAGATGAGTAACAGGGTGATCGGCACGACCACCGCCAGGCGCTGGTTCGCTTGCTGCTGCAACTTGTACTGGCCGCCCCATGTCACCAGGTAACCGGGCGGCAGATCGACCTCCCGGTCAATGGCCGCCTGGGCCTCTCCCACGAACGAACCGATGTCTCGCCCCACGACGTTGCATTGAGTCGTGATGAACCGCTGGTTGTTCTCGCGCGTGATCTGCCGGGGACCGATGACTTCCTCGATGGAAGCCAGGTCCCGAAGCGGGACTCTCACGCCCCCCGGTCCGTCGATCAGGATCTCGCTGATCGCATGGGCGTCCGAGCGGAACTGGGGCGCATAGCGAACCAGGATGTCGAAGCGCCTGACCCCTTCGAAGATCTGCCCCGCCACGTGGCCGCCCACCGCGGCCTCGAGTACACCCTGAACGTCCTCGACGTTGATCCCGTAGCGTGCGATCGCCTGGCGATCGATCCGGATGAGCAGCTGCGGAGTTCCCGTGACCTGATCGACCTGCACGTCCGCCGCCCCCCGGATACCGCCGACCACGGCCGCAATCTCGTCTGCCCTGGCCTTGAGCACCTCAAGATCGTCACCGAAGAGCTTGATGGCAAGCTGGGCCTTGATTCCTTCCAGCAGTTCGTCCACGCTCATCGCAATCGGCTGGGTGAAGCTGACGAAGACGCCGGGGGGGCTGCCGATCGCGTCGCGCAAGGCGGCCTCGACGTGCTCCTGGTCGCGCGGCCGGCGCCACTTTTCGGGCGAGTCGAGCAGGACGTAGAGCTCCGCATTGTTGATCGGGTCGGCGTGCGCACCGACCTCGCCCCGTCCGACACGCGTCACCACCCCGGTGACCTCCGGTACGCTCATGAGCCGCCGTTCGACGCGCATCGCGGTGAGCTTGCTCTCCTGAAGCGAGATGGACGGAGCCATCGTCAGCCTGACGACGATCGTGCCTTCCTGCAGTTTGGGCGTAAACTCCGCGCCGAGGCGCGGGAACACCAGCACACCGACGGCCAGCAGCACGGCCGCGACCACCACCGAGAGCCAGCGCCGTTGCACGAAGAACCTCACCGCCGGCCGGTACGGCGCCATGAGCAGGCGAATGACGATCGGCTCCCGATGATCATCGGGGTTGCCGCGAGGGCCCCTCATGATCAGGCCGCTGAGCATCGGCGCCAGTGTCACGGCGTAGACGAGTGACCCCAGCATCGCCGGCGCCACGGTGTACGCCAAGGGGCGAAACGTCTTGCCCTCCACGCCCCGAAGCGTGAACAACGGAATGAAGACGAGCACGATGATGAGCAGGGAAAACACGATCGGCCTGGCGACCTCCTTGCACGCGCGAAGCACGACGCTCGACCTGTCTTGGGAGCGACCGGATTCGTGCAGCTTCCGATCCACGTTCTCCACCATGACGATGCTGCCGTCCACCAGGAGCCCGATGGCGATCGCCAGCCCGCCCAGCGACATGAGGTTGGCCGACATCCCCAGGTATTTCATCCACACCGCCGCAAATGCCAGGGAAAACGGGATGGCCAGCAGGACCACCACGCTGGGCCGGAGTGCACCGAGGAACACGAGGGCCATCACGACGACCAGCACCAGTGACTCCGTGAGCGCCCGGTTGACGGTATTGACACACGCCTCCACCAGGCTCTTCTGCTCGTAGTACGGCACGATGTGAACGCCTTCGGGCAGGATGCGGTCGATCTCGGTCAGCTTCTGCTCCACCCGCCGGATCACCGTGGAGGAGTTCGTGCCGTAGAGCTTGACCACCATCCCGGCGACGACCTCCTGCTCGCCGTTGCGAGTCTGGAGGCCCCGGCGAACCGCGCCGCCGATGGCGACCTCCGCCACGTCCGAGAGAAACACGGGCCGACCCTGTTCGGACTTGATGACGATCGAGTCCAGGCTCTCGACACCCGTGGCGAGCCCCACGGATCGGACCACGAACTCCTCGGCATTCTTCTCGATGAACTGCGTGCCGACGTTGAGGTTGTTCTTCTCGACCCGCTCGATCACCTCCCCGAGCGTGAGATCGTATCGAAGCAGCGCATGTGGATCGATGACGACGTGATACTGCTTCACGTACCCACCGATGCCGAGCACCTCCGTCACGCCGGGGACCGTCTGGAGATGGAACTTGACGATCCAGTCCTGGATCGTGCGCAGCTGCTCCAGCGAATACCGGCCGGTCGTGTCGTCAAGGTAATAGAACAGCACGAGGCCCATGCCGGTGGAGATCGGCCCCATCCGGGGCTCGCCGAAGCCCTCCGGAATCTGCTGCCTCGCCTCCTGCAGCCGCTCGTTGACGAGCTGGCGCGTGAAGTAGATGTCCAACTCGTCCTCGAAATAGACGTTGACGACCGACAGGCCGAAGTTGGACACCGATCGGATCGTCTCGACGCCCGGCAGGCCGTTCATCGCCGTCTCCACCGGGTAGGTGACGAATTTCTCGACCTCCTCGGGCGCGAGCCCCTCGGTGATCGTGAAGACCTGGACAAGGTTCGGCGAGACGTCCGGGAAGGCGTCGATCGGCAGGCTTCGATAGCTGAACCAGCCTGCGCCGATGACCAGGACGGCCAGGACGACCAGCAGGAGACGGTTTCGGAGACTGAACTCGATCATCAGTGGCCGTGCCCGGCGTGCTGGAACGACGCCTTGCCCAGTTGGGCCTTGAGCGCGAAGCCGCCCCTGGCGACGTAGCGATCACCCGGCTCGAGGCCGGCCAGGATCTCGACACTGCCGGCATCGGAGCGGCCCGACCGTACGTGACGCGCCTCGAAGCCGTCGCTCGTCTCGACGAACACCACCTGTTCGCCGTCGATGGTCTGGATCGCGGTCTTCGGCACGACGACACCGGCATGGACGCGATCGACCACGACCCGAGCGGTCACGAACAGACCCGGGCGCCATTCACCGCCGTTGCGCAGGACGACACGGGCCGTGGTCGTCCGCGTATGCTCATCGAGGATGGGGCTGACGTACTCGATTCTGCCGACGGACTCGGCCAGATCATGGGTCGCGACGATTTCGGCGCGCTGGCCCGGTGCGATCGACGCGAGATCCTTCTGGTAGACGACCAGTACGATCCAGACGTCAGACAGGTCCGCGATGACGAAGGGCAGGCTCTCGTCGCCGATCATCTCGCCGAGCGTGATGTGTTTCTCGACGATGACACCGTCGAACGGGGCCCGCATCTCGTAGCGCGTCAGGACCTGGTCGGGCTGGTCCTTGAGTCCCTGGATCTCGTCGGGAGCGAGCCCGAGGGCGGCAAGGCGCTGATCCGCCGACCGAAGGGAGATCCAGGCCTCCGCTTCGGCTTGCCTGGCCTGGAGGTATTCCTGCTCGGAGGTGATCTGCCGTTCATGGAGGTACTTCTCTCGCGCCAGGATGCTCCCGGCCAGCTCCAGCCGTTCGCTCGCCGCCAGAAAGCCGGCCCTCGCTTCGGCAAGCTCGCGGCTGTCCAGCACCGCCAGCAGATCACCGGCCCGCACCGCATCTCCAAGCCCCTTGTCGACCTGGCGGACGACGCCGGGCACTCGGGGCGTGATGTCCGGGACGGCATTCGCCCTGGCCAGTGTCACCGCGGCGCGGCGCGCTGCCATCTCCGTCGTCCACCTGGCAAGGTCCGGATTGTCCTGCACCCGCGCGAGAAGCTCTTCGACCGCCGGGGGTGTCGGCACGCTCGACAGATCGCCGACTGCGGCTTCAAAGGCAGGCGTGACGCTCCCCCACGTTGCGGCAAAGCCGATAGCGGGCGGCAACGAGTTCCCGCTCGGCCACCGTCAGCACGAGTTGCGCCTGGGCCCGGTCGACGCGGGCCTTCGTCCGCTCGACGGGCGAAACCTTGCCGGCCTGCACCCGTTGATCGATCGCGGAGAACACCTGCCCCGCCAGCGCAGCGGTCTCTCGCGCGACGACGACACGCTCCTGGGCGGCCAGCGTATTGACGAACTCGATGCCGACGTGCGTGATCACCTCCACGCGGGCGGCCTCGTAGTCCCAGCCCACGAGGTCCCGGTGCAGTTGCGCAAGCTCGATGCGGCTGCCGCGCTTGCCTCCGAGCAGGATGGTCTGGCCGACCGCGATGGTCGTCTGGCTTTGTCCGAAGCCGCCGAAACCGCCCGTTCCTCCGAAGTCCTCGATCTCGACCGCCAGGAGCGGGTTGGGAATCAGCCCGGCCTGGATCACCGCGGCCTCCCGCGCACGGATCTCCCAGGCGAACGAGGTGAGCCGCGGGTTGTGCAGGAGGGCAACCGCGAGTGCCTCGGCCAGAGTGATCTCGCCGCCGGGCTCGGCCGGCGCGCGCAGGATCTCGCGATCGAGGCCCGGCGGGCTCGCCTGCGGCCGGTAGTCGTCGACGAGAGGTCCCGGCGCACAGCCGGTGACGACGGCACAAAGACAGAGTGTCGCGTACACGGTTTCTGAGTTCATTGAGTCTTTCCGCAATGATCGTGAGATCGGACCACCGGCCTGGGTGGGATCTGCGCGACTACAGCAGAAGCACGACGGTGCGAAGCGAGCGGCTCGTCACATCCGCGGTTGTGTCACACTGATACGGTCCGCGAGGGATCGGCCGCGCATGCAGGCAGGGCCGTCCCGCGGAGCACGGCAGCAGGTCGGGATGGATCCCGACGACCCGTGCAGGCTCGATGGCAAGCGAGGAATCCTCGCACGGGCACGAGTCGCGACAGGACGCCCGGCATTCCGTGTGACCAGGCTGATCGTCGATCTCAGAATGAAACCCGCCGCCGCCGAGGCATTGTCCGTGGTCGCCGGCAATCTCGATGGAGGTGCCGCCGTCGGCCTCCCGGCACAGGACGACGGTCCGATTGGCAACCGCCGCGCCGGCGAAGTACACGACGAGAACGATCCAGCTCAGGTATCCCTGCCCGGGCGGCCGCATGACGGTACGGTAGGGCGCTGTGAGTCCTGCAGGCAAGTCCGCTGCGGAGCGGGCCGGGAGACCCATGAGCACCTACCGCCTGGCCTTCGCGATGGTCAAGTACTTCCCCTTCGGCGGCATGCAGCGCAACCTGCTGCGGATCGCCGAGGCGTGCGCAGCCCGCGGCCACGACGTGCACCTGTTCGCCGGGGAGTGGTCCGGGCCGCGGCCGCGGGATCTTCCCGTCACGCTCCTGAAGACGCTCGCGGTGACGAACCACGGCCGAAACGCACGGTTCGGCCGGTCACTTCGAAAGGTGATGAACTCAACCCGTTTCGACTGCGTCGTCAGTTCCAACCGCCAGCCGAACCTCGACGTCTACTACGCGGGCGATCCGTGCTGGGCGGGCCGGTCGATGGCATTCCGGCCCGCATGGCTCATGTCGTTGCCGCATTACCGCGACTACCTGCGGCAGGAGTCGCAGGTGTTCGGCGCAGAATGCGACACCGAGATCCTGCTCACCGCCCACGGCGAGCGGGAGAAGTTCATCCGCCATTACGGTACGGATCCCGCGCGCTTCCACCTGCTGCCACCGGGGATCGATCGGCACCGGCTCGAGAACGACACTCCCACTCCCGACCGGCGGCGGGCGCTGCGGGCCGAGCTGGGAGTGGGCGACGACGACATCATGATCCTGTGCGTCGGCTCGAACTTCCGGACCAAGGGCGTGGACCGGTCGATACGCGCGCTGGCCGGCCTGCCGCCGGAACTGCGGCGGCGGTGCAGGCTGGTCGTCGTGGGGCAGGGCCGCGCCCGGCGGCTGGCCCTGCTCGCCCGGCGGCTGGGCGTGCGCAGCCGGATCGCGATTGTGGGCCCGCGGGAGGACCTGCCCGCCTTCTACTACGGCGCCCAGCTGCTTCTGCATCCGGCGCGCTCGGAGAACACGGGCAACGCCCTGATCGAGGCCATGGTGTGCGAGGTTCCCGTCCTGGCCACCGACCTCTGCGGATTCGCGTTCCACGTCGCCCAGGCCAATGCGGGACTGCTGTGCCCGACGCCGTTCTCGCAGGAGACGCTCAACCGCCAGTTGCTGTCAATGCTTACGGGGCAACGCGAACAGTTCCGTCGCGGCGCCCGGGCGTACTGCGAGCGCGTCGATCTCTACTCGCTGGTCGAGCGCGCCACCGACGCCATCATCGCCCGGGCGGCGAGGAACTGAGATCGGCTGTATAGTCCGAGGTCCTTCATTGCCGCGGGACACGGACACCACCAGACATGACCGCCGCCAGGAATACCGTCGTTCGCCCGGGCGCCGCGAGTGCGCCCACGGTGTCCATCTGCATTCCGCACTACCAGGTCCGGGATCTCATGCGGCTGTGCCTTCGGGCCGTGCGCTACTACACCGAGGGGCCGCCGTACGAAGTCATCGTCGTCGATAACGGATCGACGGATGAGTCGCTCGACTGGCTGCGTTCGATGGACTGGATCACGATCGTGGATCGCGGCGAGTCCACGCCCCGGAACTGGATCCTCGCCATGAACACCGCCCTGGACATCGGTCTGGAGCGGGCCCGCGGCGACTACTACCTCATCATGCACAGCGACACCATCGTCCGGCGGCGAGGCTGGCTCCGCCGGATGGTCGAGGCGATCGAGAGCGGTCCCAAGGTGGCGTCCTGCGGCTCCGGCAAGCTCGAGCGCCGCGGCGCGGTCGATCAATTCGTGCGGGATGCCACCGACACGAAGCGTTTCCGTCTCTGGCTGCGACGAACCGTCCTGCGGGATACGTCCGCACGCCAGCTCGTCCGCGAGCCGTGTCCCCGCGACTACTGCGCCCTGTACCGCACGGCGGCCCTCAGGGAGCATGGGCTCAGCTTCGTCTCGAAGGGCGGCTATTCCGCGGGCGAAACGGTCTACTACGACCTCAAGCGTCTCGGCTACGAGTCGTCACTGATCCCGGTGCCGGAAATGATGCGGAACATGGACCACATCGCCCACGCCACCGGGGCGATCCTGCCGGAGCGCAAGCTGAACCGGGCCCACACCTTCAGGAAGACGCGCCGGCGCCTGGAGAGGCTGTTCCATCGCGACGACGTGGATGCGCTGCTCGCTGACGACTCGCTGGAGCAGTGATCGTCCGCTTGGTGACACTCTTGGCAACGTTCGCGGCGATTCTTGCGCCGGACACGCGGAGCATCGCCCCGAGGCCCGGAAAGCCCGGGCGGGCCGGGATGCAGCCGAACGTGCCCGCATAGCTCTCGTCCCGGGGCCGGTGGTCGGGGTCGGACCATCGCCGCAACTCGGCGTCGCCGAGGTACCGGTCGAGCCGGCAGTACTGCTGGACGAAGCGGTGGTCATCGCTGAAGAAGGACCACGGGATCCGCCTCTCGACGAACCGGCGGAACGGCGTCCCCCTCTCGCAATCGTGTATGAAGACCAGCGCCGGCTGCCGCCGCCGCATGACGGTGTATGCAAGCTTCAGGGCGCGGAACCACTTGGGCCCGTCGATGATCACGACGTCGCCCGGCCGGGTCAGTCGAGGCAGCAGCACACGGGAGTTGCCGAAGAGGCACTCGACGTTCGACAGCCCGCGGAGGCGCTGCAGCGCCGGCCCGGCGTCGGGGTGGTCCGCGTTCGCCTCGATGCTGATGATCGCGGTGTCGGGGAAGGCCCGACCCAGCAGGTACGTGCTCTGGCCCAGGGCACGGCCGGACTCCAGGATCCGCCGGGGCTTCAGGTCCGCCACCGTCGCGAACACGAACAGCGCCTCGCTGATGGCGATGCCCCGTTCCATCGGCTCGACGTCGCCGATGCGGCGCTCGAACTCACCGACGAGCTCGCCGGCCCGGGCCAAGGTGTTGTCGATGGTGTACTGCACGGTGGTTCGGTGCCGGCAAGGCAAAACGGCACTCGACTATACTCTGAACGCGATGAAGACCTACTCCATCAAGGATGGCTACGAGCACCGCACGGTGAACATCACGCTGGAGACGGAGCCGGGCGACTACTTCACTCCGAGCCGCATCAGGAACGGCCGGTACCTGCAGGTTCATCCGTACCTGGAGGCAGCCAGGCTCATGCGCCGCGAGGGCCTCGAGTCGGTGCTCGACGTCGGCTGCGGCACCGCGTGCAAGCTCGTGGCGCACCTCGAACCGGTGGCCGCACGGTCCGTCGGCGTCGACCAGAAGACGGTCATCGACCTCGCGCACAAGCTGTACCCGCAAGCCCGGAGCCGGTTCGTCGAAACCGACCTGGAGCAACCGGGGGAGACGGACCTCGGGACATTCGACCTGGTGGTGTCGATCGACGTGATCGAGCACCTGCTCGACCCGGACGTGCTGCTGGACTTCATCCGGGATCACTGCCACCGCGAGAGCTGGGTCGTCTTCTCCACGCCGGAACGCGACGTGCGGCGGGGGCCGGACAACATGAAGAGCCCGCGCAAGGTGCACATCCGGGAGTGGAACCAGCGCGAGTTGCGACGGTACCTGGAGTCCTCCGGCTTCGAGGTGGTCCGGCAAGCACTGTTGCCCGCGTTTCGCGTGGGCTTCTCGCCGCGGATGCTCCGGGAGCGGCTGCGCCTGGTGCGGAAGCGTATCTCGCACCGGTACAATCAACTTGCCGTGTGCAGGCTGGGCGCGAACGCATGACTGCTCTGACGGACGTTGACTTCCGATCGGCATACGACGGGCAGCGCGTGTGCGTCACGGGCGGGGCGGGTTTCATCGGCTCGCACCTGTGCCACGGGCTCGTTCGCCACGGCGCGCGGGTGCGCGTGATCGACGACCTCTCCCAGGGCCTCCGCGAGAACCTGCGGCCCCTGGGCGACCAGGTCGAGCTCGTGGAGGCATCGATCCTCGACCGAAAGGCGATGGCGGCGGCGGCCGACGGCGCCGAGGTGATCTTCCACCTGGCGGCGGTCGCCTCCGTACCGCGCAGCGTGGCCGAGCCGGAGTTGTACCTGCGCGTCAACGTGGACGGCACCGTGTCCGTCCTGGAAGCGGCCCGGACCTGCGGCGCCAAGCGCGTCGTCTTCTCGTCCTCCAGCAGCGTGTACGGCGATCAGCCCGACCTGCCCAAGGTCGAATCGATGACGCTCGACCCCTGCTCGCCCTACGCCGCGTCCAAGAGCGCCGGCGAGCAGTTCGTGCGGGCGTACGCACGGTGCTACTCGTTCTCGGCGGTCAGCCTCCGCTACTTCAACATCTTCGGCCCCCGGCAGCGTCCCGACTCGCCGTACGCCGCCGTGCTGCCCCTGTTCGCCGAAGCGCTGGTCCGGGGCCGCCGCGTCACGGTGTACGGTGACGGGGCGCAGACCCGCGACTTCACGCACGTGGACAACGCCGTCCACGCCAACCTGCTGGCCGGGGCGACGCCCCGTGTTCTCGAGGGCGAGGCCGTCAACATCGCCACCGGCCGCGCCATGAGCGTCCTGGACTTGCTGCGGGCGGTGGCCGCGGTGATCGGGGTCGAACCGGCATACGAGACGGGTCCGCCGCGGCCCGGTGACGTTCTGCACAGCCTGGCCGGGCTCGACAGGGCCCGGGAACTCCTCGGATACGAACCGGTGATGGATGTCCAGCGGGGTCTCGAAGAGACCGTCCGGTACTACGTCGAGCATCTCCCGGACGTGGCCGAGTCCGTGGGTGGCACGGTCGACTGAGTCCGCCTACGGCGGATCGCCCGTGGAGCGACGCCTCACCACGGGCGAGCTCGTCCGCCTGCGGCGGACTCGCTCGACCGTGCCACCCCTGAAATCAGCCCTGGCGCCGCCGCGCGCTGC
>JADFOJ010000053.1:21131-27960 GCA_022562915.1 Planctomycetota bacterium | reverse complement strand
AACAACAGGAAATCCGTGATCCCCACGTTGCAGTCCCCGTCCAGGTCCGCCGGACACGCCGGCGGGCACGGCGCCGGGCACGGGCCCCACGCCGCCAGCAACGCCACGAAGTCCGTGATCCCCACCACGCCGTCCCCGTCCAGGTCACCCGGGATCGGCGGGGTGCTGTCCGGATCGGCGGGGTCGCTGCCCGCGTCAAGCTCGTCACGGTCGAAGATACCGTCCTCGTCACGGTCCACGCCGATGCGAACCTCGCTGCCGGCCGGGACGATCGTGAAGGTGATCTCGCCGCCGGCACCGGCGAGGGCCAGCAGCGACGCCTCGTCGAGAATCTCCGCGACGCGGTCGGACTGGAACGAGCCGTCGGGCACCAGGTAGTAGCCGCGCTGGGTACCGTCGACGACGCCCTTGACCACCAGGCCGACCTCGCCACCGGCGGCGAGACCGATGAGTTCGCTCACCGAGGCAGGCTGACCCGGCCCGATCGAGCGTTCCGGCAACGTCGCCTGCGCGCCGACGCCCGCATGGGTGTCCGTCGAGAAGCACAGCAGGAACGCCTCCACGTCACGGCGTTGCTGATCATCGAAGGGGAAGACGCCCAGGAAGTTGAACAGCGTGTCCCACTGGCCGTCGTGGAGGTAGCCGAAGCCACGGTTGTTGCTTGTCGAGGTCCGGTCGAAGCCGGTCTTCTCGTAAAGGTTGCGCAGCTGCGAGATCTTGATCGACTGCGTGCCGTTGATCACGGAGCCTCCGTTCATCTCGCCGCCCAGGATGCCCCCGGTCGTTCCCGACGGCAGCGCATGACAGCTCGCGCACAGGCCGAACACGAGCTGGCCCGTGGCCGGAATGCCCCCGTTCGGCAGCACCGCCGGCAGGGAGCCGTCGAGTTCGCGGAACGGGTTCGGCGGCGGCGTGAGCGTCGCGACGAACGCCTCGAACTGCGCCATCTCCGTGTCGGTGAGCAGGGTGTCGTCACCGTTGACCGATCCGAAGGCCCCGTTGAACGCGGCCAGATTTTCCTTGTCGCCGCGCCAGTGCAGCGGCTCGGTCCCGATGATGCCCAGCAGCGTCTGGGTCATCAGCGGTCCCTTCATCGGGTGCCAGTCCTCGCAGGGGACGCCGGGCGTCTCGCAGACCTGGTTGAACGGCTTGACCTGCCCCTGCGGATCACCGAGATCCCAGGCGACCTGGTCGGTGCGGCCGTCGATGTGGCAGCTCGCACACGATGCCTGCCCCAGCCCCGAGGTCAGGTGCGTGTCGTAGAGGAACGGCCGGCCGGCCCGGATCGCCTCGGGTGTCGGGTCGTAGAAGAAGATCCGTGATTCCTCCAGGGAAGCCGCGTCGATGATCGAGATCGAACCCTCGAACTTGTTGAGGACGTACACGCGGTCGTTGGACGCGCCGTACACCGCGCCTGTCGGCCCCTCGCCGACCTCGACCAGTCCCGTTCGTACAAGCCTGCCGTCCACCACCGCGACGTTGTTCGAGCCCATTCCCGTGATGAACCCGCGGCCCGCGTCCCGCCACGCCACGCCGCGCGGATCGCCCAGAGATTGCTCGCGGACCGCTTGCGGCACGGTCGGCGTCGAGTAGTCCAGGTGCCCGTTGAGATCGATCGGGGCGCCGGCGCCCGGCCCCGTCACGGCGGCCCCGATCACCTGGACGAAGATGCCGTTGACGTTGGGCTCGAAGCGGACCTCGTTGATGGCGTCGGTGCCGACCACGGTGATCCCGCCACCGGGCCTCACGCCCAGCGCCATGTTCGTGTTCATCAGGCCCGTCGCGTAGCCCACCGTCAACGTACCCGCGTCGATGATCGCCACGTCGTGGTCGTGCAGGTCCCAGCCCACCGCGGCGGACCAGTCGCCGCCGTTGTCGTCCCGCCACGCGCCGACGCCGTCCCTGCGGACGATGTGCCCCACTTCCGGCGGCACGGGAAGATCCCCCGCGATCGGCGGGTCGAAACCGGCACCGTCGTTGGGCGGCGGGTTGGGTTCCCCCGCATACGGGTTCAGCGCGGAGGACACCGTCGCCTTGAGAAGAATCGTCGTGCGGTTGCCGGACTCGAAAATCGCGGCATAGACGTTCGCCCCGTCCGTCGCCAGCGCCCGCGGGTCCTCGCCCGCGATCTCGATGACCACCGGGGCCGCCGAGAGGTTCGACGGGTCGTACACCAACACCAGGTTCAACTGCGACACCGTCACGAACGCCCGTACCGGCGTCCCCGCGAACACCACGTCCGCCGGTTCGTCGCCGGGGTACAGCGTCCGGACAACGTTCATCGCGACCAGGTCCACGATGCTCACCGTGTCCGAGACGTGGTTGACCACCCACGCCTCGGTGTCCGTGCGGGCCCGCACCGAGACCGGATCCAGCCCCACGGGCACCGACCCCAGCGACGCCAGGCCGCTGCCGGAGACCGCGAAGACCTCCAGGCGGTTGTCCGCCGTGTTCACCGCCAGCAGCAGGCTGCCGTCGGGGGTCAGGTCGATCGGGCTCACGTGCGGGCTCTCCCAGTTCACGAACGTCTGGGCGAACGCGGCCGGGGGCGCAGCGGCGAGCAGAATCCCGGCGGTCAGGACGGCGGCGAGCTTCATGGGTGGACCTCCAGCTACGAAGGTACCGCGCCGATGGGCAACGGACATGAAAAACCCCCGGCGGTGACCGCCGGGGGTGGAACAGGGCTTTGGTGCGTCCCGGGAGTGCTCGTTACGGGCAGTCGCCCCAGTTTCCGAGCAGCTCGAGGAAGTCGACGATGCCGACACCGCCGCCGTCAAAGTCACAGGACGTGTCGATTTGCGTCCACTGGCCGAGCAGCGCGAGGAAGTCGACGATGCCGACGTTGCCGTCGTTATCGCCGCCGCAGTCCCACGGGCAGGGCTGAGCCTCGCCCTGGCAGATCGAACTGCAGCCGGGTCCGGGCGGATCACACGTCTCGCCGGGCTCGACTTGTCCGTTGCCGCAGATGCTGGTGGTGGCCGCGCCGCGGACCCACAGCGCCGTGTTGTAGAGGTCCGCGATATCCGGATCGGGGTCCTGCCCGTCGGCGGCGGCCGGTGCGAGGCCGGGTACCCCGTACTGCCCGAATCCGAAGCCGTCCGGCAGCGGCGGCCAGATGCGGCCACGCCAGAACGTCGTCGCGCCCACGGTGCTGGCGCAGTCTGTCCCGTCACAGCCGAAGTTTCCGGCCGCGACATCCTGCGGTGTTGCCCCGACGCAGGGGTCACCGCAGATGTTGTTCAGCTCCGGAGGCACGTCCGAATTGCCGAACCAGGCGAAGTTGGAGGGTGCGAGGATACCGGTCGCCGCCGAGAGGCTGTTGGATGCCCACACCGTCAGGTAGTAGTCGCCGCCCACGAGGTTGAAATTGGTGGAAATCGAGTGCAGGGCGCCGACGGTGGCGCCGCCCTGCGGGTCATCGACACCGGACGGTGTCGCGTCAAAGACGATGCTGCCCGCGATGAGTGAGTCGTCCGGTATCGGTCGAATCATGTCGGTGCGGGTGAAGATCTCGAAGTTCAACTCCTCGTTGGTGATGCCCGCGGGCACGAAGCCGAAGACGAAGAGCTGGCTGACATTCCAGTTCCCCTTCGGCAGTGTGAACGGCTGAGCGGTGCGGCGCTGCTCGAACTCGTCACCGATGCAGTTGCCGTCGGCATTGGTGTCGAGGCAGCCCGACGAGTAACCGAGGTTGGCCAGACCATCCGGGCAGACCCCGTTGAAGCCGCAGACGAGCTCCGAGGGGCCGGTCAGGTAGATGGTGTCCAACCCGCAGGCCGGGACCTGCAGCGGTCCAAGGTCCTTGAAGCAGATCGACAGATCGATACCACCGATCAGGTCGGTGTTGTCGTACCCGTTCGGGCCGAGACCGTCAGCCTGGCCGTCGAGGGCGAGTCGACCGTTCCCCGCGAAGAACGGCGCTTCGTTGCCGGTGCTGGCAATCTGCCAGAACCAGCTTGAGGGATTGCCCATGGCGTCCATGTCGCCACCGACGCCGTTCTTGATCTCGATCCAGTAGCACACTCCGGCGGACACCCCAACCGCGGCGTGGGTCGCCGTGTACTCCAGGATGTCGAAGAGCCCGAGGTTGAGGTTGGTGTCGATGACCGTGATGTCCGTCAGCGACAAGCCGCTCTGGCTGAACGGTCCGCCGATGACGTTGCCGGGCAGGCCGCCGTTATCGTCGTAGTAGGTGACGGTGAAGTTGTCCGGCGGAGGATTCATCAGGTCCTGGGGCGCAGGAATGCCCTGCCAGCAGATGAGGGTGATCGCCCCGCCATCGGCGGGTGTGAAGTCATCGGCGGCGGTGAACTGGTCGTTGACCGGATCCGCCGGATCGAACGTCGAGTTGAAGGCGTTGGCGACGCTGAACCGCTGGCAGTTGACCTCGGCGACCTCGGCCTCGCCGCCGCACAGCGGCTGTCCGACGCACCCGATATCCAGTGCGATGTTCACGCACTCAACGTCCCATACGATGAAACAGCACACTGGGCTCGCGTCGCAGGTGAGCGTGCAGCACGCCGGATCGGTGCAACCCGGGATGCCGCCGCCCCCTGGGAAGGTGCGCGGGTTGGCAATGTTGCATGCCTCCCGGCAGTCGATGTCGGGGGTGAAGGTAGCGCCGGCGATGTTCATGCACTCCAGCTCGGTGTTGACGAGGCAGATGAGGTCATCGGCGCTGATGCAACGGCCCGACCCGGCGGGGACATCCAGCACGCACTGGGGCAGCAGCGGCAACGCGCACGTCGTCGGATCGCCCAGAGCCTGGTTCACGCAGAACGCCATGTCGAAGTCGTTGGGAGCGTCGTTGTCGACGTCCCACCCCAGGTCATCGCCATTACCCAGGATCGGGTCGTTGACGAACTCCGGCGACACCTCCCAGAAGAAGGCGCAGGCGGGGTTCACCGAGGTGACCGCGTTCTCGATCTGGATCCAGACGCAGTCGTTCGCGCCGACCGAGAAGGGCGCGTCCAGCGTGACCGTGAACTCCCACTCCCTGACCGGATCGGGGAAGCCACCGAGGTTGAAGAGCTGGCCCGTGGCCCGGCGTGAGACGATGGTCGCCGTGGTCACGAAGGGCACCAGCGCCAGGTTCGGCCTCGGCGGAATGGTCAGCGGCAGTTGGTTCTGATAGATGGTGATGGTGATGGCGTCGGCCGTCACCTCGGAGTCGCAGTCGACGAGGGCGGCGATATCGATGTACGCACCCCAGAAGCAGATACGGGTGATGTCGGTTGCCGCGGTCGTGACGATGTTGTCCGCCGTGATCGCGGACGTCAGGATCGTCCCGCCGGGGAACTGACCGATGTTCGGCTCCTGGCAGTTGACGTCGTCCTCGAGACAGTTGTTCTGCGAGCACTCCGAGCAGTCGGAGTCGTCACCCTGGTAGCCGGGCTGGACGCCCGAGGCTATGCAATCCGCCTCGGTCTGGATGGAGCAGCCACCGACGAGGGGGTCGGAATCGCAGCAGGCGCCCGTCGGCGCAGGTCCCGCATGTGTTGTGGTCGCCAATGCCAGCGCAACGATGCCGGCGCCAGTAAATATACACGATGGGCTCATGAGTTCCGTTTCTCCTTTCGGGACACACTGTCGGACGGGGACCATTGCGCGACAGGGATAGAAATGACCCTCCGGCAGCCCTGTCGCCGGGGCGTACGCCTCGTATAGTACACCCATTCGCGGCCCTGCCAACGTCGGATCCACAGATTCGTCCGGGTGGGCTATTCAGCCCAGGCTACCACGCGACGAACGCGAGCCTCGCTGCGTCGCGCGGCCAAGCCGGTCCAGAACGGCGGACCACAGACCCTCCCGCGATGCGGGCCGCACGACAAGAATCATCGCCCCGGGCATTTCATCGGCCTCCCGAAGCGCGGCATAGAGCCGGGCGGCGTACGCCTCCGCGGTCCGGGGCATCACGATCGCCCGGTGCGGAGGCAGCACCGGTGCGTCGTCGAAGCAGAGCACCGCCGCCGGTTCGCCCAGCCGGGCCAGCCGCCCGGAGAGCGCCGGCTCGTCCACGAGTTCGGTCGCCGTTCGGGGCGCATAGTGCCGCATGGTCGTTCCGGGACCGGGACCCTGGGTGCCGAGGCATTCGACGACCACCTCCCCCAGCACCTCCCTCAACTGCGAGACGGTGACACACCCCGGCCGCAGCACGCGGGCGACGACCGCCGTGAGATCGACGACCGTCGACTCGATGCCGACGTCACATGCACCGCCGTCCAGGACCAGCAGGTCCGCTGCAAGGGCGAAATCGGCGACGACGTGGGCCGCCGTGGTCGGCGAGACCCCGCCGGAGACGTTCGCCGAGGGCGCCGAGACCGGGCCGCCGAAAGCCTCCAGCAGCGCCCGCGCGACCGGATGGCCCGGCGCCCGCACGGCGATCGAAGGCCACCCCGCGGTGGCCCGCGGCGGCACGGCCGGGGCCCGGCCCAGCACGATCGTCAAGGGTCCCGGCCAGTACCGTCCGGCGAGCCGCTCACACCGGTCGTCCCAGCCCACGGCGACCCGCCGGGCCTGATCGGCTCCGAGCACGTGGGCGATGAGCGGGTTGTCCGCGGGTCGGCCCTTGAGTTCGTAGACGCGGTCCAGGGCGGCCTCGTTGAAGGTATCCGCGCCGAGGCCGTAGACCGTCTCGGTGGGAAAGGCAACCGGCTCGCCGGCTCGCAGCAGGGCGGCGGCGCGGGCAACGGCCGGCTCAGTGGCGGCGGCCAGGCGGGGCATGGCGCATCACCTCGCGGGCTCAGCGCCGCCGATGATCCCCCGCTCGATGCGGTTCATCGTCAAACCCATCCCCATCGCCCGGTACAGCGACGCCCCGGGCCGGCTG
>JADFOJ010000053.1:0-21121 GCA_022562915.1 Planctomycetota bacterium | reverse complement strand
CGGTGCCAGGCTCGGCATGGCGTTCGGTCGATTTGAAGACGTCGTCCGGATCGATGTCGTCCATGATCTCCAACTCGATGCGGTTCATCGTCAGACCGATCCCCATCGCGCGATACAGCGATGCCACGGACTGGTTGTAGTTCACCAGCGATCGGGTCTCGCTGGTCTGGGCCTGTGCCAGCCGGTCCTGCCGCTGGAACTTGAGGTTGAGGAACTCCGGCGTCAGGGCAGCCAGCGTCTCCTCCTCGACCTTCAACGTCCGGAGGTTCTCGGCGGCGGCGATCCGCGACGACCGGTTGGCCTGGATCAGTTCGTAATTGGTGATGCAGTCGCGCAGCGCGTTCTTGACGTCGAACAGGACGACCTGGACCGATCGCTGGTAGGCGATGACCGACGCCGATCGCGCCAGCCGCGCCTGGCGGAACCCCGCCTCGGCAGCCCGGTTGCCGATGGGCCACTCGTACACCAGCCCCAGCAGGTAATCGATGAAGCTGCCATCGCGCAGGTTGCCGTAGGAGTCATCGGCTTCCGAGTCGAGGCCGAAGTACGACATCTCCGCCGAGAGGTTCAGCAGGGGCAGCCGGTTGTTGTCCGCCAGCATCTGGCGGATCCCGGCGTCGTCGATGTTCAGGATGGCCTGCTGGACTTCCGGCCGCTCGCCGACGGCGGTCATGACGGCCTCCCGGAGGTTGTACCTGATCGGCGCTTCGATCATCAGGTCCGCGGGGACCAGCAGCACTTCGGAGCCGACGGTGAGCTGGGGGTCGTTGATGAGGAGCTTCAGGTTGTCCGAGGCGGCGCGGATTGCCCGGCGCGCGGAGATGACGTTGGCCTTGCGGGTTTCCACCGTGGCCACCGCGTCGGAGTACTGCGCGAGCTTGGTGTCGAAGTCGCGGCGGCGATCCATGATGTCGCGCACCGCGACACCCGACTCCAGCAGCCACTGCTGGATGGCCAGGTCCTGCCACGCGAAGACGAGCTGCCAGTAGGCGGCCTCGATCTGCTCCACGAGCGCGAGCAGGTCGATGCGGAGCTGCTGGATGCTTCGACGCTCCGTGTTGCGAGCCAGGCGAATCGTCGCGGTGTTCACCTCTGAGCCGAAACCGCGGAGCAGCGGCTGGGTGATGCCCACGTTGATCGACGAGGTGAATGACGGGTCCGGTGCGAGGGTGAGCCCCGGCGTCTTGTTGTCGAACCGCGTCAGCTCCGTCGAGACGAAGACGTCGGCACCGGTCGTGAGGCGTGTGCGCAGACCGGTGTCGAAGCGCAGCTCTTCGTTGACGCGGGAAGGGGTCCCGATGGGGACGCTGTTGATGACGGGGATCACCGCCGGCTGATCCGTGTTGGTCCAGGTGACGTTCGTGAAGAACACGGCATCGAAGGCGGCCTCGGCGGCCACGACGTCCGACTCGTTGATCGCCGGCTGGAGGCGGGCGATCTGGATGGAAAGGTTATTGCGGACCGAGGTCTGCACCGCCGACTCCAGACTGATGGTCACCTCCTGCTGATCGTCGCCGGACAGGTCCGGCCCGATGTCCAGCGTGCCTGCGGAAAAAGGCACCGGCGGCCCGATGGCGTCCAGCTCCGAACGGCGTTCGGCGAGCTCGGCCTCGACGGTGGACGGCGACTGCGTCGTCTCGATTCGCTGCTGCCGGAGCGGGACCTCGGCAAGTTCCCGCTCGATCGCACCGGCCACGCGACGCCTCAGGACGTCATCCCCCTCGCCACTGAAGAAGGGGCTGGCACACCCCGCGCAGCCCAGCCCCAGGGATACTGCGAGACACGCCGCCAGGGATCCTCCACTACCCATCGGCACAGCGTATCAGTAATGCCAACCTGGAGGGACCACCGGCGCGGTTGCCCGACGGGACCATCCGGGGTAGGCTCTTGGCACGCAAGTCAAGCACGCAAGACAAGGAGGTCTGCCATGCCTGCCGTACTGCGCCCTGCTCTCACACTATGCCTGGTCACCGTCGGCACGTCGGCCCTGACGGGTCGTGTCGCCGCCCAGACGGAACAGGCATTCCCCTACCTCGCCACCGTCACCACCGAGGAGTTCGTCCGGGCCGGCGCGGACGTCCGGTTCTACCCGTTCGGCCGCGTGCAGACCGGCGACGTGGTCAAGGTGATCGGCGAGAAGGCGGGCTGGGCTCGCGTTGCCACCGTCGGGCCGGCGTTCGAAGAGTTCTTCGGATACGTCCGCTACGCAACGTCGAGCATACCGTCGTTCCGGCTGAGCCTCGACGGCGCCAGCGGCTCGACGATCGGTCCCACGGACATTTTCGCGCCGAACCTCGACGCCCGGATGGACCCGGCCAGCAGCTGGAAACCCGCCACGACGCTTGCGGCGAACCGGACGCTACGGGTCATCGAGACGACGACGCTGGCGACCGAGGTCGTACACAAGGTCGTGCTGCCGGCTGACGCCGAGGGATGGATCGACCTGCAACGATTGCGGCCGGCGACCCCTGCCGAAGTGAGCGTCTGGGAGGCCGCGATGAAGGAATCGACCGGCGCCCCGCCGGTGAGCCGCGCGCCGGACCGTCCCGCGATGCCGATTACCCTGGCCCCGATCACCCACGCACCGAGCGCCCGGGCCCCGATCACACAGGCGCCTGTCGGTCGGGCGGCACCCAACGTCGGCATGGCGATCGAGGTTCCACCGGCGATGGTGCCGAATACGCCGGTGGCCGTGCGCCCCCGACCTGTCTCGCCGGAGCGCCGTCGCGCCCGGATCATGCTGGACGATCTCGAGGCCGCGTACGCCCGACTGCTCGTCGAGCCGACCGAGTCGGCCGAGGTCGGGCCGTTACGGCTTCTGTATCTCGACCTGGCGAAGCGTTCCCGGGACAGCCGGTCGATCTCCCGTTTCGCCAAGACGCGTGCGCAGCAGCTCGCACTGTGGTCGGAGGTGCAGCGGCGTCGCCTCGACCTGGCCGGCGCGCTGGACCGCGCCCGCCGGACGACCGAGAGCGCCGAGAGCGCCCGCCTGGTAATGGAAGCGATGGACCGGTACGAGGTCGTCGGACTGCTGGACGCCTCGACGATCTACGACGGCAAGCGGCTGCCGAAGCTGCTTCGCATCCGCGATGACACCGGCCGGACCCTCTCCTACCTGGAGCCGGACGACCGCTTCGACTACGCGAAGCTGCTGGGTCACCGCATCGGCATCGTCGGTGACCGATCCGACGACAACGGCCTGAGGGTGACACTCATCGACCCCCGTCGGATCGACGTGCTCGATTCGACTGACTGAGGCACGAACGAACGGGGGGGCCGCGGGTGGCACGGTCGAGCGAGCGAAGCGAGCTCGCCCGTGATGCGACATCCCTCCACGGGCGAGCTCGCTTCGCTCGCTCGACCGTGCCACCCATATAATCCGCCTGCAGAGAAGCAGACGGGGCGTTAGCTCAGTTGGGAGAGCGCGTGCTTTGCAAGCACGAGGTCACCGGTTCGAGCCCGGTACGCTCCACTTCGTTCAGGACCCGCCGGCCATCACGCGCACCCGACACGACTCGTATGCCGGCGATGACAGCCTTCACTAAAGGACGGCCTCATGGGCAGCCGCCGGCGATCGATCCGACTCCTGTGCATTCTGGTGTGCGGCCTCGTCGTGCCGGCCCTGGCCGGCTGCACCAACCTGTACAACGCCGCTCTGGAGGGCAGTCGTAAAGACGCCCGGGCGGCGCTCCAGAGAGGCGACGACATCAACGGCACGTACACGTCGAGTAGGCGTACGCCGCTGCACGCAGCCGCGCACCGCGGTCACCGCAAGATGGCGATCTTCTTGTGCGACGAGAACGCCGACCCCGACGTGCAGGACCTCGACGGCAACACGCCACTTCACCTCGCCGCGAGGCGCGGCCACACCAGGACCCTGTACATCCTGCTCTCCGCCGGAGCCGACCCGAAGATCCGCAACAAGAACGGTATGACCGCTCGCGACATGGCCGCCGCCCACCCCGGAACGATCGATGCGCTACGCGACGCCGGCGGGTGATCTCAGGGGACGACGTGACGCGCGTCGTCAGCCGACATGATCGTCGACGAACCGGACCAGCGTCGTCACGGTGGCGAAGGCTTCCGGGCCGACGGCCTCGTTGGGGATCTTGATTCCGAACTCCTTCTCGACGCTGGTCACGAGCAACAGGACGTCGAGCGAATCGAGGTCGAAATCGCCGCCGAGCAGCGGCGTGTCGTCGCGAACGTCGGCATCGTCGCCAAGCCTCAACTCACGACGCAGAAGGGCCTTGATCCGGACGGCGGTGTCGGTTGTGGGCTGCACGCTGACGCCCCTCCACACAGGCAATCGCTTAAAAAGACGGGCCGGCAGGCCGTCGTGCCGTGTACTCGCTGAAGCACCACGTGACCACATCGTGCCGAACTGCCGTGAGACCCGCGGCCTCCAGCGCCCCGAGGATCGACGCGGCGGGCACGCACTGATCGAGGCTGTCCCAGTAGTAGCTCATCAGCGCTCCTGCATCGCGGCTGCCGGTGACCAGGCGGCTGACCCTCGGCACCACCGTCTTCATGTAGAGCGTGTACAGCTGGTTGAGCACCCACGCGCGTGGCGGCGTCTGTTCCAGGATGAGCAGGACGCCACCGGGCCGCAGGACGCGGACAAACTCCCGGCAAAGCACGGCCAGGTCGCCGACGTGGCGCAAGGCGTACCCCATCGTGACCATGTCGTATGCGCTGTCGTCGCATGGCAGCGCTTCGGCCGTACCGATGCGCACGTCGCTCACCCCGCGCCGACGCGCCACGTCGAGCATGCGGCGGCTCGGATCGACGGCGGTCACGTGCCCGTCGGGCCCCACAAGGTCCATGGCCTCGCACGCGATGACGCCGGTGCCCGTGCCCACGTCCAGCAGTCGCGTGCCGACCGCGATTCCGGCGCGGCGAAGAGCCTGGCGGCGATACCGTGTTCCGGTTCCGAAGCTCAGGACCGAGTTGATCCGGTCGTAGTGCTGCGCGGTATTGTCGAAGAGCCGCGTGACATGTGCGTGACGGTCCGCGGCGTGGTCATAGTGCCGGCTGAGCACCGGGTGTGGAGTCAGGATCGTTGCGTCTGTGCCGATCATGTAACCTCCCAAGGATAGCAAATCCAGGCCCCCGGCGCTCCGGCCGCCGAGGCACCTGCCGCCACCGGACAGCAGTAGCCGTACGGCCTGCGCACCCCGTTGATATACTGGGGAATTCACCGGTCGTACGCACAACGGGAGTCTGACATGCAGCGCCGCAGAGTTCGACATCCGCACGGCGTCCGAGCAACACGACTGGCGCTCGCCATCGTGGGAAGTCTCGCGATCATCACGTCGGCCGGATGTGAAGGTGGCGGCTGGTCCAGGAGCCTCTTCGGATCCGCGCGGAACGGAAACCTCGGGTCAGCCGAGCGATACCTCGATCGGGGCGAGGACATCAACGCCCGACGCGCGGAGGACGGGCGGACGCCGCTGCATGCCGCCACCGAACGCGGCCACAGGAAGATGGTGACCTTCCTGCTGAACAAAGGCGCCTCCGGCAACGCGGACGCGACGATTCGCAACAACGCCGGCCGGAGGCCGCTCGATCTGGCCAAGGCTCATCCGGAAGTGAGCAAGGACCTGCGCAACGCCGGTGGTTGATCACAGGGAACGGCACGACGCGCGGTTCGCGGTCGTCGCACCGACCTACAACAACGCGTTGACGCTGCCCGATATCCTTCAGCGGATCGACGCGACCGGGTTCCCCGCGATCGTCGTCAACGACGGTTCGAGCGACGCGACGGCGGAGATTCTCGCGTCGTGGGCCCGGGGGCACGAGCCTCCCGCGTTCTGCCTGGTCACGCACGAACGGAACCTCGGCAAGGCCGCCGCTCTGTGCACCGGTTTCAGGCGTGCGATCGAGTTGGGCTTCACGCACGCCGTCACGATAGACACCGACGGCCAGCTCGATCCCGAGCAGATCCCCGACCTCGTGGAGGCCGCCGAAGCGCACCCGCATGCCTTGATCATCGGCACCCGCGACGACACGCGACCGGACTATCCCGCGCGCAGCCGAACAGGTCGCCGCATCTCCAACTTCGCCATCCGTCTGGCCAGCGGGGCGACGGTCACGGACAGCCAGTGCGGGTTCAGGGTGTATCCCCTGGACGCGGCACAGTTGCCCTGCCGGGCCCGGCACTTCGGCTGGGAGGCGGAGATCATCACCCGCGCGGCATGGGCGGGGTACGGGATCGTGAACGTGCCGGTTCGTTGCCGCTACTTCCAGGCGGAGAATCGGGTGAGCCATCTCAACCCGTGGCGAGAGACGGTGCGAGGTATCCTCCTGCACGCGCGGCTTATCTTCACCCGCCTGACGGTTCCGGCACGGACGCGTTCTCGCGGTATGGTTGCTCCCCGATAAGACCGTCGAGCCGCACGGGTTCGAGTCCCCGATCCCGAAGCCGCTCGATGAGTTGCGGCAGCGCTTCGATCGTCGCTCGCAGATCGCGAACCCGGCCGGGCTCCTGCCCGTCGTGCAGGGCAAGAATGCTGCCCGCCTCCGAGCGAAGGTCGAGCCGCTCGAGGATACGCGCGGCACTGGTGTTCAAGCTGTCGAGGGCGCGCACGGTCCACGTCGTGGCAACGTAACGGCCCTCGCGAACGACACGGGCGATGTGCCGGTTGCGGAAGCCCATCGGCGGTCGGAACAGCCGCGGCTTTGCGCCCACGATCGGCGCAATGACGTCGTCGGTGCGCGCCAGTTCCTGCCGCCAATATCGCAGCCGGCGAAAGGTGCCGAGCCTCGCATGGTGGTAGCTGTGATTGCCGACCAGGTGCCCGGCGCGGTGCATTTGGGCAACCAGCTCGGGATGCCGCTCGACGTTGCGACCGATGACGAAGAAGGCCGCCGGTACCTCGTACCGCTCCAGCACATCGAGGATCCGCGGCGTGGTCCGTTCGTCCGGACCGTCGTCGAAGGTCAGGGCGACGCGGGGCGGCGACGCCGTCGTGCCGCGAAAGACGACCGGTCCGAACACTCCACTGCGCGGCGAGAACATGCCGCGCGCGACGAGGCCCGCCGCCCCCGAGGCCACGACGGCGACGCCCGCCGCTGCCCACACCAGGCTCATGTCCTCACCAGCCATCGCCTACGGATGGTACTCCGGCTCCAGCACGCTGAACACGTCACGGGTCCGCACGGGCCCGGTCACACGGTCCGTCGTCGACATCAGGATGGTGGCGCTGTTGATCTGGTTCAGCCCTCCGTGCGTGGAGGCCATGTCGATCCAGAAGTCGAAACCGCTGAGACCGATGCAGTACCCGTCGCGCATCGTGACCATGAGGTCAGGGGTGTTCATGGCCGTGCCGTGGAATGCGTTCCAGATGCGCGGCGGCGCGTCGGGCCACTGGTGGTCCACGGTAGCGGCGAACCACGCCTCGTCCTGAACGAAGCCGTCCTGATCGACGGCGCCTTCCCGACGCAGCACCTCGATGACGTCGGCATAGTCCAGGACGTCGGCGTCGTGGGGCCGATACCGGAACCGGTCCCCTCGCTTCTCGATTTCGGCCGTACCGGCTGCGCTTCTGACGAGAACCGAATCCTCTGCCTTGTACATCGCCAGCTCGATCTCGTCGCGGGCCAGCAGCGTGTCGGCGACCGCCGCCGGCCTCATCGTGTGAATGCCCAGATAATTGACAAGCCCGTCGATGTCGAAGACGACGTCGCGGGCCGTACGCAGCTTCGAGGTCAGCCGGAATCCGGCGGCCTTGAGGGTCTTGCCCAACTCGATCCGCTCCGGCGGCACCAGGTTATGCCCGTGGTCCGAGACGATCGAGATGTTGACCGCGCCATTGCGATCATGGAGCAGTTGCAGGGCCAGCTGCTGCAGCCCGTCGATGATCTCGTCAAGGCTGTCCGCCCCGTACTTGCTCAGGAGACCCGATGTGCTGGCCAGGTAGACGACCGTCACGCGATCGGGGCTTTCATCGAGTGTCCTGCGGATCCGCGCGAGCTCCACCGGATACCATCCGCGCGGGTCGAGGAACATCCGGCCGTTCTCCAGGTAGCTCGCGTGATAGTGCAGGCGAAGCTGCCACGGGTAGCGCCAGCCGAAGACCCGCTTCGTGATCCGGTTGTCCATCTTGCCGCGTCGCCGGTCGTAATGGCGATTGATCATGCCCGGCGGCGGCGGCGCGCCGAGCATCTGCGAGAAGATCAGACCGCTCATCGTCGGGAACGGCGGGATGACCTTCTGCGGCGCATTGAAGCACCACAGCCGGCCCTCGGCGTGCGCCCGGGCAAAAGGCTCGAAGGGGATCGAGTCGAGCAGGATGATCAGGTGCGGCACGCGCGCCGCGTCGTAGTCGCTGATCCGGTACCGGCGATCGCAGGCACCGTCTTCGTCATCGTCGTATTCCAGCAGCTCCGCGCGACCGTCCGGTCCGGCACGTACGGTGAAGTCGATTCGACCGTTTCCGTTGACGTCGTAGTATCGCGCGCCGCCGTCGGCGTCGATCGCCTCGGTGGGGAACGGCAGACGCGTCGCGGGCGTGCACGCGGTGAGACCGAGGAACCCTCCGATCAGCAGGAGACGGATCATGGCTGTCGTGACATTCTGACCAGGATCGGCACCAGCAGGAACAATGAAGCCAACAGGGCCGCACCCATGCCGAGCGCGGTCAGTCGGCCGAGGGACTGGATCGCCGGCGTGCTTGTGAACGAGAGCGTACCGAAGGCGAGCACCGTGGTGAGGCTGGTGACGATCACGGCGTGACTGCTCGCCGAGAGTTGCTCCACGGCGGACTCGCCCGACAGCCTGCAGCGGCGTGCGATGCTGACCAGCACGATGCCGTCGTCAACGGCGATGCCGACCAGCAGGGGCAGCCCGACCAGATTGATCATGTTGAACCGGTCACCGGTCAGCGCCATGATCGCGGGCAGGCACGTGACCGCGAACGCCATCGGCAACAGGGCGAGTGCCACGTCCCGGATGCTGCGGAAGACGATCCACAGGAACACGATGACCGCTCCGGCGGCGATGCCACCCAGCCGGACGATGGTCGTACGGATCTGCACTGCGGTGTCGTGCCCGATCACGCTGAGCCCCGTGACCATGGCCGACGGGACGTCGGCGACGAGCGATCGGACGGTCGCGATCGTGTCGGCGCGCCGGAGGCGATCATTGAGGGGCACGCCCAGCCGTGCCACGACGAGCGTCTCGCGAATCGACCCTGTCCGGGCGATCGGCAGGAGACGGCCGATGCCGGTCGTCCCCACCGTCTCCCGAAGGGCCGCCAGGCCGGGCGCTTCGCTCGCATCGAGCAGGCGATCCAGGAACGCTTCGTACTCCTCGTACACGGCAGGGTTGAAGGGGCTGTCGGCAACGGCAGCACGAAAGTCATCCAGGACGCGTCCCGCGTCGATGGCGGCGATCGCCGCCAGGCGGCCCGGTGTGACCGCCGGGTCGGGCAACAGGTCGGCGATCGAGTGGACCGAGACTACACCGGCCCGAATGGCCTGCGTCGTGAGAAGACGACGGCGCACCGCGTGGGCACGGGCCGTGACCGCCTCTTCCGTCTCGGCCGAGACGTGAACGAGAATCGAGTTCGGCGCCGTGCCGAAGCGCCGGGCGATCACCTCCTCCAGGTCCAGCGCAGGGTTCGGGCGCGGGTGCAGCACCGTGAGATCCGTCTCGAACGCCAGCACGCGATCCATGCCGGCGACGCCGACCGCGACAGCGGCGAACCAGGTCAGCGACAGACCGATGATCGCCGCTCGGCCCCCGAACGCCACCGGCGGCCGCCAGCGCGGCGACAGCGTGATGACTCTGTCACCCAGCAGAACCACGACCGCGGGAAGCACCAGGAGCGTGGCGACAACGGCTCCCAGCAGCCCCAGCCCTCCGAGCCGGCCGAAGTCGCGAACTGCCGGGATGCTCGACGCGGACACGGCCGCGAAGGCAAGCAGCGAGGTCACCGCCGCCGTGATGATCGGCAGGCGCATGCGGTGAACCGCATCGCTGATGCGGCCGGCGGAACAATGCGACAGGAGATGGATGGCAAAGTCGATGCCGATGCCGGCCAGCACGCCGCCGATGACGGCCGTCACCGGCGTGATCGACCGTCCGAACAGCGAGAAGACCCCGAAACCGGTCAGGATCCCGAGCGCCACCGGCCCGAACGCCAGCGCGAAGCTCAGCACGTGGCGGTAGGCCACCAGGAAGAGGACCTGGATGAGCACCAGCGAACCGGCGATGCTGATCGTCATGTCGCGGCGAATCGTCCGCGCGCTCAGATCGGTGATGACGTAGGCGCCGGTGTAGTCGACGGAGATCCCGTGCGGATCGAGCCGGTCGACGGCGTCCCTGACACCCTGGACAATCCGGCGGCAGAATTCGAGATCGCCTGCGGGGTGCGTTCCCGTGATCCGGATGAGCAGGCTCCGCCCGTCCGGCGACAGCAGCGGGCCGACACCGGTGGCGTCGACGGCGACGTCCCGGTCGATGAGTTCGTACAACCGAAGCGGGTCACGCAACACGGTGTCCGCGATCGCCCCCGCCGCCGGGCTCGACGCCTGCATGAGCCTTTCGTTGCGGGCGATCTGCCGCACCATGGCCTGGCCCGTCAAGCGCCGCCGCGCCTCGGTAAACCCCTCTTCGGTCAGGTAAAGAAGCCCGTTCGGCACAACGTATCGTTCGACGAAGACGCGTGCGGAATCGGGCGTGTCGGCTCGGTGGGTGATGTTGACAACCAGCGGCGAAAGCGTCGCGGACGACCGGATCGCAGACTCCAGGCTGCGAGCGAACCCCACCAACCGCCCGCCCGTCTCGGCGCCGCCCGCGTCATCCGGCGGCACCGAGACGAGCAGCGTGAGGTCGTCGGTGAGGGGGAAGACGTCGTGAATCCGGTTGAGCGTCGCGGACGCACCGTGATCACGCGCGAGCATGTCGCGCATCATCGCGCTGGGGCGCAACCGGCTTGCGCCGGCGGCGGCGGCGACACCCACCAGCGCAGCGACCAGCAACGTCAGGACGGGGCGCCGTGCGGCGAGGACCGGGCGGACCGGCTTGTCTCGGGGATCGGTTGCCATGCGGACCGTCGGACGGCGCCGTGCGGCGGCGTGAAGGCGTCCGACGCAGTCTCCTCGTTGAATATGGGGTTGGTCATCTCCAGGACGAATACGCGGCCTGCCGCGCGGCCGGTCATCCGCGTCGGCCAGGCAATGCCGTCGAATGAGCGATACCTGTCGAGTTGAAGGACATAGAGCTCGGTGCCGGTCTCGTCCTGGAGCGTGTATCGGCGCGGCAGCAGCGTCGAGCGTTCGATGACGCACCGGACAGTCCGACTCCCGTCGCCGTGCTCCTCTCGACCCACAACCGTGAACTCGCGTCCGCCGTCGTCCTCGTACGTCACGGCGCGCGTCGGCCGCCCCGTGACGGCAACCGTCCACGCCCCGAGGAACTCCTCCACGTCCAGGGTCGAGGACAGGTCCTCGTCTCGTGTTTGCACCCACAGGCCGTCGGGCGTCAACAGGAGGTCGAACGCGGCGTGCCCCAGCTTCCACGCGCGCAGCCTCAGATGGTCCGGCGGCCGCGCGGCGATCGCCGCGTCGAGACGAATCGTCTCGCCGCGCTCATTGGTGAACGCGAGGCCGCAGCGACCGGCGATCGTGTGCACTTCCTCGGCCCGCCGGCTCATGTGCACCATCGCGGTCTCGGTATCGATCCACGGATAGGTCGGCAGCGACTGGCAGCCCGCCGGCACCAGTATCACGGCGGCGATGGCCGGCGCGGTGTGCGTCGAAGCGAAGCGGCCGCTCATGTCTCTGCCAGCGCGTGCCGCTGGATCTTGCCGGTGGGCGACCGCGGCAGGGAGTCGCAGATCTCGATGAGACGCGGGACCTTGTACGCGGCCAACCGGCTTCTGGCGAACCGGCGCAGCGCCGCGACATCGAAACCGCTCTGCCCCCGATCGGGTACGACCAAGGCGCGCAGCCTGTTGACGGTCTCGGCGACACGCATCGGCACGACGGCGCATTCGCTGACACCTGGGAACTGGCAGAGTACGAACTCGACCTCGAGCGGATTGACCTTGAGCCCGCCGACGTCGATCTGGAGCTTGACCCGCCCGGTGATCGACAGCCGGCCCCTGTCGTCGAGACGGCCCAGGTCGCCGGTCAGGAAGAACCCGTTGGTCAGCGCCGGCGTGTCGTCGTCGGCGTACTCATTCAGCATCGACGCGGCCCGAACCGCCACCTGGCCCTCGTCGCCGACCGGGACCGGGCGCGCCGGGTCGTCACCCTGGACGACCCGGATCTCGACGCCCCTCATCGGGCGACCGACCGACGACTGCAGGAACCCGTCCTCGTCGGGGTCGTTGAACGTCGCGGAGCCGATTTCGCTGGCGCCGTAGAGCTGCCCGATTCGCACCCCGGTGCGCCGGGTGAATGCCTCGGCGATACCGGCCGGAAGCGGCCCGCCGGCGGAATACGTCCGGCGCAACGCCGACACACGCCGTATGTCCAGCTCGGCGAGAACTTGGAACATGAACGGTACCCCGGGGAACACCGTCACGCCGCCTTCGGCGAACGCCCGGCTGATGACGGCCGGGGGGAAGCCGTCACACGTCAGCACGCATGAACCGGCCACGAGCGGCCCCAGCATCGCGCTCTCCAGGCCGTAGGCATGACAGAGCGGGATGGCGGCCAGGACCCGGTCGTCGGGTCGCAGGCCGACCGCCGCCACGACGGCGTGCGCCACCGCATCCAGCGCAGGCGCCAGACGCCGCACGATCTTCGGGCGCCCGGTGGTGCCCGAACTCTGCAGCAGCAGACCGCTGTGCATCTGGTCGAAGTCGCTCCACGACGGTGCCGACACACCCGCCGGGACATCGGTCGCCGAACCGAGGTCGATCCGCAGGAGGCCGACGTCGGCGAGCACCCGCAGCGTGCGCCCATCGCCGATGACCGCGACGGCCCGCGAACCGGCGACGGCCCGACGAAGCTCCGGTTCCGAGACGCCTGGATGGGTGGGAAAGACCGTCATCCCGGCGGTCAGCACGCCGAGCACCGCGGGAAACAGTTCGGGGGCGTTGGCGCCGCACACGATGACAACGCCGCCGGCGGGCAGTTCACGGCGCAACCGTCCGGCCAGATGCAACGTGGCCTGTGCGAGATGGCCGTACGTCAGCCCGTCATCCGCCGTGTCGCACTCGACCGAGACCGCTGCCTGACGTTCCGGACACTCCCGGGCGAGCTCGGCGAGACGCGTCAACAGGTCCAACCGCGTACCGGTGGAGTCCATCAGTCGGACTCCAGCAACGAGAAGTTCGCCCGTCTCGGCACGAAGGGGAACCTCTCGTGGAACCGCACGAAGAATTCAAACAACCGGACACGCCATTGCAGTGCCAGTGCCGGTCGCGGGAAAACATCTCCGGCGAGCAGTGCGATCAAGGCGCCGTGGACGGAAAACGGCCCCTGCGCCTGCATGAGCACCTCGCGGAAGGAGTGCTTGTAGAAGCCGCGCACGATCCGGAACAGCATCGTCGAGCTCGATTCGACGAAGCGGATGTACTCGCGACGCGTCTTCTTTGCATCGGCGCGCTCCCGGAGCAGCGCAACGGTGCACTTCGCGGCGTGCTCTGCGGCCATCATGCCCAGGCAGACCCCGGTCGAGAACACCGGATCGACGAACGTGGCGGCGTCGCCCACGAGAAAGTACCCGGGGCCGGCGTATGGGCGACACCGGTAGCTGTAGTCCGCCGCGATGCCCGCGACGTCGGTGGGCTCGCAGTCCTGGCACCGCTGCCGCATCACGGGACACCTCGCGATGCCCCAGCGCAACATCTCGCCCGCGGGCCGGCCCGCGGCCCGGGCGTCCTCCTGGCTCATGACCAGGCCGATGCTGGTGCGCTCGCGGTCGATCGGGATGATCCAGAACCACCCCTCGCGGCACATGACGATCGTCGGGGAGCCCGCTTCCTCGCCGTCGCGGCGTTGCACGCCGCGATAGTGGGCGTAGTACGCGATCTTGCGAAGGTCCGGGAGTACCCGCCGCAAGCCGAGGTGTCGGCCGACCACGGTTGCCTGCCCGCTCGCGTCGATCAGGTATTTGGCGCGGAGCGACTCGCCGTCGACTTCGACCTCGACATCGCCGTCCTCGAGACGGTTGATTCGACGCACCGAGGCGCCCTCACGCACAGTGGCGCCGGACTCGCCGGCGGCTCGAAGCAGCATCCGGTCGAACGGTGCTCGCTCGATGTTGAACGTCGGCTGTTTCGCTCCGCCGAACGCATCCCTGAACCAGAAGTCCTTCGGTGGCTCGCCTCCATGCCCGAACACGAACTCCACACCGAGCTTCGGCATGTACTCGATCTGCTCCAGCTTCGAACCAAGCCCGAGCGCTTCGAGCTGCTTCGAAGTGCGCGGGAGAAACGACTCGCCGATGCGGAATCGCGGGTGGGTCGCCTTGTCGAGCACGAGCACGTCCACGCCTTGACGAGCGAGCTGCCGTGCGGCCGTGGCGCCGGCCGGGCCGCCACCGATCACGACGACTTCATGGGTGTGTGCCGGTCCGCTCATCACGAGGTGGCGGACACATACGCGGTGCGCGACCCGTTGCCGACGGGCTCTGCCGGGCGACGTACGTCGGCGACCCCCTCGATCTCCAGGAGGAGGTCCGGGCGGCACAGGCGGACGTGGACGTATTCAACCTCCTCCAGTGACGGGAAGCGACGCTCCACGATGGTCCTGATCCGCCCGACATCACGCCACCGCACGACATACACGCGCAGGTTGCGGAACCGATCGAGCAGCTCGGAGCATTGCCCGTTCGTGCACGCCTCCAGCCCGACCCCCTCGGCACGACCCACCAGCGCCGCGAGGTTCAGGAAGACCTCCTCCACCTGGGCGGGCAGGTCGGCCGCATGGATGGTGTCCTCACCGGTCACGCTTGCCGTGCCGGCGACCAGCAGCACGTCACGATCGCCCCGAAGCCGCAGACGGGTCGCACGGGCAAAGCATGGCGGCATCGGCCCGTAGCGATCGGAATACCGGTACGAGGGGATCTGCCGGGGGTTCTCCAGCGGCCTGCCGGGCTGGGTCGCGGCGAGGCAGTGCACGAGCAGGTCGTCGCCGAAGTGCCCCACAGCCGACGCCGTCACCGCGCAACGCCGGACCTCGTCGACGCTCCTGTACCACTTGGTGTAGACCGCAAAGCGGCCGGCGTTGAACGCCATGTACCGGTGCGGCAGTTCGCCCAGCGGCGCAAGGATGCGAGGAATGAAGTTCCAGATCCGCACCGCGTGGCCCGCGGACATGCCGCTCAGCCGGCCCGCGATACTGTCGTACGCGACGACGATCGCCTCCTGGAGCTGCAGCGCGGACATCCGCACGGCACCGTCGATACGGGCTGAAACGATCGCGAAGTCCCGGCACGCAACAGTTCTGACCGCGATCGGCGGTGCGACTGCCAGCCACTCGCCTCGGTCTTCGCCTCGAACCAGTCGGCGGGCCCACCTGGGAGGTTCGAGGAATAATCCAGGATCATTCACGATGCCGATGCCCCCATGCCTCACTAGAGCTAACTTGCTATAGAACAGCAATCTACGTAGAAAACGAACCAGTGTCAATGCCGATCCGGACCGCCCGAACCGGCCCGGTATGGTCGGCGCACAGGACGCCGAAATCACCAGCGATCGCATCGCCATCGGCGGCATGCATTGATGCCGGCCAACCGCGAGGTTCTGCGAGCATGCGAGGCAACCGCCCGCTGAGAAGGACCGCCGCAACCGCGGCGATCGGGCCGGCGCTGAACATCTCGGCGAGGTAGCCGTACAACGTCGTCACGGCGAGCGGATGCTGCGGCGAATACGCCCGCAGCGCCGATCGTGTCAGCGCTTCGAGCTCGACGCCGTCGAGACGCGAGCCGCTTGCGCAGCAGACGACGCCGGGTGGGTCACCGATTCGTTGGAGCACATCCGTCGTCCCGTGGGTGGCGCCGATCTCCCGGACGCAACCGCGGACCCGGGCCTTGCGGGAGGCCGCCGACCTCGTCGATTCCAGCACGAGCACAGCCGCCCCGGCGCCGACGCGGAATCCCGCCGGATCGGTGAACGGCGTGCCGCCGCCGTTGAGCGCGTACTGATCGCAGCGAGCATAGGCGAGGTTGACGACCTCGCTGTACTCCTCGGCTGCGCCGACGATCGCGCGGTCCCATTCGCCCGAGGCGATCCGCAGGGCGGCCAGCTGAAGTGCGTCGAGCCCGGCGGTTCGCGAACCGATGATCGTCTGCGCGCTTCCCCGCAACCCGATCTTCATGCTGAGTTGGGCACTGGCCACGTTCGGCACCGCTTCGGCGAAGAGCATCGGGTTCCCAGCGGCGAGGCCCTCCCCGACGATCTGCCGGTAGTACGTCTCGGAGTACGACGGCGCGCCGTGCGTCGAGCCCAGCAGGGCGCCGCACTCGGCGGCGAACGCCTTGGCATCGTCGATCCCGGCGTCGTCCATGGCGATCTGCGTCGCGGCGAGCATGAGCTTGGCGTACGGGCTCATCCGACGGACGCGGCGCGCCTGCACGAGATCCGCGATGATCGCATCATCGACGGAGCCGGTGTCCTCGGTGAGTCTCGGCACGGGAGACGATTCGAGCCTGTTCGTGAGAGCCTCGTTGCCGACCACGCCCGGTGCGATCACGCCCACGCCGGTGATGAGTACGTCGCGCAGCGATTCCGGCGGACCGGGCGGCGGCTTGGCAACACCATTGCGGCAGAGAATCATGCAGCTGTTGGCGCCGCCGAACCCCAGCGACAGGTTCATCGTGAAGTCGATCTCGGCGGCTCTCGCCCGGCCGTCCGTCACCAGGAGAAGATCGGCGAACTCCAACTCGTCGGCGGCTACGTTGGCCGTGGGCGGCACCGTGCCGGCCCGCATCGCCTCGCACGCCAGGATCAGCTCCACCGCCCCGGCGCCGCCCAGCGTGTGGCCGATGTGGCTCTTGAACGCGACCGCCGGCACACGCGACAGGCCGTCTCCGAAGACGCGCTGAAGCGCCGTGTGCTCCGACCCGTCGTTGTCCGGCGTCGCCGTTCCGTGCGCGGCGATGAGACCGATCCGCTGCGGGTCGATCCCGGCATCGGCGAGCGCGGCACGCATCGCCCTCGCTGCGCCGTCGCCCTCCGGGTGCGGCTGGGTCAGGTGATGGGCATCGGAGGTCTCGCCGCGCCCGGCGATCAGCGCCAGGACCTGTGCCCCGCGTCGCGCGGCGTCGTCGGCGCGCTCCAGCACGAGAAGACCGTAGCCCTCGCCCAGCTTCATGCCGGTGCGGCCGGTCGTAAACGGACGCTGCGGTCCGTCGGAGACGAGTCGCAGGCTGCTGAAACCGGCGTAGGCATACTCGCTGATGGGGTCGTAGCCTCCGGCGACGACGACGTCGACCACCCGCGAACCCAGCAGCGTGCACGCGAGGCCGACGCTCGCCAACCCTGATGCGCAGGCTGCGCTCGTGCTGGCCGTGAAGCCCTCCGCCGGCCACGACGCGGCAAGCGGCTGAAGGGCGCTTGCGGCAAGGAAGGTGCGCAGCTCGCCGGGATCGTCTTTGCGCACGCACGCCCCGGCGCCGCGCATGCCACCGAGCGTCGTTCCCAGCACGATGCTCCGGCGGTCCGCCGGATACGGGCAGTCCGCGGCGAGATCGGCGTGCTGCAGCGCCTCGGCGAGCGCGACCTCCAGGTAGGCCACCTCGCGCCGGCGGCGTGACGACCCGGTCGGCAGGTCCGGAGCCTGCCCGCCCACGCACGACGCATCGTGAGGCGACTCGATCGCCGTGAGCGGTCCGACCCCGCAGGTGCCGGCCCGCACCCGCTTCCACGTCTCGGCGACCGAGAGGCCCAGTGCCGTCACGAGGCCCATCCCCGTGACGACGATCACGTGTGCGGCTCCCAGACGCGATGGATCATGAGCCACTGTTCGGGATGAGCGCCGACGTACCGCTCGATCACCTTCGCCAGCCTGCGCACGGCCGGCATGAGCTCCCCGTCGTCGACGATGATCGGCTCCTCGAGCACGATCCGTATCCTGCGGTCAGGGGTGTGCAATGTGAAGACCGGAACGATCGGCGCGTTCGTCGCGAGGGCCAGGCGAACCGGACCGGTCGGGAAGCGCATCGGCCGGCCGAGGAAGTCGATGGTGACGCCCTTCTGGCCCGGCATGACGCGATCGCCCTGCATCAGCACGACCTCGTCGCGTCCAAGGGCGTCCCTCAGTTGAAGCCACATGGCCAGCCCGTCGTCCAGCGGCGCTTCGACCACCCCCAGCTTCTGCCGCCGTTCGGACCTCAGTCGGTCGAAGGTCCCCATCGCGTCGCGCGTGAAGACCACGTGCACCCGCCTCTCGCGCTCGGCGATTCCCGCAAGACCGACCTCGAAGGAGCCGAGGTGGGCCGTGACGAGGATCAAGCCTCTGCGCAGCGACCGGGCCCGGCGGTAACGCTGCTCGCCCTCGACCTCGACGATCTCCTCCAGCAGCCGCTGCCGCGACCAGTTCCGCATCCGCCCGAAATCCGTCATGAACAACCAGTGGTTGTTGAGCACCTGCTTCGCGAGCCGCCGGCGCGCGGTCGCCGTAGAGCCCGGACCGAGCAGTTGCCCCGCGTTCTCCATCAGGTTGCCGCGTATGTACCGAGAGGTGTGCCACGTCCACCAGAGAAAGAACGGCCGTGTCCTGTGGGCCAGCCACGGCGCGTGCTCGAGGCTGAACATCAGCGCGCCGTCGACCCAGAAGCGTGCGAACGCCGCACGCACGCCCCTTCCGAAGGACCACTGCCCCGGCCCCGGCCCGGCGACGACCCCGATGCTGCCCGGCGTCGCGGTCACTGGCCGCTGCTCCCGGTCGGCGCCCGCCGCCGGACGACCTGCGTCTCGGGCGGGATCTCGAGCGCGAGGTCCTTCTTCGTGAGGCCGGTGTTCACCTTGATCCTGTCGAGGATGATCTCGGTACGATCGCCGTCCACCATCCTGATCTCCACGCGCATGACGACCGCCGTGGCCCGGTCTATCTCCAGGCGGATGTAGTCGAGGTGCTCCCGTGCACTCGGGTCGAGCGGGGTGAGCCTGAGCGTCACGACACCGGACCGTCCGGCGGCGGGCGCGATCTCGAACAGGTCACGCAGGGCAGCGATCTGCGGGATGGGCGACGACGCGAGCTGCCCTACGCGCGACGAGACCTCCCACACCTCCAGAAGCGGATCCTCGGGATAGAAGATCCGCACCTCGCTCTCGGTGATGATCGTGGTCGAGCGGGCCGGCGTGGTCGTGTCCCACCGGACCAGGCCCGCGACGGCGCGGATGGTCCCGGAGGTCTCCATCGGTGCGCGCAGCAGCGCCGTGTAACGCCGCTCGGTGAACCGCGCTTCGACGGCCTCGATCTCGGAGGCGCGCCGGTCGATGGAGTCGAGATCCTGCTGCAGGTCCGCGGCGAGACAGGTTGCCAGAACCAGGACGCCGATCACGGCGTACCCTCCCTGTGCTCGGCCAGGACGATCGAACCGTCGGCGACCGACCGGTCCCCGCTCGCCGCCTCGACGTCGAGCCGGTGCAGCGCACCCATCGACCGATCCAGCCGCGCGCGAAGCACGATCTCGGCCGGCGGCGTCACGGTATGGCGGAACCGCACGTCGAAGTGCGCGACGGTCGCCGCACCCGCCGAACCCTGCTGTGTGGCGCTGAAGATGACGACACCCGCGAGTTGGGCCATGGCCTCGGCGATCAGCGCGCCGGGGACCAGCGGGCGGCCGGGGAAGTGACCGGCCAGGAACGGCTCGTCACATGCCACCGTCCACTGCCCCTGGGCCCGGATGCCCGGCTCCAGGAGCGTGATCGCCGTCAGGAACCGGAACGGCGCCCTGTGCGGCAGGAGCGTCAGCGGGTCGTCAACCGGCATGATCGTCGGCGAACCGGAGCAGCGTCGTGTCGTCGCGCCCGTCACCCTCTTCGCCGACCCTCGATTCACGATGCAGGAGGGCCTTGATCCGATCGGTGGTGTCGGTTGTCGGCTGCACGTTGACGCCCCTCCAGGCAAGCGGTGACTATAGCGTCTCGCAGCGGGGGAGGTCGCCGGAAGAACCAGTCCGTCGCGCCCCACTGCTCGTGTTGTCGATGACGGCTCATGGTGGCCATGATGTATGCTGCCTCGTAAGCAATACGGATTGGACGGTTACCCACCTCCTGCACAGCACCGCCTACGATCCTGCGGCCGGGTCCTTTTCCCGCTGCGGAGTGGACCAGGTGGATCATCGGGAGCAACAATGACGGTTTCCTCGATCGCCAGGCAGAGAATTACCCTGTTGACGTCACGCGTGCTTGGGTCAGTCGCGGCCGCTGCGCTGGTGGCGAGCCCCGGGTGCGACAACCGGGCCGACGAGATCCGCTCGTACGCGATTCCGAAGGAGACGCCGCCGCCCGTATCGGTGGTCTCGATGCAGCAGCAGGCGGGGCCACGGCCGGCCGCCGGCGGCCCGATGCAGTGGGACCTGCCGGACGGGTGGACGCAGATCGACAATCCCAACCCGATGCGCTTCGCGACGCTGACCGCCGGGGAAGGCGACGAGCGGATCGAGGTCGCGATCACGCAACTCGCCGGCGCCGCCGGCGGGATCGCGGCGAACGTCAACCGCTGGCGCGGCCAGATCGGTCTCCCGCCGGCGAGCGAGTCCGAGCTGGCGGGCACGGCGCGGCTCATCGTCGCTCGCGGCGCGAAGGGGGTGATGGTCGATCTCGTCGGTCTGCCGCCGGAGGGCTCCGACGCGCCTGTGCCGCGAATGCTCGCCGCCATCTTCCCGGCCGAGAGGCAGACCTGGTTCATCAAGACCACCGCGCGCGCCCCGGTGATGGCCGGACACAGCGAAGCATTCGTCACGCTGTGCGAGTCCGTACGGTTCCCGGGCGCCGCCGAGACGGACGCCGCGGGCGCCCGATCACCATCCGCGCCGGCGCCGGGGCCGGTCGCTCCCACCTGGGAACTGCTGCCGGAGGGCTGGAGCGTCGACGCGGCGCCGGTGGCGATGTCGGTCGCCTCGTTCACCGTGCGCGACGGTTCGCAGGAGGCGACACTCTCGATCACGCCGCTTGGCGGCACCCAGGACCTGCTGGCCAATGTCAACCGGTGG